>CAZUAH010000323.1:0-15236 GCA_964617665.1 uncultured Pirellulaceae bacterium
GCGATCGAGACCGGCGTCCCCCTGCCGCCCATGAAGAGCGGCACGTACACGGACGAAGGATTGCCGAGGCTCACCCAGGCGCAGGTCAAGAACTCCGGGTGCTCTTTGGGCACTTCCGCGGTGAGCGAACAGAGCCCCGTGTCTTTTCTCAGCGCTTCGTTCATGGCGAGGGCATCCACCGGAAGATCATCCTCGCTGGGGAACTTCCCCTTGTTCAGAACGAATCCTCTTTCCCTTGCCCAGTCGATCTTGCTGACCGCCTTGGCATGCTGCAAGGCCGTGACGATGTCTCCGGATGCGTCTGCGAACGTCCATCGGGTACCGATCTTGCCTCCGGCATAGTAACCCTCCTTGCAGGTCATTTGGAGAATGTCCAGTGCCTCCTGGCAGGTGGCGGCGTTCTCAGCGAGGTACCGGGAAAGCGAATGGGTCATCCACCCCTTCCATCGCGGCTGGGGATCACGCCCGCACTGAACGTGGCAACTCGCAAGGCCTTTCTCGTTCACGAACATACATGGTTCGAGGCCATGGACGTCGCCGACACGGAAAAATCTGTGCAGGCATTTGCCTGGGACCACGATTTTCTTGAAATAGGCGCCCTGCAGGCGAAACCTGTTCTGTCGCAGCTTGTGAAGAAGCGCCTTGTCGCCCTTGGTGGCCTTCCCTGTCGCTGCATAGGAGACGCATTCGTGGCCCGCGTTCACTCCGCGGTACTTTGCACCAAGGTAGATGGCGAACAGCGTGGGATCCACGCCGATTTCCTTAGCTACGGCGGTTGCTTCCGCCAGCCAGTAGGGCGCGAGTTTCTTGGTGATTTCAAGATACTTCGTTCCGGCCTTGAGAAGGTTCTGATTCTCCCTCGCGAATCGCTCAAAATCCGCTTTGATCTTCTTGCCGTTTAGCCTCGCAAATTCTCCTCCGACTTCTTCCGGCGTTCCCTCCAAGACAATGTACTTCGCGGTCGATTCCTCTTCGGCGATCGCAACACGGAGCCCCAAGGTCATCATGGCGAAAACTACTGCTATTGCGCTCTTCCACAACATGGACATTTCCTCATTCCGCTTTGGCGTTCCATTTGCTCCGCACATACTCCCTGGGTGTCTACCATAGCCGTCAATCGGCGCCAACCACGTTCTCAAGAACGGCCCGTCGGCGACGGAACGAAGACGAAAAAGCGGCACATTCTGCTGTTCCGGTAGAAGTGCAATGGCGGCTCTTCTTCGGAAACAAGCTTGGCGGCAATGAACCTGCCAGTTACATTTGCCATTCTGTCCCGACACGATTTTGACGTGACTTCGAGAGAGAGGAACGGTTGCATGACGCCAGTCAACAACGCCGGCATCGTGGTGCTGCTGACCTTTTGCCTGACGATTCCCGCTGCAAGTTGGCGGGGTGGCGTCCGCGCGGGAGAGCAGATCCCTGAGTCCGACACGGTGGAAGACGCTTCCTTCCGCCAAGCCGCTGCATCGGCCGAAATCGCCGGGTACTCGCTGAGCAAGGTCCAGCGCTGGCTACACGAGGTTGCGATAGTGCGCATCGATCCGGAAACGGGTCTCTTGAAGATGCGAGGAGTGTGGAACTACCACAACACGGCTGCTGACTGCTATCCGTTTTTGTGCTGGGCGGCGTACGCCACGGATCGCACGGTGCTGGACGGCCCATTGCGGAAACTGCTGCACGCCGAGATCGAGCGGTGCAATCATTTGGATCGGATCCCGGCGCCCTTCGACTTCGACAAAGGAGCCAAAGTGGACGAGTATCCCATGGACCGGCTCATCTTTGGCGCCAGCGAGTATGTCAAAGACGGCCTCATCGCCATTGTCGAGGTGACCGGCCGCGACGAGTGGTTCGAGCGAATGAAAGCCATCGAGGAGGATCTCTGGAAGCACGCGAACATTGAGACTCCGGACGGCAAGATCCCTTCCCTCGAACACCCGCAGCGCGCAGTCGAGGTGGATGGAGAACAACTGCAAGCGCTGTGCCGCCTTTACACGATGACCGGCGAGGAGAAGTTCCTTCGCTGGGCGGAACGGCTGGGCGACCGTTATCTGAAGCACGAAAACTTCATTCCGGTATACTTACGCGACCACGGTTGCGAGATCATCGGTGGTCTGGGGCTCTTGTTGGCGGTGGAATCGCAAGCCAACCCAGCCAAGGCCCAGGAGTACGCTTCGTCTATGCGCCGCATCTTGGATGTCGTGCTGGAACGAGGCACAAACGCGGACGGATTCATGTACAACCGTCTCGACGGACAGGGAGACGAACGGGCCGGCCAGCTCAGCGACGGCTGGGGCTACAACTACATTGCTTACCTCGATTACGATATGGCCGTTGGCCGCCAGCAATATCGACCGCACATCAAGCTGCTGCTGGGCAACCTCGGCAAAAACCCATACATGACCCGCGGCGTTGGCGGTGCAGGCGGCGACACGGGCGCAGATTCTGCCGAAGGCGCCATGTACTTGCTCAATCGCCAGCCTGTTCCCGATGGCCTGCGTTGGGTCGATCTGATGGTCACACGGCACTTGACCGGCACTCACGTACCGTTGGACAAGGCGAAGCTCTGGGGCGCGGATAAGTGGCAATGCAACATCGTACGCACCGTCATCATGCACGCTCTGATGCACACCCGCGGAATCGTCGCCCAGCCTTGGCGGCCCGACCTCATCCTCGGCGCCAGCCAATCGCCCGAAGAATTGGCCATTGTCGTTCGCGCCGGCAAACCGTGGTCCGGCAAGCTGATCTTCGACATTCCTCGGCACCGCCTCCACATGGGCTTCCAGCACGACTGGCCACGAATGAACACATTGCCCGAATGGTTCACCGTCGAACTCGACAGAACCTACACTATCCGAAACGTGGACGAAAGCTCCGAAACCACGTTCACGGGCAAGCAACTCCACAATGGGCTCCCACTGAAACTCGAACCCGACGTGGAGACACGACTGGTCGTACAGTGTTGCCGTTCCGCAATACGATGATCTGAGAATCAAGAAAGCTGCGCCGAGCAGGTGACCACATCATCCCCTCCGCGGCGTTTATGGCAATCGGAGGATTCGGATTGGCCGACGACGACGGATTGCTGGGCCACAGTGCCGAGGAGTCGATTCGCAATCTCGGCCGTATCACGATCGAGGGGATGTTTCCGGTGGATCCCACTTTGGTGACGATCCTTCAAGAAAAAGCCGCCCGCAGCGGAAGCGCGTAGTCCATCCGTCACCACTGCCAGCAAGCAGGACTCTCACTAGTTGCGGATTCTCAGTGATGCGTAACCGCACTGGGCGAAGTACTCGAATTGCGTTAGAACGTCTTCGAGATACTCTTCGTTGAACTCGCGTCCGATCTCCAGGGCTGATCGCCTGGTGATCTCGTACACGTCTCGTTTCCCATCAGCCCACCACCACGGCACATTGGCCCGCCAACTCCACGTGAAGTACCAGTTGCGGCCTTCGGGCATGGGCACAGGGGCGTCGACCAGCGTCAATGTTCCGAGGACCTTCCGAGTTGGAATCAGGCTCTTCGCCCGCGCCGCCGACGGGAAGTCCGGACGGGCGTATGCGACAATCGGGCCGATTTCGCGTGCCGCCGCCATCGCCTCCAGTGCGGACGTGAATCGGGCCGTCTGGCATTCGGCCTGTGCTCGCAGTCTGCTCTCGGCCGCTTCCACTGCGACGGATACCCGATTGCGGTCCTTCTCAGGTACCAATTCCATGACGGACGGCAGCGCGCGCAGACCTCGATCCAGTCGGTAAGCGATCAACTCCCTACCGTCGAGAGCCGCACGTCCCAGTGATTCGCCGGTCTGGGGTCCAGCGGCCGTGGCACGAATCAAGGCTGACGTTCGTTCGGCCAAATCCACCTGGACATCTGCTTCCACGATCGTACCTAACCAAAGAGCCTCGTCCGTTTGTGCTGTCGCCAGGTAGTACAGATACGCTCCGGCCGCAGTCCCCGTGATGTGCAAGGTATTCGTGCTGAGTTTATCTGGCGTGTCCTGCGAGGAATGATAAAACCGGTCGGGGAGTTGGACCCACAGAAAATTCGGGCAGCCCACCATGGGATCTGCCGTGATACAGTCATCGATGTACCAGTTGTCGAGCTTTGTGGCCACACGCATCGTCGGATCCGCGGCTCGCACGTAGCGTTGAAGCAGTGCCCAAGCCAAGTTCTCCGCGTAGGATGGGGCGGAATCCGGCAGACGCGATTGCTTCCACGTGGACAAGGTCTTCCATTGATCCTCGCCTACCATGTCAAGGTCGATGCCAGCGATCAGGTAAGGGAGTTTCTCTTTGTGTGAAGTCAACCAAGCCAGCATCCCGTGGGTCTCCATACCCAAGACGACACGGATGGTTCGCTTCAGCGGCGCCAAACGGCCACTGTCCATCAGCGTCTTGAGGGCCCGAAGAATCTCGATCGACAAGCCGCACCCAGAGGCGTTGTCGTTGGCCCCGATTTCGTACAGATGCCCCACGACCAACAGTTCGTATTCCGGCGATTCCGTTCCCGGCAGCACGCCCGTTACCACGTCGATAGTGCCATCATACGAATGCGTTTTCACATCGGCGTGCAAGACGACTCGTTCATGCAGAGCTGCCAGTTTTCGCAGATAGTCGCCCATACGAGGCGAGAGGTTGAATCCGATCATCCCATCCGGGACCGAGCCTCCCCAACGCACGGCGTCGTAGCCGATCTGGCGATCGCGGACTTTGCCTTTGCCCAACTCTGGAATGTCGTCTCGAAGGATCCCAACGGCACCAGCATCCTTTGCCATCGAAATCACTTTCGAGCTGGGTGCCCGGCCGCCAAGTGTCTCGATCAATACCAGTTTGCCGCGCAGATCGTCGGTCTTAACGTCCTTTAACGTTCGTTCGTGATCGCGGACAGCGAAGACCTCGCCTTTGACTCCGCCGGGCGGAGTCGAACCGGAACGAGTGGTCAGCGTCTGCGGTATGTCCCGGTAGTCCGCGATAACCTCGCCGGCGTGCGTTGCTGGCTCGACGACTGTAAGACGCGCATGGTCGACGTCCCATGCCTGTTGCGACGTCCAGTCGCCGTACTTCGTGCGTCCGTTCGACTTGTACGGAAGCACCTCGACCTGCTCCAACCCAATTGCGCGAAACTGCTCGGCCACATACTGCGCAGTCTCATGATGTTTGTCCCAACTATCCCACCGGTCGCGCTCCCAAATCTCCGTGGCGTGCTGCTTAGCCACTTCGCCGGAGATTTCGTATCCAAGAACATTCAGCGTCTGATTGAGATCGTCCGATAAGCCTTCGTAGCGTTCCGCCGATTGCGCCTCCACGCGTACAGCGGCTAGACATCCATAACACACGAAGACCAAAAACTGCCTGCTAGCCGAACGGGTCATGGCAACACATCCTTCTGCTTGTCACAACGGATTCATGCAGTATCCGCTAATGCTCCAGTCAGTCAATACTGGAGTTTGCCGTCCGAAGGTCCACGCAGTATTAGTGCGAGCCTGCCCCCTGATTTCATAAACGCTCTCCCGGCGGTATATTGTGTCACATGGCCGTACAAGAGCGTCGCATAGCAACTGGGACGCGAAGGGGCTAGCTCACTTTGGATTGCGATTTGGTTTCCGGGAGGCATTTATGCCTGTTGCCTACACAGTTGAACTCGATGGTTTCTACGCAAACGCGACAGCCACTGGGGTTCTCACGGCAGATGAAGTGTGCGAATACCTGAAGGCAGTGGACACGGACGATAGTGTCGGGGAGGAGTTCGTTGAGCTGTTTGATGCCAGCAGAATCACAGAGTCACAGATTGACAAGAGTGGGCTTGAGCGCATTGCTGAAGTGGCGCGAGAATGCCAGAAGAGATCAAGGGGCTCCAGACTAGCCATTGTGGTAGCGAAAGGAGATTCTTTCGATCGGGCTCGATATTTCGAGCGGATTGCCCGTGATGTTCACGATGTTATTGTGTTCAATACGCGAGACGTGGCCGAGACTTGGCTTGGAGTAAGGCAACGGGATGCTGATTCAAGTGCGTAGCTGCGTGGGAGATTACTCCAGTGATGAACTAGGTCGACGCCACTGATCAGGTCGCTTGGCTAGCTCCCTTTCTCGGGAGCAACTCTAACCACCGCAGGTGCCAATGAACTGGCGCATTCTAAAGGCGATTATCATTCTTCCTGGCACGGCTCTGGTTATCGTGCCTGTGCTGGTGGTTTTCGCAACACGCAATTCTCGCTTTGCCAGCGATCTGTGCAGCCCATCAGACTTTCGCTTCTGGATCGCCATTGCCCTTTTCATTGCGGGACTGTCTGTTGCTGTCTGGACAGTGTCCCTGTTCGCCCGTTCCGGAAAGGGGACACCGGCGCCCTGGGATCCTCCCCAGCGGCTCGTGGTCGCCGGGCCGTATCGGTTCGTCAGAAATCCGATGATTACGGGAGCCATCACGGTTCTTGCCGGCGAGTCTCTACTTCTTCAGTCGTGGCCGTTGGCTGTCTGGCTTGTCGCTTTTTTCCTTGGAAACGCGATCTACTTTCCGCTGTTCGAGGAGCCGGCATTGCGCGAACGTTTCGGCGACCAGTATCGTCTTTACGCCGCGAATGTGCCCCGCTGGCTGCCGAGGCTCCGTCCCTGGGACCTCCCTGCCGAGTAACGCGATACTCTTGCGATCACGATGCGCCCCGACTTGCGGCAGCCGACGTGTTGGCGGGTGATTGTTCGACGTGCGGCAAAGATGGAAACGTGGTATGATCGCCAAGACGGCTTGCGACTGGCTGGCGTTCCCTCGCGAGATGGACTTTTGCGACGTGGCTCCCGTGGAAGGCCGTGCCGTGAGGGTCGATTCCGTCAAGTGAATAACTACACACCGAAGTTTCTCATATTGGGAGTTGTCATCGATGGACCGAACTCTTTTTTGGACTTGTTTGCTTCTCTTCACGTTGCCAAAGACGGCGATCTCGCAGGAAACTCCTTCACTGGCTCGCTGGGACCGAGCCGTATGCCTCGTCACCGAAGCGAGGAAAACCGACGGGCAACCTGTGTACGCAACCGCATTTCTCGTGAAGCGATCGGATTCCGTATTCCTGGTGTCAGCCGCGCACGCAGCACAAGATACGCACGGAGGCACGCGAATTCTCTATCGCAACGTCAAGGGTGCATCGAAATTCGTTCAACTCGGAATGTTGACGGACAAGGCTGCCGACCCTTGGCATGCGTATCAGAATTCCGACCTGTCTGTCATGACCATTGCAGGTCGGCCCGTTGTCAAGGAGGCAGTCGAAGAACTTAAGATGCTGGCGATCGATTTCGATTGTCTATTGACCGACGTCCCGGAGCGCACGACGGAAATTGACCTTGTGGGTTTTCCAATATCTTTGGGCGTGCGTCCCGCCGTTTCGCCGCTTGCCATGAGGGGCTATCTGGCGTCTCGCGAAATGCAGGCCGAAGCCAAATGGGGCACCGAGCCTATGCTGTACGCCATTCCGGCCGTCGGTGCAGGGTGCAGTGGCGGGCCGGTTTTCCAATCGGCCGCTGATACGGGCGAAGTCAAGGTCGTTGGAATGTACATAGGAGTGATGTTCGATCCTACCGGCGCAAAACTCTCCAAAATCATTCCAGCACGCGTTGTCCGATCAGCCATCGAGCGAATGACGGAGACTCAATCGAGCCCGCAAGATGGGTCCAAGTAGTAGCCCGTTGCACACCGAGTCGCCCCGCCAAGGTCTACCGCGTGGTGCCTCACGACAAGCCGATCCGGGATCGTCAACGACCGTGAAAGAGGATCGAAATGAACCCTGCAAACCGAATTCTATGTCGTTTCACACATTTGGTTGCGTGCTCTGCAATCGCGTGCGCTGGTTTCTGTGCCGGTGAAGAATACGAGTTGGATAATCCGGCGAAACTTGAGGCCGTCACGCAGCAATTGGCCACGCCGGTGTTGATTCGTAACGAGCACAACACGCTCCTGCGGCTGAGCATCAATTCGAGAGAGCCGTTCGTGCAGCTCGAGTCGATCACAGTATCGCTGGAAGGTGGAAGTGATCTCGAATCGCTTCAATTCTATTTCACGGGTGATGGGACAGGATTCTCCAGCGAGAAGCCCTTTGGCGAACGAATGTGGCCGGAGAGGACGATCGTCTGCAAGGGCCACGTGCGGCTGAACGCCGGGGCAAATCAGTTCTGGCTGTCCTGCCGCGTGCGGGCCGACGCAGACTTGTCACACAAGGTCGATGCGACGGTGACTGGCGTTGAAACAACGGCCGGTCGCATCGCGCCGCGCGACGATACCCCGGGAGTCCGCAAACGCATCGGCATTGCGCTGCGACGACATTGGGATGACGGCGTGCACACATACCGCATCCCGGCGCTGGCCACGACGCCGAAGGGTACACTGCTGTGCGTATACGACATGCGGCGGCGGATGGGACGTGATTTGCAGGAGGACATCGACATCGGCCTGCTACGCAGCACAAACGGCGGGCGCACCTGGGACGCTCAGCAAGTCATCATTGACATGGGCACGTACGGCGGTCTGCCGCAAGAGGTGAACGGGGTCAGCGACCCTGGGATCATCGTAGATCCGGCGACGGGCGAAGTGTTTTGTTTCGCGGTGTGGATGAATGGCAAGGCCGGCACGCACCAGTGGAACAAGGGCGGATCGGAGCCGGGCTTCGAGATCGGCAAAAGCGCGCAGTTCATGATGGTGCGATCGCAAAACGACGGGCAGACCTGGACGAAGCCGCAGAACATGACGCGCGCGTGGAAAGATGCG
Organism: uncultured Pirellulaceae bacterium; assembly: GCA_964617665.1. Taxonomy (GTDB): domain Bacteria; phylum Planctomycetota; class Planctomycetia; order Pirellulales; family Pirellulaceae; genus JADHUC01. Next base: position 8,743 of record CAZUAH010000323.1, read on the forward strand.
GAGTGGATCCTGTACGCACCATCGCCGCAGCAGGGCGTCGCTTTGAAGGACGGTACGTTGGTGATGCCTACACAGGGCCGCGACGCGCGAGATCAGCATTTTTCAAACCTACTCATCAGCCGCGACCATGGAAAAACATGGGCGGTCAGCCCGGCGGCATCGTTTGGCAATACCGAGTGTCAGGCGGTCCAGTTGGCTGACGGTTCCATCCTGCTGAACTGCCGCACGGGGAGGCCGACGAAGTTCCGAACCGTGGCCGTGACCCGCGACCTCGGCGAAACGTGGACGCCGCACCCAACGAACCGCAATGGTCTGATCGAGCCGAACTGTAACGGCAGCCTGTACCGGTTCGACTACCGCGACAACGGTACATCGAAATCCGTGCTGCTGTTCGCAAATCCGCACTCGCAGCAAGCTCGGACGCACCACAGCATCCAGGTGAGCTTCGACGAGGGCAAGACGTGGCCGGAAACGCACCGACTGCTGCTCGACGAAGGCCGCGGCGCCGGCTACCCGAGCCTGAGCCGAGTCGACGACAAACACATCGGGATTGTGTACGAAGGCAGCGGATCTCACTTGGTGTTTGAGAAGATCTCGATTGACGAGTTGCTAAAGCGGTGAGCCCGTTGCAGACAACCTTTGCTATTGAGTCGACGAGTGGTTACAACGGATATCCGTCTAAGCCGGAACATCGATGATATTGTTTGGGCGTTGGGTACTCCATCATTTGCAGAGATGGAATCAGCAAGACGCAGGAGAACGAAGATGATACGCTTTGTGCATCGTCAATTGGCTGGCTTGGTGATCGCGATGATATTGTCTACGACCGCTTTTGGCGACGAACCTTTGACACTCGATAACGTGCCGTCCCTTGACGCGAATCGACCTGACGAACCCATCCGTAGCAAGTTCTCTATGGAAGCCGCGGTTCGCTTCCTGGATGCTGCTGCATTGAACTGGCAAAAGGATCGCAAATGTTTTGCCTGTCACTCGGACTATGCATTTTTATTCACCCGCCCTTTGGTTTCCTGGCAGGTACCAGCGCATAAACAGATTCGGGCAAACCTCGAACGTCGCGCCGAGAAACCTCAGACAGGAAAACACCGTGTCACGAAGACGGCGATGGCAGCGTCGGTGTTGGCCCAGAATGACGCACTGACCACGGGCAAATTGCACGCGATCACCCGCGAGGCACTGGACCGCATGTGGACGATGCAACGCGAGGACGGTGGATTCGACTGGATGAAGTATGCCCAGCCGCCTTCCGAGATCGACGACCACTACGGAGTGACCATGATTGCGATCGGAGTTGGGGTTGCCCCAGATGGCTATGCGGAAACGCCGGCTGCGAAGGCTGGTCTGGAGAAGATCCGCGCGTATTTCAAGAACAATCCTCCCGCCAACCTGCACCATCGTGCCATGAAACTCGTGGTTTCGTTGCACCTGAACGGGATCATGACGGAGACCGAGCGGCAGCAGGTTGTCAAGGACGTGTTCGCACTTCAGAAGCCAGCCGGCGGCTGGGGAGTAGTCACGTTTGGCAACTGGGAACGGTCGGACGACAAACCGCGGGATATGGAATCGAGCGACGGCTACGGAACCGGTTTTGCGATCTACGTTCTACGAAAGGCAGGCGTTCCGGCCAACGATCCGCGAATCCAGAAAGGGATCGGTTGGCTGAAGACCCATCAGCGCGAGAGCGGTCGCTGGTTTACGAGATCCATGTGGAAGGACAGCAAACACTACATCACTCACTCTGGCACGGCATATGCCGTCCTGGCTCTGGCGATGTGTGGCGAGAAGTGATGCGAGGGCTTTTGAAACCTCGCGGCGGCCAGCCATAGACCCGCGCCGAGTGTTGGCGACGTTTTGGAGTACACGCGACTCAGATACAAATCAGGAGGACAAAACCGGCAACTAGGGTTTTGTCAACGCTTTGTTTTAGGGTAGTGGATCTTGCCAAAGATCCTCACACCAAGGGATCTTTGGCAAGATCCACTACGGCCAACCCTAATTCTTAGGTCTGACAGAGCACTAGGGCGCCAGACTCAAGTTCCCGATGGGACTACTTCGCCACCTGCTCGCGTGGCCAGTGCTCGCCACGAGGTGAGATCGATTGAATCGTCGATGGTTCGCACTGATCCGTCGACCAATGCGACTTGTACGACGCCGGGGTGGAAGCTGCGGGACGTCACGATTGCGAAAGTTGGATGTCCGGCCGAGCCGTCGCGGCCTTCTTGCCACGAGTTGTAGTCGGCGTCGACCGTCTGGCCGCCGGTCGTGTAGGGGACAAATGTGTTTGGTGTCAGCGTGGCTGTAAAACCGGTGTGGTGTACTCGGCCGTCCGGCCATTCGGTGTGTCCCGTGCCCTTGAATTGCACGCCTGACGCGACAATCACCGCGGCCTCGTCGGCCGTGTTGGGGATCGTGGTCGTGGGCGGACCGCCGTTTCGCATGTACTTCTGCCACGCCTTCACTTCTGCCACGAGCAGCGTATTGCTTGTTCCGTCGAGGAAGCTGCTGAACGGCAAGTGGCTGTTCGGATAGAAGGCGCCGTCGCCGCCGCGACGCGTTGCCGGATCGAATACGAACCACGTCCCGAGATTGAAGCCGTAGGTCGTGGCATAGAGGTGTACTTTGCCGCCACCTGGATCTCGGACGTTGTCCGCTTCAGCATCGCTCGGGCACGCATAGACCGGTATGCGCAGCTTGTCGATGGCCGATTGGTAGTCCCAGGCCACGTTGATGTCCACGTTGTTGTACAAATCGGCCTGTTCCAGGAAGTGAAGAATCCTACCGTGAACGCCCCACGAACCGTTGTTGCCGGTCGACGTCACGTTCAAGTTCACGACCGCGCTAGCTGGCATCGCGCGGTATGTGCCTTCGTAGTTGTGGATGGCCAGTGCAAGTTGTTTCAGGTTGTTCTTGCACTGCGTCCGTCGTGCAGCTTCGCGCGCCATCTGAACTGCCGGCAACAGCAGGGCCACGAGCATCCCAATGATGGCGATGACCACCAGTAGCTCGACAAGAGTAAACGCACGTCGTTGTCGGTGAGTGTCTCTCACTGTTGCCTCTTCTCATGTTCCGATTGGATGAAATAACAAGGTGGGTATAAAACGGGAGGGCGAAGCTTCTGCTGAGCCAAGTTCGGTGCGCAAACTCCAACTCGGCAGTGCTCCGCTCTCCCGGTGTTCCGGTTTACCTATTCCGGCGTGTGCGGTTTGCAGTAAGCGAGGGCCAACAGTGCGTAGCCGGTGACCAAACTCGCGTCCCCTTCCAACCAACGAGCATTCTCGTTCGTCCACGAACCGTCCGGCTGCTGACGTTTGGCCAGTTCGGCGACGAGTTCGGCTCGCCAGTTGTGCGTTCGCCCTTGGTCGTCGACCAGCACGTCCTGACTGACGGCGTCCAGAGCCTTGGCAAACAGGTGGTAGTAATAGTACAACCCCGCGTCGCCCATGCCCGGGTTGGATTTCGTGTCGTAGTGTTTGCGTATCCACTCGACCGCTGCTTTCACGCGTGGATCGTCTGGACCCACGCCAGCGTACAGCAAGCTTTTCAAACCGGCATAGGTCATCGAACCGTAGCTGCGCAAACCGCCGTTGGCCGTTTCACCCGCCTGACTGGATCCGCCCGCCGCCGGTGTGTAGTAGAATCCGCCGTCCGGATTCTTTGCAGCGAACGGCGTCGTGTTGTGCTCGGTCTCCAAGTTTTGGCACCGCGAGATGAAGATCAACGCCCGTTGTATGGCATCGCTGTCGGCGTCGTTGCCGGCCGCCCGGAGTGCGTCGACCAGAAAGCCCGTATTCGACATGTCGGGACGCTTGTGCTTGCCGTAACCACCGCCGCCAAAGGCAGGATCAGACGGGTCCTTCCCTTCGTCTTCGCCCCACTGAAGGCCCTTGACGAACGCGTCCGCTCGTTTGATCAGCCGATCGTAACGGCCGTCGACGTTGGCCTCGGAGAAACAGAGGATGCCCAAACAGGTCTCGTAGTTGCGGTACAGCGTCCCGGGCTGGTAGATCCCACCATCCGGCTGAACAAACTGCTTGAGGTATTCCAGGCTTCGCGCCACCTGTGGGTCCTGCGGTGTGCGGCCATGCCGCAGCAAAGCCGTGGTCGCCAGCGACGTCACTCCCGTGCCGACGTAGCTGCTGTAGGACCCCTCGTCCGATTGCCCCTTCAGTTGCAGGTACTCAATCGCCGCTCCGACCGTCTTTTCGTAGACCTTGGCGTCAAGTTTTGGGAGGCTGGAAGGAGCTGAGGCGAATGAGAGCGTTGATGCCAGGAGCACTGCCCCAGCCGCTACTACAGGACCAAATGAACGCATGCTGTTTCTCCTGTTCGTGATGCCATCCGAATGCGCGGACCGTGAGCGTCGGTTGTTTCTGAAGCAAGCAACGTCCGTGCCAATTGCTGAAAATGGCGTCGGCGGGACGTTGCGGTGTCGCACGGCACGCCAAAAATGTCGAAAAACACAGGCATCTGATGGCTTCCCAAAGAGAAGAAGAACTTCTCTCCTGTGCCAGGCCACAAGCCGTAAGAAGTTGGCAATGGCGATTCCCTCGACACCACTGTCGATGGAATCGACAGCGCGATGGTCGTTTTGTTACTCGTGCCCCGTCCGTCGGTTTGATTGAACGGTCGCAACATCGGGTTTATTATGAGGTGAATCCCTTTTGTCGCCCTCGGAGAAAATAATGCGCCGGCCGTTGCGTAATCAGATCATCATGCCCATGGCCCTGGTGATGTTGGGCACACTGGTCGGTGCGAGCGTATTGAACGCTTGGTTGTCGGCGCGTCGAGTACGAGCGCAGATCGAACGTCAATTGCGCGACGTAACGCAGACCTTGGCCGAATCAGGCTTCATTTTGACCGAGACCGTCTTGCGGCAAATGCAAGGGCTGTCTGGCGCGGACTTCATGCTGACAGACGACTCGAATGCAATCCTGGCCTCCAGTATGACCAGGAACGTTCTCTCTCAGCTTCCTCGTCAGGAGCCGACGGACCAGTGGAGCCAGCTAACGTTGGGAGCCCCCATCCGAATCGACGACGGACGCTACTTCTACGCCGTGGTCCGCATGCGACGACCGAGCGTCCCCAGGCAAGATGGTGTGCTCCACATTCTGTACCCGGAACAGAGCTATCGCGAAGCGTGGCAGGGCGCTGTATTCCCGCCATTGGTTGTCGGTGGTGTTTCACTCGTCTTGGTAATCGCGTTGGCTGCCGTCATCGCGTCCCGAGTGAGTCGACCATTGGCCCGGCTTCGCGGGCAGGTCGAGCACATTGCAGAAGGTGAATTTCAACCGTTGCCGCTCCCCAGCCGAGATGACGAAGTGCTGGATTTGGCCAAGTCGATCAACCGCATGGCGGACATGTTGGCCCGATACGAAGAAGAAGTCCGCACGAACGAACGCCTGCGCACGCTAGGGCAACTCGGCAGCGGTATGGCTCATCAAATGCGCAATTCCGTGACCGGCTGCCGCATGGCCTTGGACCTTCACCACCGGGAGTGCTCATCGCAAGGCGATTCGGAGAGCCTTGACGTGGCCGCTCGGCAACTCGCACTGATGGAGAAGTACTTGCAGCGATTTCTGTCGCTCGGACACGCGTCGCCAAAACCACACGAACAGGTCGATATAGTGCAGCTTGTCGACAACGTATTGCCCTTGGTACGCCCAGCCGCTCGCCACGTTGACGTCGAATTGCGGTGGGCGGCGTCGGACGAGCCGTGTATCATACGAGGGGATGTCGACGCATTAGAGCAGCTCGCCATCAACTTGCTGCTGAACGCAATCGAGGCTGCAACGCCGGCCGACGAGCGACGAGTGATCGTAAACGTGCGTCCTTCATCCACTGGCGAGTTCACTGTAGAGATCCTTGACTCAGGGAATGGTCCCGCCCCGGAGATTCAAGACTCTCTGTTCGATCCGTTTGTCACCAACAAAGCCGACGGCACCGGCCTCGGCCTGTCGGTCGCGAGCGAAATTGCCGAACAACATGGTGGAAAAATCAGTTGGGAGCGTCGCGACGGGATGACGTATTTCTTGGTTGACTTTCCTGCCACAGACCAATAGTACTCGTATTTTCTTCTGTCAGTCGTCCATTGCCTTCTCTCGCGTGGAGATTCTCTGTGCCGAAATTGCTGGTTGTTGACGATGAGCAGTCGATCTGTTGGGGATTGACGCGTCTAGGCGAGAGCATGGGCCACGAGGTCGTTGCCGCATCGTCGGCCGAGCAAGCATTGGAACTGGCCGAAGACTTCAAGCCCGACGTCATCGTCTTGGACGTAAGATTGCCGGGAATGGACGGGCTAACAGCCATCGAGCACCTTCGCGAGCAAGTTGGTCATGTGCCTATCGTTGTTATCACCGCGTACGGAGATCTTAAGACGGCTGTTCAGGCTGTGCGGAACGGCGCGTTCGAGTACCTGATCAAACCGTTCGATTTGGAGCAAATGCAGCGAGCGCTGCAGAGGGCGTTAGAGAGCAAAC
>CAZUAH010000324.1:0-15198 GCA_964617665.1 uncultured Pirellulaceae bacterium
ATAATCAGCAGCTTCACATAAGATCCATTATGTGCAGCTCCACATAACGGACCCGTCTTCTGTCTTCAGCGTGATTGTGTGCACGCGTCCGTTGGGCAACCCGGCGCTTTGCGGGTCGATACGCGCTTCGCGTGACGGGAAGTAAATCAGCTTTCGTTGTAGTAGAGCCAGCATGAGTACCAGCAGAAGATAGATAGCCAGAATCGTCAGAGAGGTGCGTAGCACCCGTCGCTTCCAACCCGGTCGATGTGACGTTGGCGCATGTTTGTCCAAGTCCCCTGTCTCCTTGCATGAAAGACGAACGCAGTCATTATCTCAACTTCGGAAACTGAGGCAAGCTTCGATTCAGCGTAACGACGATTCGGCCACCTCTCGCGGAGGGCATGATTTGAAGAACTCCCAGATGGCCTCGCTCGCATCGAAATCCTGGCTTGTCTTTCCGATCAGCTGCTCCGGCAGATACGCGGAACGTCCGGGCCATGTGTGACCGCCGTTTTTCACGACATAGACCTGAACTCTCGCACCGCCGCGGCCTGCCGGATAAGTAGTGACCTCCGTTGTGGTTCCGTCGTCGGGATCGGTGTCGTTTAACTTCTTGACGCTAGGTTCGCCGGCGATGCCGTTGGTCTTCAGGTACTTGGCAATCGCGTCCTTTGTCGGAACGAGTTCCCCGCGTCTCCGGCCGCCACGGAATCCTACATAGCCGCCGTCGATTGGTACCAGCGGATCTGAGTCCCCTTGGATTACGAACAGAGACACCGGACGTTTCGGGGCAAAGTTCTTGGCGATTGAAGGGGCCATACCGCCGACGACCGGAGCGACGGCCGTGATCACATCCGATGCTTCCGCAGCCAACCGGTGCGATATGAACGCTCCATTCGAGATGCCCGTGGCGAAGACCCGGGAGGTGTCAAGTTGACATTGTTTGCCGATGTCCTCGATCACCATGCGGACGAACTTCACGTCGTCTATGTTGTCTCGTTGCGCACGAACAAACTGAACACCACGACCGTCGTTCCAATTGCCGTCGACTGCTTCGGGATAGGCCACCACGAACTTCTCTTTCTCGGCCAGTGCGTTGAACCGGCTATACCGTTCCATCTGAATTGGTTTGCCACCACCGCCGTGAAAAGCAAGGACCAGTGGAAACGGACCGTCGGTGCCCTTGGGGATATATACGAGATACTTCCGAGTCAGCCCATCGACTTCAATCGTCTTCTCGACGGATCCCCTTATCCACAGTTGCGTGGCGGAGGCCGGCATCGACATCAGGGAAACGAGGAAGATTGGGAGAATGCGAGTCATGGCGGTTCCTTTCGACTAAGCAGTGCTTAGAGACGATTGCGCGGTTGCTCATGCAGAATCCGGGAGATGACCGACCTTCCACCAGCATTGAAGCGTGGGATCAGTATTCAACTCCGCTCAGGTCAATCCATTAAACCCCCACAAAGCCCCCAAGGTTTCGCGGCTCACTGCTACTCGGCGTTAAACGAATCTGCGGTCCCTCAACCGTGGCGATACACATTGGACATTGTCAAGACACCATACCATAATCAGCAACACGCTACGTCAACGTCACTCGGCTGACTCCTGGGCCGAAGCGTAAGGAAAAGCACGATGAAGAAGACACGTTTCTCACGGCGCGATTGGCTGAAGTCGTCGGCTGCAATCGGCGTGTCGGCGGTTGGAGCCATTCCCTTTTCCGCCTTTGCCGCTGTCCCGAGCAAATCGGTTGGTGGTCCGCGACCGCTGTTGAAGCCGGTGCACGAGGCGATTGTGTGTGCCTGGTCGGCCGCGCACCCTCGCCACGACCACCAGTTGATTTTCCCTCTGGACGAAAACCGCCTGATGCTGGTGTGGTGCGAGTACTATGCGAATCGGCCGTCGCTGCTGGAGCGCGAGCCGATCACAAAGAAGAACCAAGCGTCCGATAGCATGCCGTGTCGCATCTCGGCGAAGATCTCGCAAGATCGCGGGCGCAATTGGTCCGAGTCGATGACGCTGCAGGAGAATCGCTGGAAACACAACGTCAAGCATCCCAATCTGGTCCGCCTATCCGAGCAAGAGGTTTTGTTCACCTTCGTGGGCTGGGATTCGGAATCACAACGCAATGTGTATCTCCGCCGTTCACTCAATAACTGCGAGACGTGGAGTGCACCCGTGCAGATCTCCGAACCCGGCTGGTACTGTAATAACGCCGATCACGCGTTGCGGCTCAGTTCCGGGCGAGTTCTGGTGCCGGCCCACGGACCCTATTCGGAAAAGTATGTTGGCGGGGCACCGTATCGCGGCGGCAATCTGCATTCGTTCGTCTTCTATTCCGATGATGGATTCAAAACCTGGAAACGCAGCGCCGACAGCATGACAGCGCCGGGTCGCGGGGCTCACGAACCGGCGATCGTGGAACTGAAGGACGGTCGCCTGATGTGCTTTCTGCGCAACACGAATCAGTGTCTCTACCGCAGCTATTCCGACGATGGCGGCGTTCACTGGACCGAACCGGCGCCGACGGAGCTTGCCGCCCCCGAATCGCCGTCGCTCGTGAAGCGAATTCCCACCACTGGCTATCTACTGCTGCTGTGGAATAACGTGGCGTCGAAATCCAATTGGCCGCGTACGCCATTGACCGCTGCTATCTCCCGCGATGAGGGAGAGACGTGGAATCACTTCAAGGACATCGACAATCGGCCGGATCACGACGCAGCCTATCCGTCGGTCACGTTCGTAGGTGACGAAGCCCTGGTTGCGTACTACACTCGGTCGACCAACTGGGCACGTGACTCGGAGATCATGTTGAAGATCTTCGACGTCAAGCAGTTCTATGGCTGACACGGCGGGTTTCTCGCCAGCACCATCTCCGCAACGGTCAATCCGCGACGGTGCCAGTGGCAGCCCATTCGACGCCGCGAGCGATCAGTTTCCGGCACGACGGATCCATAATGGCCTTGCGGTCGTGGCCCAGGGCATTGTGTACGCTGCGGCCTTTGCCATAGGTGCGCGTGAATACCATCGGTTCCGTCTGGTCGCTCCAATCGGAATCGGCCGTGACAAGTACTTCGATGGGTTCATCGCCCTGGAGTTTGGCGTACAACTCGTCGAACATCTTGAAATCCTTCATGCCTTTGGTGATCGGATGTTCCGCGTTTGCGATCTTGCACGGGAACACGCTTCGCGGACCGTGGCCGGACGTGCCCATCACCCAGTGACGACCGCACAGCTTCCCGAATTCCTCCCACTCGCCGTACGAGGCGCTGGCCAAGTGCTGGACGTAGAAACCTTTACCACCCTCAACGAAGGAAATCAGATTCTCTTTGCCCGCGTCGGACAACATCGGCAAGCTCTTGGTGAACGGGGTAAACACAATCACGTCGTAAGCCTTGAGCGCTTCGGCAGAATCGAGGATCGCCGGGTCCTCGCACACACGGACATCGAATCGGCCGGTGGCAACGAGCACTTCGCGAGTGGCTTCCGAGTTTTCCCGCCAGTCGTGGAAAGGTGCCACGTCATCACCAGCGATCAACAGCGCGTTGATCTTCGCCGGAGCTTCGGCCGACTGTACCGCAGCAGCAAAGAGAACAACCAACACACCGGCCACACTCGAACTGATCAGACACTTGCGCATTGTGGGTCTCCTAGTTTGAAAGGGAACATCGAGAGGTCACACGATAGCTGAACCAAACGGACGAAGCAACCAGTGATGCTCTCTTGCCAAGCCACCGTCGTGCACCGATTGTTCCTTGGCTTTGTTGCAGACGCGTGACCTTGACGACAAACAGCGAAACCGCCAAGCTGCGAACTTCGTGGCAAACGTTGCGGGGCGAACGGCGGTACTTAATGAATATAGATCTGGCAGTCACTCCATTCGGGCGCATCACCACCGTCGACGTGGCAGACGACCAAGGTGACGTTTCCGATCGAGTTCCGGATGCGACCGCGGATAGGCGATTGAAGAAGGTGGCCGCGGCATTCGCGACTGCTCCGGAGGAGGGACTGTTTGTGTTGGCAACCGAGCGGCCCGAACCGTCGCCAAGCCCTGCCTTCGCCTACTGGGGGGATTTTGCCGGCCGCTACTTGACTGAACTCTGCCATACCCCGGAAATCACTGGCGGAGAGTCGGAGCCAATCCCTCCACCCGCGCCGGCCGAATTGGCCGAGATGCGTTTGAATGCTCCGCCAATGCGCGGGGCTGAGTATCTAACGGAAGACACTCTGGCGAATGTCTGGAGCGACTTCGACGTCTGGGTACGCAACGAGATCGTTCGTAGCAAGGACGGTCTGTCCGGGTTTCTGAAACGACGTGCGCCACTCTGGCATCAAGTGGGACGGGTTTGTTTTCACTTGGCCGAGAATCGGCACGATCCCGACTACCCGTTTGCCTTTTTGGCCACGTATGCACCGAGTCTGTCGGCCGGCGCGCGAGTGCAGTATCAACCGCTGAGCCAGGCGTTGCGCGAATACGCAGGCGCCAAAGACAAGAAGACGTTGGTCAAGCTGCTGTCGCCCGTCCAGCTTGCGTCGGAGAGAAGTCCTCTCGCACGGGAATTGGTCGAATCGGGCGACATCTACCAGCCGTTGGCGTGGATGCCTCGCGAAGCCTACCGATTCTTGAAGGACATACCGGTATTTGAAGAAAGCGGGGTCCTGGTGCGGATGCCCGATTGGTGGAAGAAGCGGCCTCGACCCCGCGTCGGCGCTACCGTCGGTGAGAAGAAGCAGAAGAAGTTCGACGCCCAGGGGATGCTCGACTTTCGCGTGCAATTGGCCCTCGGCGACCAGGAACTCAGCGAAGCCGAATGGCGCGAATTGATGGCAGCCGAGGACGGCCTTGTGCTGCTGCGGGGCCAGTGGGTCGAAGTGGACCGTGAAAAGCTGGGCGAAGTGCTCACGCACTGGAAAAAAGTCGAAGAGCAAGCCCAACACGGGCTCGCTTTCGTCGAGGGTATGCGTCTGTTGGCCGGTGCACCCATGGATCTGGCCACGGATGATTCTGACGGCGAGACCCAGCGCGAATGGTCCTTCGTCCACGCGGGCAAATGGCTGGGCCAAGTGCTTGCCGATTTGCGAAGCCCGGAGGGTCTGCAGCAAGTCAAACCTGCCAGCGGTCTGAAAGCAACGTTGCGCACCTACCAACAGACGGGGCTAGGTTGGCTGCAGTTCTTGTCGAATCTGGGACTGGGCTCATGCCTGGCGGACGACATGGGGCTGGGAAAAACGATCCAGGTCTTGGCGCTGTTGACGGCGTTGCAGAAGAAGCGGGGCGTCAGGCCGTCGCTCTTGGTCCTGCCTGCATCCCTCTTGGGCAACTGGAAGTCGGAGATGTGCCGGTTTACCCCGAAGCTTCGCGCCAAGTTCGTTCATCCGTCGGAGACGCCCAAAGACGAGCTTGCCCGAATGGCCGACCATCCCGGGGACGCATTGAAGGACACGGACATCGTCTTGACAACATACGCCATGCTGTTGCGTCAGCCGTGGCTGCAGAAAGTCACGTGGCAGCTGGTCGTGTTGGACGAGGCACAAGCCATCAAGAATCCGGCCGCCCGGCAGACCAGAGCAGTCAAACGGCTTCAGGCCTCCGCCAGGATTGCCTTGACAGGCACGCCGGTGGAAAACCGGCTGTCGGATCTTTGGTCGCTGTTCGACTTCCTTTGCCCGGGCCTGCTTGGCACGCAGAAGAAGTTCAAGGAGTTCATTAAGAGACTCGATACTCGCGAGCGCAATCGCTACGCACCGCTTCGCCGCCTAGTCCAACCGTACATTCTCCGGCGAATGAAGACGGACAAACGCATCATCGCCGATCTTCCGGACAAGACGGAGATCCGAGCATTCTGTGGACTGGGCAAACGGCAGGCGGCACTGTACGCCAAGTTGGTCAAGGAGTTGGCCGATGCACTCGACGACGCGGATGGCATCAAACGGCGTGGTCTGGTCTTGGCCTATCTGATGCGTTTCAAACAACTGTGTAACCACCCGAGCCAGCTTCTGGGCGACGGACGTTACCGGGCGGATGACAGCGGCAAGTTTTCGCGTTTGAGAGAGATTTGCGAAGAAATCGCATCGCGGCAGGAAAAGGCACTCGTCTTTACCCAGTTTCGGGAAATGACGGAACCGCTGGCTGGCTTCCTGTCGGAGGTATTCGGACGAGCCGGCTTGGTGCTGCACGGAGGCACGGCGGTCAAGAAGCGAAAGAAACTAATTGACCAATTCCAGCGCGCCGGCGGGCCGCCGTTTTTCGTCTTGTCGCTCAAGGCAGGAGGTATGGGCCTGAATCTGACGGCCGCCACCCACGTAATTCACTTTGATCGTTGGTGGAATCCTGCCGTCGAGAACCAGGCGACCGACCGGGCCTTTCGCATCGGCCAGCAGCACAACGTGCTGGTTCACAAGTTCGTCTGCCGCGGTACCATCGAAGAGAAGATCGACGAGTTGATCGAAGATAAAAAGCAACTTGCCTCGGACCTGCTGGAAGGTGGGGCGGAGAGGATGCTCACCGAGATGACCGACGCAGAACTGATTCGGCTCGTGTCCCTGGACGTGGAGAAGGCACGCGTGTAAGTTCGGCCGAGAGAAGGAGGTAAGCCACTATGGCATACTATGGATGGAGACCCTATGTCTCTGTAGCGGAACGGCGCCGGCGGGCCGTGAGGAAGATGGCTGCGCTTCGCAAGAAAGGCATCGACATCCAGCCGGTCGAGATCGGTGGTCGCAAGATCGCCAAGACGTTCTGGGGCGAAGCGTGGTGCGAGCACTTGGAATCGTTTAGCGACTACGAAAATCGCCTGCCGCGCGGCCGCACCTACGTGCGAAACGGCTCCGTCTGTCACCTGGCTATGGCCAAGGGGAAAATCGAAGCAAAAGTTGCCGGATCGGAGATTTACATCCTGCGCATTCAGGTCAAGACGCTGCCACGCAAGAAATGGAGCGCTATGAAGAAGCGGTGTGCCGGACAGATCGGCTCGCTGCTGGAGCTCCTGCAAGGCAAACTGTCCGATCACGTCATGGAAGTGGTGACCGATCGCAAGGAAGGCCTGTTCCCGCTTCCTGGCGAGATTTCTTTCGACTGCGATTGTCCCGACTGGGCGATCATGTGTAAGCACGTTGCGGCGGTGCTCTACGGAGTGGGCGCGCGACTCGACGAGCAACCCGAACTGCTGTTCAAGTTGCGAGGCGTGAACCACGAAGAACTGATCGAGGCCGACGCCGAAGCGGCCGTTTCGGCCGCCACGACGCAAGGCAAATCTAGACGGCTCGCCGACGACGACCTGTCAGACGTTTTCGGCATCGACATTGATTCCGGCAGCGGCGACGTCCCGTCCCGCAAGCCGTCAAAGAAGAAGGCGAAAAGCCGTTCCCGAAGAACGGTAAAGAGAAGAGCCAGTGCTGCGAAACCAACGGCGAAGAAGAAACCTGCCAAGAAGGCGACGAAAAGTGCTAGCAAGAAGACCGTGAAGAAGAAAGTGGCGCGGAAAACGGCCAAGAAGAAGGTAGCCGGCAAAAAGCGTGAGGCGAAGAAGACAACCAAGCGGACGCCAAAGAAGAAAGCAACAAAGAAGACCGCGAAAAAGGCAACGCCAAGAAAGCCGCGGAAAAAACGTACGTGACGGAGTACCATCTTGGCAGGTTTCGTCTCTCATGCACGACACCCGCGCGCAAGTTCCCCGACATGGCCAGAGAGATTGGCTGGTATCTCGCTGGAAACGGCTAGGGTTGGAGCACGACACGAAGGGCCTCGCCGGTCTCCATTAGTTTGAAGGCTTGATGAATCTGGTCCAGTGGCAGAATGTGCGTGGCCAGCTTGTTGGCCGGCACCTGACCGGACGCAATCAGTTCGACGGCCTTTTCCACGTGCACGGGTGCTGAATCGCTTGTGCCCACGACTCGCAGTTCGCCGTAGTGAATCGGGCGGCTGTCAACCGTGATCGTGCTGTTGTCTTTCGGCAACGACGCGAACAGCACAACGGTTCCCCGCTTGCGAACCAGGTTCACGGCTTGTTCTTGGGGCGCGGCGGCGGGCGCGGCGACGATCGCAATGTCGGCTCCCATGCCATCGGTCTCGGACATGACGCAGTCAGCCAAGTCCGACTTCGTGGGATTGATAAGTACGTCGAATCCGAATCCTTCCGCTTGAGCCAGCCGTGTGTCGTTTACCTCGGACAGAATGATCTTTCCCGCGCCCAGGCTTTGTGCCACACAGGCGTTCATCAGCCCCATCGGGCCTGCGCCAAGGACCAACACGGTGTCGCCTTGTTCCAAGTCGCATTGTCCCAGCGAATTGACGGCGCAACTGACCGGCTCCGCCAAAGCCGCGTGTTGCGGCGCCAAATCCGGCGGAGTCTTAATCACGTGGCCGCGCTCAAGTGCCCGCGCGGGGACAACGGTATATTCAGCCATGCCGCCGGGATAGACGAATCCCATGGGCGCGACGTTCACGCAGAGATTAGGCCAACCGCGCCGGCAGTAGAAGCAATTGCCACACGAAATGCTGGTGGCCATGACGATCCGCTGGCCAGCTGCGAAATTGTCCACGGCGTTCGGCCCGACCTGTTCGATCACGCCGGTGAATTCGTGGCCCATGGTCAGCGGAGGTTTGACTCGCGGATTGCCGATCTTGTAGCTCTTCCAGTCCGTACCGCAGACCGCGCAAGCGTCGACCTTGACCAACAGTTCTGCCTCGCCGCATGCAGGCTTGGAAAGATCTTCGACGCGAACGTCACCGGGCCCGTAATAAACAACGGCTTTCATCATTCGCCTCCCGCGGATGCCTCATCAGGTGCCTCGTCCATGATCACCGCCGTTCCGCTGGCTGCCCCCAAACGCTTGCAGCCTTGGTCCAGGTAGCCGCTCGCGATCTCGTACGAAGCCACACCGCCCGAGGCTTTCACGCCCATCGCGTCGCCCACGGTCTTCATCATCACGTCGATCGTCTCGGGCGTAGCCGAGCCGTCGCCGAAGCCAGTCGAAGTCTTGACGTAATCGGCCCCAGCGTCTCGGGCGATTTCGCATGCCTTGGCGACTTGCTCCGGCGACAGGTAGCACGTCTCCAAAATCACCTTGACCAGCACATCGCCCGCTTTCTTGGCTTCGGCCACTACCGCTTCGATGTCCCTTTGCACCCAGTCGTAATCACCCGAAAGGAACTTGCCAATGTTCATTACCATGTCCAGCTCTTTGGCACCGTCTTCGATGCCCAGTTTGGCCTCCAATGCCTTCACTTCGGGGCGATTCGTCCCGTGTGGGAAGCCCACCACCATCGAAGGCACGACGCCCGAACCATCCAGTTGACTGGCGGTCAGCGCCACGTCACTGGGCCTGACACACACGCTGGCCACTTGGTGTTTGCGCCCCAGTTCACAGTTCTCGATGATGTCCTGATCGGTCATCGTCGGCTTCAGCGCCGCATGGTCGATCGTTGCCGCGATTTGTTGCTTAGTCCATTTTGCCATGACTTGGCATATCCCTTCTCTTCAATGGTCATTTCTTCACTTAGTGCATTTCTCGGCCGCCCGTGATATTGATGGCCTGGCCGGTCATGTAATCCGCTTGGCCCGAGGCCAGAAAGCATGTCATATTCACTACGTCGTCGATGCGAGCTAATCGGCCTAGCGGAACCTTGGACGTGAACTTCTTGACGACATCTTCGATCGGCAGGTTCAGGTTCTTCACGTAGTCCTCCGACACGTTGCTCCATACGCCGGTCGCCTCGGTGATCCCGGGGCAAACGCAGTTCACCCGAATGTTGTCGCCGGCCAACTCGAATGCCAGAGCTTGCGTGAAGCCGATAATCGCTGCCTTGGCGGCCGAGTAGGCGCTCATCAGCGCCGAACCGGTCTTGCCCGATTTGCTTGAGAAGTTGACGATACTCCCACCGCCCACTTTCTTCATGACGGGCACAACCTCCTTGATGAAGAAGAACGTGCCCTTGCAGTTGACGGCAAACACAAAGTCCCAATTCTCTTCGGACAGATCCTCCACGTTGCCGCCCTCACCGACGGTGCCCGCCACGTTTACCAGCACGTCGATGCCGCCGCCAAACGCATCAAGCGCGGCGGCAACGACTTTCTTGACTTGTTCGTGATCGGTCGCGTCGGCGGCCAGTCCCCCGCAGTTCTCGCCCAATTCCGTACAGATCGCATCCAGTTGGCTTTGGTCTAGATCGGTGATGAAGACCCTTGCCCCTTGCTCGATCAAACGCGCGGCAATCCCCTTGCCGATCGACCCAACCGCACCGGTGACCAGGGCCACTTTGTTCTTGAATTCCATTCTTTCGATCCTCAACCGCCCAAGAAGTACTTGTTCATCGCTTCGTCCGAATGCCGGACCGCCGAATCCGTGTGAACGTTTGCCACCTCGGTGATGATCGCACCCTCCGGGCCACCGAACTGCCAATGACGCGTACCGACCTTGGCCAATTTAACGAACATGCCGGGCGTGGCCAGCACTTCGTGTTTGGTGGTCGCCGTGCCGCCGCAATGGCATTTAGGAATCTTCACCTCGTCGCACAGATTCGGCTCGCCGATGCCTACGATGTGGCTTGCCCCCCAGCGAACCAGCCAGCCTTCGCGCTTCGCCGGGTTCCCTTCGGCTTCCAGGTGCCAATGCTCCGGCAACATCTGATTCGGAAGCAGGAACAGGTCCATGACCATGTAGCGGTCTTCGACGTTGTTCATGAACATGTACGCCGCAAGGCCCAACTTGGTGAACTCGCCCGTGTCGTAGTCCGAGACCCACAGGTTCTCGCGCAATTCCGGAAAGATGTGGTAGCCGTGATACTCGCACAGCGCGATGATCGCATCTTTGCCTTTTTCTACGTCGAACTTTCCGTCGCTATCGTAGAACTGCTCGTTCTTGAAACAGATCTTCTCTTTCTTCTCAGAGCATTTCTCCTCGGCGCCGACCGATCGAGCTGCTCCAACCATTGCCAACCCAGCGGCCGAACCGGCGGCCTTCAGAAGCGTTCGTCTGTCCATCGTTTACCTCTCGTTTGAGTAGGAGTCTATGTTAGTGAGTTTGAGCCTTTGCTCGCGTCTTTCGTTCCCGTCTCTCGTTCCCAAGCTCTGCTCGGGAACACACGTCCTGGAAGCTCCGCTTCCCCCACTTGCGAAGCCTAGCTTCGCGAGGCCCTTGTAGTAGTCCGTCTGTCGATCAATGTCAGGTGGGGTGGCCGGGGCTGGACTGAGCGTCAGCGAGGGAAGCCCCGGGGTTTCGGGCTTGCGCCCTCCAACCCCGGCCACCCTGGCCTCAATCTACCTGACAAATATCGATAGCCGCACCAGTAGTGCAATTCTACTTTCCGCCCCCCCGTGACCGCAATCCGCCAAAACGAGCCGCTAATCCGTGATTTCAAGCGTGATCTTGTGCTGGAGATGCGATTCGTCAAACGGAATCCGGATCTCGATGCGACCTTCTCCTGGCGTGGCGCGGCCGTCCTTGCGATAGGGATTGTGGGGTAGAGCGGGCCAATGCAGGCTGGCCGTAGGCGGCAGGTGTAGGCAGTACCCGGCATAAGTGACTCGGCCGCCGAGCGTCTCGGGCGAGACGGACAGAGGCTCGTCTGTGATATTGACTTTTTCCCCAGTCCCCGTTTGCAGCGTCGTATTCATGTGAGGAATCAACGTCAGGTGCGCGGCGACGGGCAAATCGGAGTTCTCGGTGGCCTCGATCGTATATTCCAGTGTCGTCTCGTCAAGTGGCTGCACACGGATACGACACGATTCCGGTCCGTATGTGAGATCCAGCCCGAACGTCGGATCGAGGACAAGCGACGCGGCCGATGGCACATGGTGTAGTTTGCCCTTCGGGATGAAATCGGGGCTGGTATCTCCCGGCTTGTGCGATAGCAGGCTGATGTCGCCAACCGTGAAGTTGCTCCAACCGGGCTGAAGCTTGGTGTTGCCACCGCCAAGCATCAAACCCGCCTTGTCATGAAAGATGCTCACCATGTTCTGGCGATCCTGAGTCCATCGCGATTTGGGAATCGGGGCGGTGTAGGCTGACAAGCACACGAACCATGGTCCATGACGCATCGTGGCCGCTCGATTCACTCCGCCTTCGGTCAACACGAACACCTGTTTCTCTTCGGCGGTGGCCGTCTGTTCGACAGGGCCTTCCTGGCCGCAGAGTATCAGCGACGCCATGAGATCGGCATCCAGATTTTCGACGCCGAAACGAGACCACTGATTCGCAAGATAGGCACGCCCAACGGCGGTGAATGTGAAGCCTACGTTCCCGACCGAGACTCTCTCGTGGTACGGGTTGCGCTGATCTATGGTTTCAACGTTTTGCCCGTCAGGATACGTGAAGTGGCGATGGAAAGCGGCCGCCGTCTCCAGAGCGGGTTGAACACGCTGGTCATTCGACATGGCGTAGTACGTGCCCAGCGCATCGACATAGACGAAGTTGTATAGCACCACCGGCCCAACACCTTCGGACCAGTAACCCGCCTCCGACTGTTTCGCTGCGACCTTCGCAAGGAAGTCGCCCGCCTGTTTACACCATTCGGGACGATCGAACGTCTTACCAGCGACATACAGACCCATCGCGTGATGTGCCGGTATGTTGTGCACATGACCCAGGCAGTGTCCGCTGATGCCCGTGTACCCGAGCGCTAGGGCCTCTTCCCACCGGCTGCGGTCTTCCGGAGCCATGTCCTCGCGGATTAGCGCGAACGTGCGAATCCATCGCGAGTACGTCCAAGGCATCCAGATCATGCCCCACGTGCTGCCGTCCTTCTTCTCAAAAATCCAACGTCCTCGTTCGTCCATCTTGTCGATCAGCGGATCGCCTGACTTGACGATCGCATCCAGTAATTCACTGTTTTTGTAGTACTTGTTGCCCTCCGCCCGCGTCGTATAGGCGACAGCCAGCGGGTACATCGGATGCTGGTCGCGGCAAATCCAGATCCCCGTGCCGAAGCGTCCGGATTCCGAATCGAAGGTTTTCAGGATCGCAGGCACCTTTTCTGCGAGTTGCCCGATCAGGCGTTCCCTGTAGGTCAACTCGTCGGCGTACGCCGATCCGACGATCAACACACACACGGCAACGGCCCAGTAGACTTTCATGACATCTCTCCCAGGCTGAGTAAGAAAGCTCACGTTTCAGATTCACCTTGTACCTCTATCTGTCGTCAGAAGCAAGCTTTCCGGCAGCGAACGGAATAGTCACTACTCTGTGAACTCACCAATCGATTGAACCGGCCTCGATGCAACGGTAGGCTGTAATTGAAGCAGTAATACCAACCCGCTCACGATATCCGCTGGAATGCAAGGTAACTGCCTACTAGATCGGTCGTCGCATGGAGCCGACGGCCGAACCAGCCGAGCCGTATCCATGTTGTTCAAGATCGACAAACCTTGACCCGGAGGGCTTTCAATATGAACTGTAGAGTTGCCGCATCAGTCTTGCGCCTTTCCGTCTTAGCGATTTGCGTTGCGCCTTCTGTCGTCAATGCCACGGACGTCAAGCAACGCCCCAACGTTGTTCTTATTATGACCGACGACCAGGGGTACGGTGACTTGGGCTTCCACGGCAACGACAAGATCGATACGCCGGTGTTGGATCGGCTGGCCGTTCAGTCGACTCGGTTCGATCGGTTCTTCGTATGCCCGCTGTGTACGCCAACGCGCGCTACTTTGTTGAGCGGCCGGTACTACTTGCGCACCGGCGCGGCGTCGGTAACCCGCGGTTTGGAGACCATGCGAAGCGATGAAGTCACGATCGCCGAGGTGCTGAAGTCCGCCGGGTACGTGACGGGCTGCTTTGGCAAGTGGCACCTGGGGGAACACTATCCCAATCACCCTAACGGCCAGGGGTTCGACGAGTTTTTCGGCATGCCCACCGGTCACTGGGACAACTACTTTGACCCAAAACTGCAGCACAATGACCGCATGGTCCAGACCCGCGGCTACATCACCGACGTGTTGACCGACGCGGCGATCCGGTTTGTTGAAGAGCATCAAGACGAACCGTTCTTCTGCTACGTGCCCTACAACGCACCCCATACGCCGCTTCAGGTGTCAGACGAGCTGTTTGACAAATACAAGGCGCGGGGTCTCGACGACCGCGCGGCAGCGGTCTACGGAATGGTCGAGAACATCGACGAGAACGTGGGCCGATTGTTGAAGAGGCTCGACGATTTGGGCCTGGCCGACGACACTATCGTGATTTTTCTTTCGGACAACGGCGCCGAAGGTCCTGAAGGCAGCCGCTACAACGCTGGGATGCGAGGCATGAAAGGCCGCGTACACGAAGGCGGATCGCGCGTGCCGTGCTTCATCCGCTGGCCTGGGAAGATCAAGCCGGACAGGGAAATCGGCGCGATCGCCGCGCACGTCGATTTGCTGCCGACAATTGCGGAACTGTGCGGAGTGGACAAGCTGGAAACGAAGCCCCTGGACGGTCGCAGCCTGGTGTCACTGCTGATGAAGGAAGATGTCGACTGGCCGGATCGGATGATCTTCACCCGCATGCCCGGTTGGAAAAGACTGGTCAGCTACGTTGATCCTGTCATAAGTGATCTCCAGCCGTTACCGGGCGCGGTGCGCACGAAGTGCTGGCGTCTTGTGAACGACGGTTCGGGCTGGCAGCTATTCGACATGATCGACGATCCTGGGCAAACGAAAGACATCGCCGCCGACAACCCACAGGTCGTCGAACGCTTGACCGACGCCTACGACAAGTGGTTTGCCGACGTGACCCGTGAACCGATCCGGCGACCACTGATCCCTGTTGGCCACAGCCAGCGACCGGTGGTCGAGTTGCCGGCACCCGAGGCCTATTTCTCGGGCAGCATCCGCTGGTACAACCAATGGGGCTTTGCCCACGATTGGCTAACCGACTGGACCGAAATGGCCGACACGATACGTTGGGAGGTAGACGTAGTTCATACCGGCCGCTACGACGTATCGCTCATGTACGCCTGCCTGCCGGAAGCAGTCGGCACGAAGCTGCGCGTCGAAAGTGGCGACGCGGCCGTGGAAGGATCGATCCAGCAAACGCTCGAGCCGCAACCCGTCCTCCGCCCCAGCCGCCAGAAGAAACGTCGCCACACACAGACGTTTGCCGTAATGAGTCTCGGCGAGATCCAGCTGGACAAAGGTCGTGCGAGCATCACCGTCAAAGCACTCAGCAAACCCGCAGACCAGGTCTGTGATTTGAAATCGGTATGGCTGCAACGGATCGACTGATTGACAAGCCGATTACTCG
>CAZUAH010000325.1:0-15160 GCA_964617665.1 uncultured Pirellulaceae bacterium
AATGATGTTGGGTTTCACGGCTCCGAGATCCACACTCCGGTACTGGATCGGCTTGCGGCAGAGGGAGTCGAGTTGACGCACCACTATGTCACGCCGGTCTGCTGGACCACACGAGAATGCCTGCTTGGTGGTCGAGGCACAAGCACGATGAGCGTTCTGGACAGGCCGGCCCCGGGTGCCAACGCGGATCCACCGCTGGTCACTAGCAGCCTTCAGGCCGCGTTGCGCTCGATTGACTACACCACGCATATCAGCGGCAAATGGCACATCAATTCTCTGGAGCCCGATCGCCGTCCCTTGAAACATGGATTCGACTCGTCGTACGGTTACTTGCATGGCCAGATCGATCCCTATCCGCCGCACCACTACAAACGCAACAATCGCACGTGGCACCGAAACGACGAACTGGTCGCCGAGCCAGGCCATGTGACCGATCTTTTGACCGACGAAGCGGTTCGAGTGATCGAGTCGAAGCACGAAAAGCCGTTCTTCCTCTACGTCGCGTACAGTGTACCGCATTACCCGCTGGACGAGCCCGACCGGTGGATCAGTCCCTACCAAGGCAAGATCGAAGACCGCTGGCGACGGCTATTTGCAGCCAGCGTCTCCCACATGGACCATGGCATTGGCCGGATCGTCGAAGCGTTGGACCGAACCGGCCAGCGAAATCGTACAATCGTCGTCTTCACCTCCGACAACGGCGGCCAGAAAGACTGGCATGCGCCCAAGGGTCATTACGATGACCGGTACGAAGACCATACGACACTGGGTAGCAACGTTCCCTTGCGCGGATGGAAGACGCAGGTCTACGAGGGCGGTATCCGGGTCCCAACGTTGGTCAGTTGGCCGGGACGCGTTCCTGCCGGAAGAACCATCGATGCAACGACCTGCATCCTGGACTGGATGCCCACGTTCTGTGCACTGGCCGGGCATCCAGTGCACCTGGAACGTGGTGGCATGTACATTTGGCCCGTGATTGCCGGCAGGCAAAAAGGCGAGCCTCGCACACTCTTGTGGAACCACGGCAGCAAAGTGGCCGTCCGTCACGGCGACTGGAAGCTGATCGCCAACCGCGACTGGTCACGCCCCGAACTCTTCAATTTGGCCAAGGATCCCAATGAACAGGACAACCTGGCCGACGACTCGCCCGAAAAAGTTGCCCAGTTGAAGGCACTGTCTTCCCGGTAGCTGCGCCAAACACGATGGTCTTGACCGGCGCTCAGTTCAGGCCACGATCGCCAAGGAATTCGGTGGAGAACACGAAGAAGAGGATCGAATAGACAAGAATCCCAACAGCGCAGATGGCGAACATGATCGTCGTAAACCAATAACGAATGGGACGTTCCTGTTTGTCCGCCCATCTCATCCGGCTACTCCACGCGGATTCTCTCACAGGAGTCTTCCCAAGCCGAATCTGCCAATACGCGGTCAAGCCCACCATCGCCGCCACGGCAAGAGATAAGCCACCAAGAACGAATCGGTCGCTGGCAGAACCGCGCAGAATCGCGCCCGCCAGCGCAGAAGCAAACCCGATGGGAACGAGGAGCAGCAAGAGCTTGCTCACACGTCGATCAGTCTTGTCGAGGTCGATTGGCATGTATCTCTTCACCGAACCATCAGATAGGATGGAATCGAGTATACAGGGAACTCAAACGGAAATCGATCTTCGCGATTCGGAGGCGAGCAGATGCGATTGGCAATGATCAGCGGGTTGGCGGCGGTCGTGTTTGCGACTTCCAGTGTGTTGGCTCAGGGCGATTTCAAACCGCCCGAACCGCCGGACAATCTGGAGTCGCTTGGGGCGAACATCCAACGCACGATGACGCTGCTGGCTACGAGCACTCCGCAGAAGCGGAATCGTGTCCGCATTTTGTTCTACGGTCAATCGGTCACGCGGAACCCGTGGTGGAAGGACGTCGCCGACTTTCTGCGCAAGACGTATCCACACGCCGAGCTGGAAATCGCGAATCTCGCAATCGGTGGGTATAGCGCCCCCGTGCTGATACGGACGGCTGAGTTTGATCTGTATCCTTTCTATCCGGACCTGCTGATCTTCCACGTCTACGGCGGCGTCGAAGGTGGTGAGCAGGAGAAGATCATCGAGAAGGTGCGGCGGACCACGACCTCCGAGGTTCTGCTTTGGACCAGCCATTTTCGCTGGCCTCGCGACCTGCCGCGCGATGGAGACCCCAATGATCCGGATGCGCGAAAACTCACCGAGGCCGACGAAGCCCGCACGGCGATGATTCGAAAGATCTCCAAGAAGTATGGATGCGAGTTGGCCGAAGTGCGCAAGCGTATGCGTACGTACCTGAAGGACAACGACCTGTTTCCCAAAGACACGCTGAACGATAGCGTGCATCCGAACAAGCGGGGGAACTTCCTAATCGGCGAGCTGATCAAGCCGTCACTCAGGTACGACCCCAAATTCCCGAACGACCCCTGGCGAGACATGGTACGCGACGTGCCGGTTGACGATCCCAGTGTGCAACACGGCGCGGACGGTAGCCTGGGATTAACGTTCGAAGGCAACCGCATTGATGTCATTGCCGCATGCCCGAACGAGGGCGATTCCGGTACGGCCAAGGTCCTGATCGACGGCAAGCCGCCCTCCGAATTTCCGGAACTGTACTACCACGCGCGCCGAAGCAACGCGCCGCATGACCACGTGCGGCCGGCGATCAACCAAATTGGCCACGAGACACCGCTGATTGTCGAAAAGTGGACCGCAAGAATCCTCGAATGTGCCCCGGATAAGAACGTGCTCCGCTACGAGGTTATCGGCTCGAAAACCGGCCGCGACGGACAGGGGGACCACCTCAAACGCTTTGTCTCCGACTCGGGCAGAGTCGTCATCGAACCTCGCATGTGGATGGTGTCTTGGGCGCTGAAGTACCGCAAGAAGCCGCTCCCCGAAGACTTCGAGGTCACGTGGGAGGTGAAGCCGTTATTCAACGACGCGTACAAAGCCCCGGAGAGTCTTGGTCCGTCAAAGGAATCCACGGTCACCTTGGCACAGGGTCTGGCGAACGGCAAACACACGCTCAGGCTAGTTCCCGACGACGACGGTCCCCTTGCCATCAAGGCGTTCCGCGTCTACCGCCCTCCGTTGCGCTGAGGTCGTGCAACTTAGACGCAATTTCACCATCCGGCGCGGAGGTCGTTCGGCTTGCAGAAGACATCACCCTCCCGCGCTTGAAGCGGGAGGGTCGGGCCGAAGGCCCGGGGAGGGCAGGACGCGGAACCCTCTCCGAGCCTTCGGCTCGACTCTCCCAGAGGGAGAGTGAAGATAGACGCAAGCCACGAAACAACACAAAGGCTGCACGACCTCCCCTGAAAGGCATGTTGGACACTCAAGTCTCCCACCGTGAACGGTCCGGGTATCTTGCCTACGCTGCCGATCGCATCGTTTGCGACTCAAGGTCGTCTTCCGGATCGTTCCGTGTCGCTCGCCCCATGGCGAGGAAGACGATGCCGATCAACAGCGGCCCGATGGCCTGGCCGATATGCCAGGTACTGCCAATGCCGAATCCGACAGTAAGCCTGCCTGTACCCGGTTCAGATTGCGGCGGTGTGCAGGAGACTATCAGGCACCCTGCCAGCACAGCGATCAAAGAACACGCGGCTAGAGCCCAGAGGCGTCGCCGGCCTGATGCACGGACCATTCGGCAAAGCAACAGCGAAGCGGCGCTTGCCGGCACGAAAGCGATAGCCAAGCTTGCCCATCCGCAGGCCTGAACCAACCTCGGGTTTGTCTCGACAGTCTGACCGTCCAGGAGCATAGCCATGCCGATCGCCAACAACAGGAATCCAGCCACGCACAGCAGGAAGATAGCCGGCGTCCCGACCACAAACGCCAGCCACGGGTGCCTGCCCGACCAGGTTGGATAGATCTTGGCCACAGCCGCTTGTTCGGCCAACTGCTTGGGATCTCCCAGCCGTTCCGAGAAATCGATCGTGTTTTCAGCATCCGTGCGGTGGTTCATTTCTGCCTCCTGCAGATCGGAAATGTGATCCTGAAGTTCACCCAGCAACCGTCGCGCATAGCACGGCGGCACTTTCCGTGCCTTCAGTTCGTTAGCCAATTGGCTCCGCCACTGGTGCAGGTCCATCTTCGCCTCCGTTTAGCAGCAAGTTCACTGAACGCACAACCTCGTCCCATCGCGATTTCGTGCCCTCCAGTCGCTCGGAACCGGCACGCGTGAGACGATAAACGATGCGACTTCGCCCCTTGACGGATTGCCGACGGCTTCGGAGCAGACCATCCTGTTCGAGCCGGTGAAGGATGGGGTAGATCGCTCCCTCGCCAAAATCCAGGGCACCTTCGCTTCGCTCGCGAATCGCGCGCACAAGCTCGTATCCGTACTGCGGCCGGTCTCGCAAAAGACGCAACAAGAGCATTTCGGGGATGCCGTTCACGAAGTCTGGATTTGTCCTGCGCACAGCCATCGTTTCTTGGGCTCCATACCTAGAAGTTCGAGGCACAGACTATATCGGTCGTCGATCATGCGAACTTGAACGAATAATGCCTCAAACTTCGATGTATCGCAAGATCAGTTTTTTGCGGTCTCCCACGAGAACGGGAACGTGAGGCGACGATTTGACACGCTGTTCTGAGGGCAATAGAGTGACACGGTGCGTGACCGGCCGTATGACGCTCGGCGGGGTATAAGACGGACTGCAGATGACAATTTGCCCGCCGTAGGTTGGGACCATTTGGCCCGACCAGGTGAAGTCCGGCTCGGACGGGACAATGGTCCCATCCCACGGGTATGAACTCACCTGCCGCTCGCCAAGTGTCGAACCAATCTTGGGAGAATTCACGGAGACGAGCACATGGATCGACGGAACTTCTTTCGACAGTCGGTGGTGGGAGTCGCTGGCACAGCAGCCTTCGCCGGTCAGTCGTCAGGTGCCGCGGACCGAACAGTGGGTAGTCGGCGGTACGAGCCGCTGGCAAATGACTTCTCCGTGCTATGGAAAGCCACGGATCCGATGCACGAGATCGGATACTGCCCGGCTTTGGCCCGATTATCCAGTGGACGGCTGATCGGATGCATGCTTCACGCGGGCAGCGACGTCGAGAAGCAACGCGAGTGGACCGTCAAGGTTCATACCAGCGACGATCGAGGGCACACGTGGAAGCATCGCGTTGATGTGCCTATGATCGATTGCTTTCCATTCGTTGCCGGTTCCTCGGTGTACGTCATCGGTGGCCGCCATGACCTGACGATCATCCGCTCGGATGACCAAGGCACAACGTGGTCGCCTCCCGTCAAGCTGACCCACGGAAAACTGTGGTACTGCCATCCGGGCAGCGCTGTGTGCGCACGCGGGCGCATCTACTTCGTGATGGAACAGATCATGGCGCCTATCGAACGGGGATTCCCGACACACGTCTTCGCCCCGGTCGTAATGTCCGCCCGAACGTCGAACGACCTGACCAAACCGAACGCATGGACGTTTTCCAACACACTGAGTTTTCAAGATGTTATCGAGCAGAACGGCGAACCGAATCTTGTGGGAGTGCCGTTCTACTCGCCCGGTCGATACAAGCATCCGACCACGTATCGAGGCATGGCCGCGATCGGTTGGGGTGAAACGAACCTGGTCCAGATTGCGGACCCGGATAATATCTGGTTTGACCCGAATGGTCACACTTTCCACTTGCTGTCGCGCGCGGTCACTGGATGCACCAACCTGGCGTGTCTTGCCAAAGCGGTCGAGTCGGAAGATGGCGACAAGATCACGGTCAGTTTGCAGGAAGCCCCGTCCGGCAAACCGATGCTGTACGTTCCATTGCCCGGCGGCCAGGTTTCCTTTCACATCGCGTACGATGAACCGTCGCGGCTGTTCTGGATGATATCCTCGCAAGCCACCGACTCGATGAAGCGAGTCGAGCGGCTGCATCCAAAACGGTACAACATGCCCAATCAGGAGCGTCATCGTCTGGTGCTGCACTTCTCCAAGAACTGCGTCGACTGGTGTTTCGCCGGGGTCGTGGCAAAAGTGGACGACGTGGGCCAATCGCACCACGGTGGCAACATGATCGTCGACGGTGAAGACCTTCACATTCTCATGCGCACCGCCGACGCTGCCGCCAAGAACGCCCATAACTCGAACCTGATAACCTTCCACACCGTCAGGCGCTTCCGCGACCTGGTGTACTGAAACGATAAGAGACGAAAAAATGACGAGAAGGCATTCCAAAACTCATCCTTGGGAGGGCGAAGCTCCTGCTGAGCCGTGTTCTTCCGCGGTTTCGGCTCGGCGGGAGCCTCGCCCCCCCGGTTGCAAAACCGCTTCGAAACCGTTTCCGGTCGTAGCCCTATTTTCCGCACTGAGTACATTTGCCGCGTGCGGTTTCGCGTTTGCCGCCGAGGAAGATCGCACAGCCGAACCGCCGCGGATCGGTCATCCGGAGGAGGTCTACGGCAAAGCGTTGCCTGTCGTCAAGAACCTGGGGGTCGGGCCCACCATGGCCGCGCGGGTCGTCGGGCAGACGCTCTACAGCATCGGTCGAGGCACGCTGCACGTGTTTGATATCGCCAACCCGGCCGATCCCAAGCTATTGGGAAAAATCGATGGCCTTGGTGCGACTCGCCAGATCGAGGTCGAGAACCAAGTCGCCTACATAACCTCGCGCGAGGACGGCGTTTTCATCGTCGATGTCAGCGAGCCTCAGAAACCGCGGTTGCTGTGCCATTACGACCCGATCGAGGTCGCCACGGGAATGGATGTATCTGGCGATGTGATGTTCGTAGCTTGCCGCTCGCACGGCGTCGAGTTTGTTGACATTTCGGACCCCGAAAAGCCGCGGCACTTGAGCACGGCTCGGACCGGAGAAGCCCAATCGGTCGAAGTTCGTAACGGCTTCGCCTATGTGGGCGTCTGGGGCAGCCGCGAGTTGGTCGTCGTTGATGTGCGAAACGCGCGCAAGCCGGTGATTACGACTCGATGCCCGCTGGACGGCAACGGAGACGGAGTGGCCGTGCGAGGTGAATACGTCTACGTCGCCACCGGCCATCATTCGCGAGCCCGTAGGAAGTCGTATCCCACACCACGCGATCCGGGATACGGGCATGGCCACGGCCTGGAGATCTTCCGCATCACCGACCCGGCAAAGCCCACGTTCGTCTCGCGCATCAAGATGCCGCCGTTCTATCGGATCGGCAACGATATGTGGGGTGTCAAGATCGCCGGCGACTACGCCTTCGTGCACGACACGCACAACGGGATCTTCGTGGTCGACATCTCGGATCCCAACGGGCCCTCGTTTGTGGCTCATCGCCAGTTAGACTACGCCGAGGTACGAATGCCGAAGTACATGGGCGCCGGGCCGCTACCAGGCTTTGTTGGCGGCTTGGCGTTGGGCGACGGGTTCGTCTACGTGGCAGGCGGTTGGACCGATCTACACGTCGTCGCCGCGCCAGAACTCGCCGCACCGTGCCAGCGAGAACCGGACACGCCGCCGGAAATCCCCGCGTTCCAGCCTGAACTGAACCCGCGGTTTCAAGTCTACCGGCCTGAGGGCCAGGTGAGGGCCGTCGCGATGCTGGACGACATGGCCATCGTTGCCGCCGGCAGCGCCGGCATCTGCGTTGTTCGGCTATCGCCCGCGCCTCATGAACTGGCTCGCTATCCCACGCAAGGCTTCGCCATGGAAGTCAAGACGCTCGGCGATCTGGTGTACGTGGCGGAAGAGAAGGGCGGGCTGTCGATCTGGCGCCACACGGACGCCGGCGTTCTATCGCCCATGGGTCGCTACGCGCCGCGAGGCCAGATTGTCAAGGATGTCGTCGTTCCCGCGCCCGGCAAGTATGCCGTGCTGCAAGTCGACATGTCCACATTGGACATCGTTGATGTCTCCGATCCCGCCGAGCCAAAACGCGTGTTCCGTGATAAGGGGCACGGCTTCGTCTACCACCTGGGACAAGACCTGATCGGCGGTCGGCGGATTTGCGTCCTGTTCCAACTCGGCGGTCTCCGCTGGTACGACCTGTATGGTACGGCCCAACCGGGCTTCGCGGGCATTGACTACGCCCACCGCCTTGGCGGCGCCGGTTCCGTTCCCTTCGACGACAGACGACTAGTCGTATACGGACGTGGCCTCTTGCTCGTGTCGCCGAACGAACGCCGACCGCCATCGGAAGTGGGCGTCCTTCATCTCCCCAATCAACGTCTTAGGGGCAAACCGGTCCTGGACGGCAACAGAATCTATATGTCCGACCGCTGTTACGGTGACATCCACATCATCGACATTTCAAACATCGAGAAACCCACCCTCATCGAACACTTCAATGTACCCGGCAATCCCGCCAGACTGATTCTCCGCAAGGACGCTCTCATGATTCCCAACGGCTACGAAGGCCTTTGGATTGAACGGAAGCCTGGTACGGGTATCTGACACGGGTGCTTTACTTGTCCGGAGTTGGCCGAGGCCTGTCTTTCCGCGCCTCAATGGCCGTCCTTTTCACCAGCTCCATAGTCTCCTTCTGCCGTTTGTGGACGAAATCCATCGCCTTGTTCACTTTCACGAGCGCGGCGTCGTAGTCGTCGTGGATCTTCAGCAGCGAGGCGGTGATCTCGTTGGCGGGGTCGTTGTCGAGGTCGAAAAGCCACTCTTCGATGCCCAGATCGCGGAGCATCCAGGCTTTGCGGCCTGCTTCGACGAAGCGGGGATGCAGGATCGGTGTGCCCGCTGCCAGGCCGAGGATGATCGAGTGCATCTCCATGCTGACGATTGTGTGGGCCCGGGCATACACGGAGAATGCCTCGTCGGGCAGCCAGAAGTCTTCCTTGATGCGCACGTGCTTGCGCACATCGGCGGGCAGCGGGTCGTAGATCAGCCGTCGGGCCGGTTCGATTTCATGCTTCACCTCCGGGCAGATCAAGACATCAAGCCCCGTCCTCATCACCCATGTCTCGACAAGCTGGCGCATCTTGGCGGCATGCACCTGCTCGCGTTTCTCGTCGATGAATCCTTGGCAAGACGTACGGATCGTCAACGTGATGAACTTGCGGGGTTGGAGGTTGTGACGCCGCATAAACTTGTCGGCCGCGGCCTCGTCGCGCAGATCGAAAGCGAACGTGGCGTCCGGGCCGTACTCCATGATCGGTGGTTTGATGCCGAGACTTCGAAGGTATTCCAGCGAGTTGCCATCACGAACGAAAACGAACGCCGCATCGGACAGCAGCGGGCGGAACATGACATCGCTGGGCCATTGGAACCGCTCGAACGACTGGCAGTAGATCCCATACGGCTTGCCCGCCTCGCGAGCCATCACCAACGGCATGGCCAGTGGCATCGTGCGATCCCAGTTGCGTTCCCATCGTCCGTACGAGAGGGTCGTTCCCGAGTTGTACAGGATCAGGTCAGCCCGATCGAACGCTTCGCGAAACTCTGGCGTCAGCTTCGTCCCGCGGAACGGCGTGGCCACGACCTTGCAGTTGGGGAACCGACTGGTGAGATACTCCCTGGTCGCATCGGCCCGCGAGTTGGCGCAAATCGTGAGCTCGACACCGGGCACATTCTGCTCGAGCAAGCGAATCATGCCCGGAGTGATCCCGATATCGCCGATGTTGGAATGGCTCCACGAGAAGAAGACGAGTATCGAACAGAGAATCGGTTTTGCAGCGACGGCTTCCATTTCTTACTCCTGTTGTGTGGGTGTTTGGAGGATCGAATCACTCAAGACGCGGTTTCAATGCACGATTTGGGTGGCCGGGGCTGGACCAAAGGGAAGCCCCGGTTGCGGAATCACCGGGGTTTCGCACGGCTCCAACCCCGGCCACTCGTCCGCCAAGAGTTGTGAAACTGGTTCTATACCAACTAACATCTAGCAGCCCGTTGAAGAAGTCGTAGGCCGGCAACAAGGAGCGACAGCGACGCCGTTCCGGCATTGAATTCGCAGGGGATATCAGTATTGCCGGAACAGCGATGCGCTCGGTCCGGCCTACTATCTCCTCCAAGCACGTAGCTGAAGTCGCAAGAATTCAGCTACTGTGGCGCAACTTGCGTCTCCGGATGATAGCCATTACAACAACATGGTCTAGTCCTTCGGCATGGGGATGGAACTAGTATGACGAGTCCGGCGGCGCCCCGCTGGCGATCGTCTACGTGCACAAGCCGCTGGCAAGTAACACCGAGAGATAGGAGGCAACTACCGTGGAAACCAAACGCTTTCTTCCTGGTCTATCCGTAACCGCTGCACTCGTGTGCGCTGCATTCTTGGGCAATGCACTGGCGGCTGATGACGACGGTTCCAGCACGAAGCCCAAAGATGACGGCTATCGTGGTATCTGGTTCACACTGGGGCAGTTTTCCGATGCGCCGTACGGAAAGGGAAACTGGAAGAGCTTCTGGGACTACGGCGACAAGTACTCCGGCGGACTCGGCACATACACGGCCAAACACGTCCCGATTGCCATCTACGCACCTGAGGCGAAGAAGACGTTCTTCTGCTACGGCGGTTCGAAGGAAGGGAAACGCTATCTCTACAATATGATCTCATACTACGATCACCAGACGGATCGCGTTCCGCGGCCGACGATCATCCACGACAAGAAGGGAGTCGACGACCCTCACGACGACTCGACGTTGACGATCGACCAGCGGGGACATATCTGGGTCTATGTGGCGGGCCGCGGACGATCGCGTCCGGGCTTCGTCTATCGCAGCGTCGAGCCGTATGACATCGAGCGATTCGAGCGGATCTCGTCAGACGAGATCTGCTATCCACAGCCCTGGGCGATCCCTGACGTGGGAATTGTCGAACTGTTCACCAAGTACACGCGCGGCCGGGAACTGTACTGGAACCTCCGCAAACCGGACGGGTCGCGCGGTGAAGACCAGAAGCTGGCCGGCATGGAAGGACAGTACCAGACGTCGTTCCAGCGTGGCCGTCGGATCATCACCGCCTTCAACCGGCATCCGAAGCACGCCCCGGACAATCGAACAGACCTCTACTATGTTGAAACCAGCGACATGGGCAAGACTTGGCAGACAATCGAAGGAACGACGATCAACCCGCCGCTGGTCGACCCGAAGAATCCCGCGCTGGTAAAGGCATACTCGGAGGACCAGCGGCTTGTCTATCTAAACAGCATCACGCTGGACGGCGAAGGTAACCCGGTGATCCTTGTTGTCACCTCGTCCGACCACAGGCCCGGACCACAAGGCGACCCCCGCACATGGGAAGTGCTGCACCACAAGGACGGCAAGTGGAACGTGCACAACGTTACCACCTCGACGCACAACTACGACACAGGCCCGATCTGGATTGAAACCGATGGGACCTGGCGAATCGTCGGTCCGACCGAACGGGGACCGCAGCGTTGGGGAGGCGGCGGTGAAGTCGCCGTCTGGACCAGCGATGACCAAGCAAAGACCTGGACCAAAGTGCGCGACGTCACGCGTAACAGCCCGCGAAACAACTCGTACGTTCGCAAAGTGTTCAACGCCGAGCCCGATTCGCCGTTTGCCATGCTCTGGGCCGATGGACACGCCGACAAGCTGTCCGTCTCACGCCTCTACTTCGCCAACCGCGACGGCACAAAGGTCCGGCGGTTGCCGTATGACATGGAAGACGAGTTCGCGATTCCCGAAACAGTCGAGTTTCCGTAACACTTCAGCCAAGTGGTAGCCGGAATCGTACGAATTCGGAATATCTCCCGGCCTGCCGCCGAATCGTCCCAATTCTTGCGAATCCGGCTATAAAACAATGGCTCCACCAGATGGCTGAATGAGGAGACGCTTAAACATGGCCTCGATAACCAGATTCTCCGCGCCGGCAGTTGTCAGTGCTATTGCCCTGGTTTTCGTTACCACGGCTGTGTGTGCGGAACAAGGAGGACACGGGAAGAAGGAAACTCCGATTCAGTTGACCGCCAAAGGCGGTCTAATCGTTCACCTCGGTTGTGGCGACGGACGATCCATGGTGGAACAGGCACGTCGCGGGAACGTTGTGGTGCATGGATTGACGGCCGATGAATCCGAAGTCGAAGAGATTCGCAACATTATTGAGTCGCGCGCGGTGTACGGCCGCGCGTCGGTCAGTTGGCTCGGTGACGCCAAGAAGCTTCCCTACGCGGACCACTTGGCCAATCTGGTCGTGGTGCCGGATCAATCGGTCGTCTCGCAGTTGGAGAATCCGATCGAAGAAATCGTCCGTGTCTTGTGTCCGGACGGCGTGGCGATGCTGGCGGACAAGACCGCGAGGGCATTAGGAGACGATCGAAAGGCAATGGTCAATTCGTGGCGCAGCAATCAACGCATCGCCCATGTGGAGATCACCGAAAACGACCGCACTTGGGTAAAGATCCGAAAGAAGCGTCCCGCGGGCATGGCGGATTGGACGCACTTTCGTTACGGGCCCGAAGGCAATGCCGTGTCGCCGGATACGCTGGTGGGCGTCCCCAACAGCGTGCGCTGGATTGCCGACTCGCGGGCATGGCCGAAGACGCACTTTGATCACATTTTCGCAGCAGCGTCCGCAGGCGGGCGGCTCTTCTGCGTCTTTGATGAAAGCCCGGCTGGTTTCCAGGTTCCGCGACAGCTCTGTCTAATCGCGCGGGACGCCTACAACGGAATTTTGCTGTGGAAACGTCCCCTTCCAGCCAAGCTGGTCGCCAGAGCGTGGCACCATGGCATCAGGCACGACGCCTGGTTGGTTAACAATCTGGTCGCTGTCGGCGATCATGTGTTTGTTTCAGATCTTGGCAAAGTGCTCAAGCTGGATGCTGCGACCGGAGAGATCATCAAGACCTATGAAGGCATCGAATCCCGGCAAATGGCTGTCGCTAATGGTAGTTTGTTTGTTACGGGTAATGACAAAGCAACTCCTCTGCAATGCCTGGATGCGGAAACGGGAGCGTGCCGCTGGAAATACGCCAACAACGTCGAACACTTCATCGTCGGAGACGATCGAGTCTTCTTCGTCGACTTGGACGGGCAAACCGTCTGCCTTGACGCCGCTACGGGCCAGCCGAAGTGGCGTAAGGACTACAAGGATGTATGGGAGGCCGTGGATCGTCTGACGTTCAGGCGCGTAGTCTCCTGCAACGAAGATATCCTGATCACAAGCGGGCAGACGAAATCCTGTGTGCTCCAGGGCATTTCCACCAGTGATGGCCGCCATTTGTGGTCCTTTGAATACACCGACCCCTACCACAACTTTCGCAACTCGTCAAAGAACGCGTTCCTCCTGGACGGTCTGATCTGGGTGAACGGGGAGAATCCCAGCGGAATCTCGAACGACAACAGTTGGGTAGCCTTAGAGCCGTCGACCGGGGAAATCAAGAAGAACGTGCCCTATGGCCCAATCATCTCTCGCTGCCGACCGGCGCAGGCCACCCAGCGGTTCTTCTTCTGTGGTAGTTTCGACGTATCCGATCGGCAGACCGGAGCGTTTCATCGGATACGCGCCGCAAGAAACAGTTGCGGATTCGGCAATATGCTCGCCAATGGTCTCGTTTACTGTTTTCCTCAATCCTGTGAATGCGATGCATTTCTTCGAGGCTACTTGGCGTTCACTTCCACCGAATCGAATCGCGAAGGCGACGCGCAGAACGACCACAACGGACAACGCCTAGAAGCAGGTTCGAAACTGGGAGGGCGAGGCTCCCGCCGAGCCGAAACGACGGGAAAACACGGCTCAGCAGGAGCTTCGCCCTCCCGCAAATCGGTTTTGGAATGCCCTCTAGCCAAAGGTCCCGCATTTGCTTGGGCGGCCGAGACGCGTGCAGAGTTCGATCCGGCAACCGCAAGGGAAGCCTCGGCGGAGGCATGGCCGTGTTACCGTCACGATGCTCGCCGTAGTGGTGCGACACAAGCGCTGGTATCGTCCGACTTGCGAAACGCGTGGAAGGCGCGGATCGTTCATGCCGATCTCGATAAGCGTGATTTGTCTTTCAAGGCACAGACAGGCAACGATCCGATTTCGGCTCCGGTAGCGGCTGCGGGCATGGTCTTCATCGCCGTCAAGGACCGACACCAAGTGGTGGCGTTGGATGCAGCGACGGGATTTGAACGCTGGTGTTTCACTGCAGGAGGCCGGATCGACTCGGCGCCCACGATCTACGGCGGGCTTTGCCTGTTCGGCAGCCATGACGGATGGATCTACTGTCTGCGGGCTCGGGACGGGGCGTTGGTCTGGCGGTTTCGTGGAGCGCCCAGCGATCGACTGATTGTAGTGGATCAGCAATTGGAATCTGCATGGCCAATCAGCGGTAGCGTTCTCGTGGAGAATGGTGTGCTCTATGCCGCAGCCGGACGTCACACGGACCTGGACGGCGGGCTGGTGGTCTATGCCGTGGATCCTTGGACCGGAAACGTCCTCTGGAAAACGCGAAAGGCCCGGAAGGAAGAGAACAGTTTCGACCGCTGCCATGTGATGAGGATGGACTGGGTCGAGAATGGATCACAGACATGGTGGGGGCGAGACAGGAAAAACAAGTTCTGCTACCGAGTCTCTTACGAGGAGCCGGCCAGCCTGGGCGGATTGCTCGCAAGCGACGGCAATTCGGTCTACCTGGGCTCCTGGCCGTATGGTCCTCCGAGAGAAACGAAAGAAGACTCTGAAGGTAATCTTATGCAGAGCAAGAACGGTTTCTTCGATTCCACCTGGAACTTCAGAAACTGGTGGATGGATCGGCGCGTCGGAGGCCATCTGTTGTCCTTCAACGACGAACGGACATTCGCGATAAGAATGAAAGGCTTTGCGCACAGATGGACCTACAAGGCCAATCTTCACGAGCCCGGAAAGCAGTTTGAATTGCTGGCCCAGAGCAAGGACATCCCGGAAGAATTCTTCGTTCTGCGGTCTACGATGGAGGTGCCCGCCGATTGGGTTCGCGAGATACCAGTTGTGGGTGAAGCCATGGCCCTGAGCCAAAAGAATCTGTTCGTTGCCGGAGCACCCGATGCCTCCGAATCCGAAGGCGGACTCTTACTCGCGTATTCCGCTGAAACCGGGGAACGGCTGACCGAATACAAGCTGGACGCGCCGCCAGTCTTCGATGGAATGGCCGCCACCGCAGGTAAACTGTTTCTTTCAACAAGAGAAGGCACACTTCTCTGTTTCTCCGCCAAAGAGAATTGAACAGCTGTCCGGCGGCCCAGATTCTCTTCACGATTGGGGATCATTTTGAGGGACTCCAC
>CAZUAH010000326.1:0-15150 GCA_964617665.1 uncultured Pirellulaceae bacterium
GTAGTGCCGCGCTTTCCAGCCGATACGAGAGGAATCTTGTCCATCTCATCAAGCAACTTCGTAAGGACTTCAATGCGCCCAACGCGAAATTTGTCTGTGCCTCGCTCGGCCAGACCAAAAAGGGAGCCACCGACGGCGGTGGAAAGATCCTTGACGCCATGCTCGCGGTGGACGGCAGATCCGGCAAGTATCCGGAGTTCGAAGGCAACGTCGCCGCCGTTTACACCCACCCGCTGTCCAAGGGAGGCAGTTCCGGCGGCCACTACGGCGGCAACGCTGAGACCTACATGAACGTCGGGCTTGCGATGGGTGAGGCCATGGTTGAACTCTTACAGAAATAGTCCCGGTGGACAATACAATCAACAGTCGGAGACAGACGGAAAGGAAACCGACATGCATCGCAGGCCATTCGTTCTCTCATTGTCGCTCTGGATGACAATCGCGTTGTGCACGGGTGCCACCGCCCGCACCCTCAAGACGCATCGCATCTTTTCGAGCGACATGGTCATCCAGCGTGACAAGCCGATTCTGATCTGGGGCTGGACGGAACCGGGCGGCAAGGTGTCCGTCCAATTCGGCCAGGAGAAAGCGGTAGCAACGGCCGACGGCGAGGCGGGGCGCTGGGAGGTGAACTACTCCGCACGACCGGCCAACGCCACCGGTCAGAAACTGACCGTTACCTCGGGCGACGAGAAGATCGAGATGGAGAATATCGTCGTCGGCGACGTCTGGGTGATGAACGGTCAGAGCAACATGGCCTGGGGACTTAGCGGGGCGCTGCAGGCAGATATGGAACGCGCTCAGGCGCACTTGCCACTGCTGCGTCAGATCCGCATCACGCCCAACGAGTCGTACACACTCGAGGAGGACCTGCCCGACGACAAGGTCGAGGGCTGGAACGTCTGCACGCCGGAAACCGCAGGCGGGATATCCGCCATCGGTTACGCTTTTGCATCGCGGGTGCAGCGGGCGTTGCAGATCCCAATCGGGGTTATCGACAACGCTCGTGGCGGCGCGTCGATCGAGAGCCTGGTACCCCGCCACAAGTTCGACGATCACCCGCTGGCGGCGCGATACGCGGATTCGGTCGAGCAGCGTCGAGCCGAGTTCGACTGGGATGCGGCGGTCCAGAAACTCGTCGAGAAATGGGAGAAAGATGTCGCACAGCAGCGCGACAAGGGCGTCGCCGAGGACAAGCTGCCGCCTAAGCCAACGCGCAAAGATCTACGCTCCTGGAATGTGCCCGGGCGGAGCCCCAGCGACGCGGGGGCTTGCTACAATGGCATGTTCGGCGTTTTCAAAGGGCTGAACATCAAGGGCGTGCTCTTCCACCAGGGCTACAACAACGCCATGGGGGCAAGCTGCCGCCCGAAGCGCTATCGGGTCCTCGTGAAACTGATGGTCGAAGGCTGGCGCGAGGACTTCGACGACCCAACACTGCCGGCGGGGATCATCGGCTTCTGTGCCGGCAGCATTCCCCAGACGCGTGAGAATTTCGAGACATGGTCTGTTGCACCGGGTGCGCATATCCGCGAGGCCCAGCGTTTGGGGCTCAGCGACCTTGAAGATTCCACGAATACAGCGTTCCTGCCGGGGTATGACATCCAGATACCGGGACTTCATCCCCACAAGAAGCGGACGCACGGCGAGCGGGCGGCACGCTGGGCGCTCAACCGAATCTACGGCCTGGAGATCAACTGGGACGCAGCTTCGCTGGCCTCCGCCGAGCGGGACGGCGACCGCATGGTGCTGACCTTCGACAAGCCGGTGATGCCGGACGACATGTCGACGGTCCCACGGGGCTTCTCGATCGCCGACGAGTCGGGCAAGTTCTACGTGGCCTACACCGTGTACCAGCTGAAAAAAGACGCGGGGATCTGGAACGTGGCCAACAAGAACTTCGACGCCACGAAGGTCATTGTGTGGAGCCCGCTGGTCAAGCAGCCCGTGGCCGTTCGGTATGCATGGGCCAGAAGTCCCATGGGCAACCTGAAGGTCAACGGAAAGGAATGGTTGCCGCTGCAGAGCTTCCGCACGGACGAATGGGACTGGCCGGAAAGTGATGATCCGTTCGATAGTCTCGTTGATCGCGGCAAGAGTCGGGCGATGAATGCCGAGGCCGCCAAGCGATGTGAGCACAGACGCACGGAGGAGGCCAAGCGAGCGGTTGAGATCCTGGAACGGCTCAAGATATTGGGCAAGCAGGATGCTGGGACCGGTCAATAGAAAAGCAAAACGAGAGCCGTAGGCCAGAACGAGCGCAGCTCTGTACCGCAATGTCGCGCGCAGGGAGGTGACAATGGAATTCGTCGAGAACATTTCAAAGTCAATCGAAGGTGGCGAAAATTGCAGAGATCGAGATATTTCCGAAGCTGTGCGGCTTCAGAAATGCGTATTAAAGTACCCTTCTGCCGTTCGTATGGCTGGCTTGTTGGCTGTCTTGAGTTGGTCCATGACCGCCACTGCCCAGGCAGCCGATCGCCCCAATATTTTGTTGGCGATTTCTGACGATCAGTCTTGGGTTCATGCTGGAGCGTACGGGTGCCCCGGTCTGGCGACGCCAGCGTTCGATCGCATCGCGAGGCAGGGAGTTCTATTCAACAACGCGTTTTCGGCGGCTCCCATGTGTACCGTCAGTCGGGCGTGCCTGCTGACGGGGCGCAATCAGTGGCAGAATTGCGAAGCAGGCAATCATTGGAGCGTATTCCCACGCGATCTACCCGTGTACACATACATTCTGAAAGAGGCCGGCTACGCGATCGGATACACGGGCAAAGGCTGGAGCCCGGGGGAGTGGAAGCAGACCGACTGGCCCACGAATCCAGCTGGGGCCATGTTCAACGAAAGGAAGTGCAAGCCACCAACGACCGGGATCAAGAACGTGGACTATGCGGCCAACTTTCGCCAATTCCTGGACGAGAAAGAGGAGTCGAAGCCGTTCTGTTTTTGGTATAGCGCCAGCGAACCGCATGGACCGTGGGAGAAGGGATCGGGCATCCGCTTCGGCAAGAATCTGAACGAGATCGTCCTGCCGCCCTTCCTGGACGACACGCCCGAGAACCGCGGCAGGCTGGCCGACATCTTCGTGGAAATCGAGTGGTTCGACAAACATTTGGGCGCAATACTCGACCTACTGAAAGAACGAGGGGAACTGGACAACACGCTGATCGTGGTGACCGGCGACAACGGCACTTCTGTTGCTCACGCCAAGGGCAACCTGTACGAATACGGCGTGCACGTACCAATGGTCGTCATGTGGCCTCGGAAGATCACGCCCGGACGAACCGTGGATGACCTGGTCAGTTTCATCGATTTGGCTCCCACGTTCCTGGAGGCCGCCGGGCTGGCGCCGAATGCTTCGATGCCCGGGCGGACTCTCATGAGCATCCTCACTTCGAAGCAAAACGGTCGAATCGATCCCGCTCGTCAATACGTATATCTGGGACAAGAACGCGGCTCACACGTCCGCTACGACAACCTCGGATATCCCATGCGGGCAATCCGCTCGCAGCGATATCTGTACATCATGAATCTCAAGTCCGATCGCTGGCCCATCGGCGATCCGGCGTACGTTCTGCGTGGAAGACAGGATGCCTCCAACGCGGAGGGCCGCATCGAAGACCTGCCGCCAACGGCCCGCAAGCGACCGGCGGAGCAACTTTTCGACATCTCTCGCGACTCGGCGTGCCTTGAGAATCTTGCGGAGGACGCAGCGTTCAAGGATGTCCGAGAGGATCTGCGCGATCGGCTGACTCAAACATTGACTCGTCAAGGAGATCCGCGTTTCAACGGTTACGGCGACATCTGGGAGAGCTACCCGCGATTTGGCGTGATGAGGCCATACTTGGGCGGCTTTGCCGAACGGGGCAAGTACAATCCAAAGTACCAAGCCGAGCCGCGCTGAAAAGGGCAGCAGGAATGACGGAGCCTCGCGAAATCGACGGTCCTTTGCAGCTCGAAGCCATCAAACGTCAACTGCCGCCATCGTTGCGCATTCCCAATGCGCGTGCCCGACTGCGCACAGCCCACGCACAGGAGCAGCGAGTGTTGGTCGTGCTCGATGACGACCCCACCGGAACGCAGACGGCCCACGACGTGGATGTATATCTCACGTGGGAGGATGACCTTGTCGAAGAGGCGATTGCCACAGCGGACACGTGCGTCTATCTATCCACCAACTCGCGAAGCCTGAATCCGGCCGCGGCCGGCCAACTGGCTCGATCGCTGGGAGAACGCATTGCCCGCGCCGAACGCAAAACCGGCCGCCGTGTGACCGTGGCCAGCCGCAGCGACAGCACGTTGCGGGGCCACTTTCCGATCGAGGTAGACGCCTTCTTCGAAGGCTATGGGCAAACGGCCGATGGGATTCTGATAGTCCCCGCGTTCTTTGAAGGGGGGCGATTTACTTTCCGGGATACTCATTGGGTGCTTGGCGAGAGCGGTCTGGTCCCGACAGCAGAAACCGAATTCGCTCGGGATCCGCAGTTTGGGTACCGCGTTTCCGATCTGTGCGACTGGGTGGAGGAGAAGACTGGCGGACGCATCAGCACGCCCGACGTCCAGTCGGTGGCGCTCGACACGATTCGAGCAGACGGCGTGGCAGCCGTCGCGGATCTCTTCAAAACGGCCAAAGACGGCAAGTACTTCGTCGTGAACGCCATGGAAGACTCGGACCTCGAGGTCGTCGCCTTGGCACTATGCGAGGCCGAGCGTGCGGGCAAACGCTTCTTGTTCCGTTGCGCAGCTTCGATCGTGAAGGCCTACGCGGGCATCGAAGACGCCCCCCTGCTGCAAGCCGCCGATATTGGCACGGCGGGCCCAGGGCTGGTCGTTGTAGGGTCCTACGTGCGGAAGACGACAGATCAATTGGATCGCCTGCTCCAACTCCGCAACACGGAGCCGATCGAAGTGTCGGTTGACGATTTGGCGGCCGCGCACGAGCGGAGCGACATCGTCGAGTCGGTCGCCGCGAGAGTCGACTCCGCCTTGCGAGCAGGGCGCACGGCCGTCCTTTCGACCAGCCGGAAGCGAAAAGACTTGGACGGAGAGCGGTTCCTGGACTTTGGCGAACGTACAATGCAAGGCCTGACTTCGATTGTTGGGCACGTCGAGGTCAAACCCGCCTTCGTCGTCGCCAAGGGAGGAATCACCAGCTACAGTCTAGCCAAGGACGGTTTGGGCATATCACGTGCCAAGGTACTCGGACAGATTGCGCCGGGTGTGCCTGTCTGGAGTGT
Organism: uncultured Pirellulaceae bacterium; assembly: GCA_964617665.1. Classification (GTDB taxonomy): domain Bacteria; phylum Planctomycetota; class Planctomycetia; order Pirellulales; family Pirellulaceae; genus JADHUC01. The sequence continues at coordinate 5,238 of CAZUAH010000326.1, forward strand.
CGGGCAGGGAACTCGATGGGAAGGCATTCCTTATGTCGTTTTCCCAGGGAATGTAGGAACCGTCGACACGCTCAAGTCCGTTGTAGCGGCCACGTCTGGTTAGCAAGTGGAGCGAACACGATGAAAAAGAAACTCGCGCTGATTCACACCAGCATGGTCTTCATCAAGGCCGAAACGATGATGAGCGACATCTTCACCGAGGTAATGCCCGACGTCGAGTTGGTCAACATCGTCGATGACTCGCTACTGCCCGATGTGATGGAGGCCGGTGAAGTCACTCCGGCCGTGCAACGTCGGATGACGGCCTACGTGAAAGCGGCGCAGGAGACCGGTTCAGACGCTGTCTTCTCCCTTTGTTCGTCCCTCGGGCCGGCCATTGATGCTGCGAGCGAGGAAATTTCGATTCCTGTCGTCAAGATCGACGACGCCATGGCCGAGAAAGCCGTCGACATGGCCGATCGAATTGGCGTCGTAGCCACGGTGGCGACGACGCTTGGGCCGACGGTTCACCTGGTCAAAGAGAAGGCGGCCGCAAAGGCGAGGGCTGTCGTCGTCAAGGAGGCGTTGGTCAAGGGTGCATTCGAGTTGCTCATGGCCGGAAACCGAGACGAGCATGATCAGCAGATCCATGCCGCCGCTCGTGAATTGGCCCGCGATGTCGAAGTCATTGTGTTCGCGCAAGGCTCCATGACCCGCCTTGCGGCAAGAACACAGGAAGAAACCGGTCTGCCAGTCCTGACCAGCCCCAGGCTTGGGATCGAATACGTCAAGCGATTGCTGGATTCGATGGAAAGCGAATCATGATCCACGAACGAGCCGAATCATACGCGGGCGGGACTAGCTCGGTCGCGGCGCAGCTGTGCTGTGCGGCGGACCACAGTCCGCTGTTCAGCTCGATCCTTGATCTCACGTTTCAAAACCGTAGCCGCATTCGCCAGAGTACTGCCGAATGCCAGGGAAGTCGGCGCTCTGGCGAACGTAGCTACCAACGACTTGGGGTCTGGAATGCCCGTTAGAATATGGGAAAGGACGTTTGCGATGCGAATGCCTCAGATTCGGTTTGGCACTGGAATGCTACTGGGCTGGCTACTAATGGTGGCCACGGTCAGTGGACAAGAAAACACGACGTTGATCGATCCTCGCTCCGACTCGGGGCTGGACTACTATGCACAAGGCGGGGTCGCGTTGGATGGAATCGCCTATTTCACATCCACGGACGGTTCCAGACGCCCCGGGGTCCGCAAGACTGAAGACTTCCCGGCCGTCGTTGCGTTTGATATCAACAACTTCAAGACAGTGAAAACGTATCCCTTTGCCCAGACGTACGACAGTTCGCCGCTCGTGATTCAGAAGAAGGATGGAACGTGGTTGGTGCTGGCTCACGAACACAAGAACCGGCGAACCGTGGCGATGAATCGAGACACTGCGGAAGTCGAATGGATCAGTGAATCCAATCAGCCGGGCGCATACTTCTTCGGATACTCGTGCTACATGCGCCAAGACGGTTCCAAACTGATTCTGATGGCCTGTACGAACGGGTTGCACGCGATGTCCAGCGAGACGGGCGGGGATGTGTGGTGGGTTCGAAAGCCAAGTACCGGCGGTATAACTCCTTGCGTCGATCAGACCGGCGGCTTGATCTACTACCAGTGCAACGGCCAGGTCCTGAAGATACGGGCCATTGACGGACAGGTACTGAAATCCGTCGACGTTGCCAAGCCGAATACGTGCATCTCGTGGAATACCGTTCTGGTGTCGGATTCTCACGGCGATTTCGTGGCGACTCGTTGGTACGGTAAGCCGGTATGGGATTCGGCGATTCGCGTGTACGACAGGGACTTGAATCTGGTTTGGGAGAAGACGGGTTTGCCGAACGGTAAGAAGGATACGCTGACCTATGCCGAGGGCAACTTGGTCACCGGCTGCGGCAATGGCTGGGCCAAGACACGTTCCGAGGGCAAGAGAACGGCAACTGAACCTCCACCGGAGTCACGCAACTGGCCGCCGCAGTACTTGCAGGGGTTCTTCGACAGGCACAACTGGACTTTCCTTTACGAAGGGACCAGTGGAAATGCATCACGGCCTATTCGATCTCGACGGGTGAAGTCGCCTGGGAATGCGATTTGTCCAAGTACAACTTCGGCTCCATTGGCAACCTGCCCTACTTCAACGGCTACTTGTACGGCGAAAACGGCGGCTGGCCGCCGCAGACGGCCAAAAGCTTTCGTATCAATATGTCAAACGGCAAGTTGGAGGAAGTGTTCGACTATGGTCGAGCGATCACGTCCTGCGCCACCCACATCATCGCCCACGGCAAGATCTTCAGCGGCGACCTCTGGGAGGATGGAATCGCAGTTGCCGAGATAGCCGACGGCTCGAAGGCCGACTGGCCAGGTCCGTTTGGCGACCCGCAGACGAACCAGAACGCTGTCTTTGACCAAGGAGGAGCACAACTACTCCCGATTCGCGAAATCTTTGAGAAGGACGTGAAGTAGAAAGGCTGGGACCGGCTGGCCCACCTCAGCTGATCGACGGCTTGGGCATCGATCATTCGTACCAGGGATAGCATGTGTTTGTACGGCAAACAGACTGCATTGAGATGTTTGCGTCGGCAAAATCAGTTATGCTGAGGACTGGCCACATGGCAAATCGAGACAAAAACCGTCCTGCAACACTGAGGAGACCGTGAAATGAAACGCCGTGACTTTTTGCGTGCGAGCGGCTTGACAGTCGTTGGAACTTCGACTTTTCCGTTGGGTTGGGTATCGGCGGCGGAGAAGAAAACGCAAAGGCTTCTGTACTACACGCGCAGCACGGGCTACGAACACTCTGCAGTGCGTTTGGCGAATGGCGAGTTGAGCGTTTCGGATGAAGCACTGATCGAGATGGGTGAGCGGGCCGGTTTCGAGGTGACCTGCACCAAGGACGGCCGCGTGTTCGACGGCGACTTGGACCAGTACGACGCTTTCGCCTTCTATTCGTGTGGCAACCAGTGTGTCGTGGGCAAACGTCCCCAGAATCAGCCCATGACCCCAAAGGGCAAACAGCGTTTGCTGGACGCAATAGCCGCTGGCAAGGGATACATCGGCTTTCACAGCGGTGCCGACACGTTCCACAGCGGCAAGGAGATCGATCCGTACGTGGCCATGGTCGGTGGCGAGTTTATGGGCCATGGTACACAACAGCCCGGACGACTGGCGATCACGTCGCCGAAGTTCCCGGGCTTGGAGGACTGCAGAGGCAAAGACGAAGTCCTGATAGAACGCGAGGAGTGGTACACATTCCGAAACTTTGGTCGCGACCTGCACGTCATCCTGGTGCAGGATACTGAGGCATTGAAGAAGGAGCACAAACAGGACAAGTTTCTGCACTCCCGTCCGTCGTTTCCGCAAACCTGGGCGCGGCAACAAGGCAAGGGGCGCGTGTTTTACACTTCGTTTGGCCACGTACACGACGTGTGGACCAGCCCGTTCTTCCAGAGCCTCACACTTGGCGGCATCGCCTGGGCGATGGGCAACGTGGATGCCGACATAACGCCCAATATCGAGAGGGTGACGCCCGGCGCATGGGATATTCCTAAGCGAGCGTGATCTCGACGAGTCAAGTGCGACTCGTGGCTCGGTATTGGCATAGGCGACACCAAAGCGTCAGCTTGCGCAAATGCCCCGTCGATCGGCATGACGAACTGCTGCCGATTTGATGTTTTGACAGGCCGTAATCCGTCGGATACGTTCAGGGGCTGGATCGAGATTGGAATCGGTGTCATTCCGTGCTGGGGATCGACTCAGCCTCTGTCGAGTAACGGAAAGGAAGAACTGTGTTTTTCATTCAACGGATGAAGCGAGGATTGGGACCGGTGCTCATCGTGGTCTTGGCGAGCGCAGCTTGCGCTGCCGACTGGCCGCAATGGGGTGGCCGCGATTGCCGCACGATGGTCTCGACAGAGACCGGCCTTCCCGACACGTTTGAACCGCGGAAGATATCTTCCGACGATAGCGGCCTCGAACCAAGCGCGGATGACAATCTGAAGTGGGTGGCTCGCCTGGGATCCGCCGCCTACGGAAACCCAACCATCGCTGGCGGAAAGGTGTACGTCGGGACGGATACGCTGACGCTCCGCGACGATCCGCGGCGCGGGCGTCATCATAAGGGACTCGTGAAATGCTTCGACGAGGCGACGGGAAAGTTGCTGTGGCAGTTGATTGTGCCGAACCGCTCGCACGGTTTGCCCGACGAGGTGCATTACGGGCTTCAGCACTTGGGCGTCTGCTCGTCGCCCACGGTGGACGGCGATCGCGTCTATGTCGTCAGCAGCGCTGGCGACATCTTGTGCTTGGACGCCAATGGTTTGGCTGACGGTAACGACGGCGCATACTCGGATGAAGCACGGTACATAGCCGGTCACGGCAATCCGCCGGTCGAGTTGAACGAACGCGACGCCGATATCCTTTGGCGATTTGATCCGATCGACGAGCTTGACGTCTGCCCGCACGATGCCGCCAGTTGCTCGGTTCTGATCCATGGAGACATCCTCTATACGGGCACGTCGAACGGCGTCGGTGGGCCAAAGGGCAGCAACTGGATCGCCATGCACACCTTCGTCGTGCGCCCGGAGGCGCCCGCATTGATCGCACTCGACAAGCACACCGGCAAGCTGGTTGCCACGGAAAGCTCGGGCATCAGCCGGAGACTCTATCACTGTCAATGGTCATCGCCTTCGTTGGGCAAAGTCGGCGACAAGACCCTGATCTTCCTGGGCGGGGGCGATGGCTGGTGCTATGCCTTCGAGGCAGTGGCCAAGGGCGAGGAACAGCCCGCGACCTTGAAACTGGCCTGGAAATACGACTGCAACCCTCCCGAGTTCCGCTACCGCGACGGAAAACCGATTCCGTATTACGATGGCGACAAACGCCATAAGGACAGCCCGAACAAGGACGACGGGATGTACGTTGGTCCAAGCCAGGTGATCGCCACGCCAGCGTTTCATAACGACCGTGTGTACGTGCCCATTGGCCAAGACCCCGCCCATGGCCGAGGGCGAGGCATGATGCACTGCATTGACGCTACTTTGGAGGGCGACATTACTGAAACGGGGCGTCTGTGGACGTACGATGGTATCGAGCGAACGATGGCCACCTGCGCCGTTGCCGACGGACTAATCTATGTTCCTGACCTAGCCGGAATGCTCTACTGCCTGGATGCAGAGAATGGCCAGTGCCATTGGACCTACGACACCAAGGCGGAGACTTGGGGCGGCATACTCGTGGCCGACGGCAAGCTCTTCTTGGTCAACAAGAAGTACTTCTTCTCGTTCGCATCGGGAGGCAAACTGCAACCGCTGAACAAGATACTGCTCGGCTCGCCAGCTTACAGCACACCTGTGGCCGCCAACGGCATGCTGTACGTGGCGTCCCGTGGCTACCTCTGGGCCGTGCAGCAGGAACAATGAAGCTTGCCGGTGCACGAAGCCAGCTTCTGACAGAAGGTGACCGTCGGCTGCTTTCGATTAGTTGTATTACCAAGCGGACGCATCCTACTTGCTTGGCAGTGCTGACTGGGCGCCAAAGGAGTCGATATGAACGGGATACAATGGCCGTTGATCGTCATCGCAGTGCTCGCGTCATCCGCTGAAGCCGCGGATTGGCCCATGTTCCGAGCGGACGCCGCTCGCAGCGGATACACGGCTGACGAATTGCCGAGTGAGCTTTGTCAAACCTGGACGTACCTGGCAAAACACCCCCCCTCACCGGCATGGCCTACGCGGAACCGACTTATCTTCGATCGGGCTTACCAGCCGGTTGTCGCGCGCGGAATGCTGTACTACGGCAGTTCTGTGGATGATCAGGTTTACGCCTTAGACGCTACCACAGGCCAACCGCAATGGACGTTCTTCACCGATGCCCCCGTTCGATTTGCTCCAGCGGTGTGGCGCGACCGACTGTTCGTGGCCAGTGATGACGGCTGCCTGTACTGTTTGTCGACGGACCAAGGCGAGCTTCTCTGGAAGCGACGAGGTGGACCGCGAGCGGATATGCTGCTGGGGAACGACCGGATGATCTCTCGCTGGCCAACTCGTGGTGGGCCAGTGATCGTTGGCGATATCGTCTACTTTGGGGCTGGTATTTGGCCCAGCGAAGGCATCTTCTTGTACGCGCTGGATCCGCAGACGGGCGACATCCTTTGGCAAAACGACTCGTCAGGTTCCATCGAAATGGACCAGCCCCACGGCACGGCGCGCGCCAAGAGCGGTCTGTCCGCTCAAGGCTATCTGGCCGCGACCGGAGATTCACTAATCGTCCCGACAGGCCGCGCCGTGCCAGCCGCCTTGGATCGTACAAACGGGACTTTGAAGCATTTTCAATTGCAGATGCATCAACATGCCGGTGGAGCGGACGTGGTCGCCATCGACGAGTACTATGCGAACGGCGGTGTACTATACGCAGCCGCCGATGGAACGCGTGTCGATTCGGTCGGCCTGCAATTGGCAATCCATCCCGATTACGTGATCTCCGCATTTGGCAGCAAGATCGTGGGACGCGATCGGCGAAGCCTCGTCGTCGAGCGAGGCGTCGTCGACCGGAAGGGAAACAAGCAACGGGCGAAGTCGATCGCATCGCCTGCTTGGGAAGTCGAAGTGGACTTCGACGCCGAGCCCTCGCCGCCGATTTTTGAGGACTTGCAGCCGCCTGAGGTTCGTATGACTTCGACCGCTTGGACGACTCCGGTATTGCAGGGCGAGGCCACGGCCTTAATCGTGGCCGCGGACCGGGTAATCGTCGGCGGACGAGGCCGAGTGTCTGTGATCGACATTCCAACACGAACGTTGACGTGGTCGACAGATGTAGAAGGGACCGTGTACGGATTGGCGGCGGCCGATGGCCGGCTGTATGCCAGTACTGATCGCGGGAGGATCTACTGCTTTGGGGATGCGAGAGCAGATTTGCCGGTTTACGGCAACACTCATCCTCGAACGCCACCCATCCCGTTCCCCTTTCGATATGCGAGCGACATGAAGGAGGTCGTGCAGCAAACCGGAATCACGGAAGGCCTCTGTGTGCATCTAGATTGCGGCGACGGTTCGTCAACGCTCGCTTTGGCACAAGGGACGAGGCTGAAAATCTATGCCACGGATCCGGACCCGGCGAATGTACAAAAGGCAAGAGAACGACTTGACCTCGCGCGGATGTATGGGACACGTGTGACCGTCCACCAGTGCGAGGCTGCCGACGTGCCCTACGCAGATTACTGTGCGGATCTAGTGATCTCCGGTCGCTCCCTGAAGGCGTCTCGCGACGATGGTAGTGGCGATACCGCGGAACGTCTGCAGCGACCCTGCGGTGGCAAGACCTGCTTTGGGCCGGAGGGCAGCATGCAAGTCTTGACCCGTGGCCCTTTGGAGGATGCTGGCAACTGGACGCACCAGAACGCCACTCCCGCAAACACGCTGTGCTCCGCAGATGGGCGAGTGCGAGGCGAACTGGAAATGCTCTGGTTCCGTGACACGGACTTCTTGATGGCCAATCGTCACGGCCGCGCGCCTACGGCGTTGGTGAAAGACGGCCGCATGTTTATCGAGGGGCTGAACGCCCTGCGGGCGCAGAGCATTTACAATGGTCGCGTGCTGTGGGAATTCTCGGCGCCGGGTATCCTATCGGCCTACAATCGCGAGCACAGCATTGGGGCCGCCTGGACCGGCGGGAACATCTGCCTGGGCCCCGATCGCATCTTCCTACACAACGACCGGACCTGCTTTGTGCTCGATGCCGCCACGGGTAAGGAAGTCTCGCGAATCGCGCCGCCGCCACGTCCAAATGGAAAGCCGGGCACGTGGGGCTATCTGGCCTATCAAGATGGCATGCTCTTTGGATCGTTGGCCAACGAAGAATACCTGATCAAGTGCTGGTCCGATCGCTGGGATACGGGACGGCAGTTCACGGAGTCGATCCTGTTTTTCGCCCTGGACGCCGATACCGGTCGGATGCTGTGGTCCTTCACGCCAGAGCATTCGATTCGGCATAACGCCATCGCGATTGGCGGCGGTCGTGTCTATCTGATCGACCGGCCGATCGCCGTCGAGGATGATCTGAACTTCACGACACCGCAGGAGCGTCGCGGTGATTCGAAGCCAGATGCCAAGCCGGAGCATGCTCTGGGCCGTCTGATCACCTTGGACGAGAAGGGCGGCAAGCGGCTGTGGGATTCGGAAGATAACATTTTTGGGACGTTGTTGGCCTACGTGGTACAGGACGACCTGCTTTGGATGGGCTACCAGGCGGCGCACCAAGCGTCTCGAGGGTCCGAACGAGCGAACCGCATGGCCGTGTTTCAAGCCGCCAATGGTGGCCAACTATGGGATGTCCACGCTGACTACGCCGACCGTCCCTTATTGAACGGTCGCACGATCTACGCGCCGCCGGGCGCTTGGGATCTATTGACGGGCCGGAAGTTGCCCTTCGCCTTGGACCGGTCTTACGGATGCGGGATCGTCGCTGGATGTCGAAACATGCTGATTTTCCGATCCGCGACGCTTGGCTATGTCGACCTCACCGCTTCGCCCGAAACGCAGAACTACGGCGGAGTTCGACCCGGCTGCTGGATTGCCGCGACTCCCGCTGGCGGCATCCTGACGATGCCCGACGCTGCCAGTTGGTGCAGTTGCAGCTATCTGAACCAAGGTACACTGGCGCTACGACCGGTCGCAGATCGAGCGAAGCGTAGAAAAACAAGCAACTAGGCCTCTGTCGCCAATGTCCTTTCACGGAGCGGAGAGCCCGCGGGCCCCAGATATGGGACAGCTTCCTCACGTTGAATACGTCGAGAGCACGTTGGCTGGCGGCGCAATCCCCAGCGCTAGTATCGCCAAGCTGATGTTCTTCGCCACCGCGTCAAGAGGTATCCTGTGGTGTCGTCCCCCACGTACATGGAATAGGGAGCCGGAAGGATGCACATGCGAACAATCGCAGCGGTCGCATTTATTGCCTTGGCCGGACGCGCCCTACATGCGTGGGCAAGCAGTCCGAATGTAAACGTCGGCGATCATCTGGCAATTCGAATGACTGGTGACCTCGCACGCGAATACGCCCGTCGAACCGGTTCGCTACGCCAGAACGAGGTACCTACCGGTCTTCAGATTTCGACTACCGCAGCCGTCGAGCAAGTACGTGACGACGGGAAGATTCGGATCGAGCATTCTTCCAGCATCATGCGTAATGGCAAACCGGCTCGCCTTGTGACGCTCACCGCGATTGTCCATCCAGCCAAGATCACAACTCACGTTACCCCAGAGAATACACCCATCTACCGTTCTCCGGCCGACTATCAGCGTGGCGTTAAGCCAACGGTGACGCGGAAAGTGAGTGAAATACGCCGCTTGGACTTGTCCGACTTGAGAGGTTTGAAGTTGCGAGTCTGGCGTCCTTGGATCGCTTCCGGTTGCCACCCAGGGCTTCAATCCAGTGGTACTTGATGCCTTCCTGTTCCAGAGAGGCGGATAGGCTGCCTCGGCTGAAATGTGGATGTCGGCGGGACGTGGGGTAACGGCGGACATCGGCGAGGGCTGCGATGCCGTGCTGCTTGAGCAGATCCAAGAAGCCGTCCAGTGGGTGGCTGGAGTGGCCGATGGTGAAGATTTGGAGGTCGATGGACATAGACGTTGGCGGCTTCCGCGGCTGGAATGATGAGTCAAATGGCGGACAGCAAACGAATCACCCGTCGCCGAGCCTTTGTGCCAGTTCCACCAGCAGGTCAACTTGTGCTTGGTTGATCTTTCGTTTGGCTGTCTCCATGTCGAAAAAGTCGGCACGGTCTACTTCCGGGAACTGCATCTGCTGTCCGGACTTTGGCGGCCATTCCATCGTGAAGGTCCGGCGGCGCACTCTGCGAGCGCGTGGCCATGAAGTAGCGGCTCGGATTT
>CAZUAH010000327.1:0-15127 GCA_964617665.1 uncultured Pirellulaceae bacterium
CAAGCCGTGGCGTATCAAAGACGAAATCTACATCTCGCGCGAACCCTACTCGCGCAAGAACCTGCGGATTCTGCTGAGCCTCGACCTGGACCAGATGACCGACCCGGGCAAACGTCCCGACAAGGACTACGCCGTCTCGTGGGTTCGGCAGTATGGCGAAGGACGCGTTTTCTACACAACACTCGGCCATGCCATGGAAACCTACTGGAATCCGTTATTCCTCCAACACGTACTGGCTGGCGTTCAGTTCGCGACGGGCGACCTGCCCGGAGAGGTCACGCCGAGTGGTCAATGAGACCACTGGCCGCATTCATGATTTTGCCCACAGGTGATCTTGCCTCATCGTCACCAGGCAAAATGATTGTCGGGCAAGTGGGCGCCTTCGACACGAAAGGCGGTGGACAGACCGTCGCGGCAATGGTACTCGCCCGCGACCGATTGTGGATCGCCGGGTCCGAAGGCGAACTCCGCGTCCTCTCGGCCGACGACGGCAAGCTCCTCACCAAGCACAACCTACCCGCACCACTATGGGACGGCATGGCCATCGCCAACAGCCGGCTGTTCGTCTCGACGGCCGGTGGCAAGCTGCTTTGCTTGGGGGAAAGATAGTGGGATGTGTCAAATGGCCGTAAACGCTCAAGAACTCGACTTCCGGTTAGATCCGCAAAGTCCGTGCATCAACGCCGGAACTGACATTGGCAGGCCGTTCAAGAGCGAGGCCCCCAACGTGGGGCTGTACGATTCCCGATCGTAGAAGTGAAGACCCGTCTGCCGCGGCAACTGTGACTCCCGTTGGGCAGTTTCGTTTGTCGCGTGCGCCGACGGTTCGATATGCTGAAGCACAACCTACTCCGGTTGCGTTTGCGCTGTTATCGGACCAGTCTGGGGCAAATTGATGGCGAGAGCCACATCGTCGTAGATCTTCCATCCACTCGATGCCTTCGCCACCAAATCTACCTCAAGGTCCGGCAAGACGCCGTCCACGAAGGAGATGTCAATCTCCGCATAGCCGACAATCCCTGGTTTGGGAAACTTGTCCCCCGGCGTCACGCCAGCTACCGTGGCGTCCTTCCAGGCCGGGTGATCAGCGATTTCCAAGAAATTGCGACGACGCATCTTGCCAATCCTCTGAAAGGCGTCTGTATCGCTTTTCATATCAGCGATCATCGCCTCCTTCTCGGAATCTGGAAGCTCCGACGCCTCGACAAGCTCAATCGTATCCTCGCGCGTGCCGCAAAGATTGACATAAGCCACAGCGTCCTTGCGTCGAAGGGCGTCGACCAGGGTCTCGCTGAGTTGCTGCAGAGTTGCGCATCCTCCGTCAAGGCCCTCATTCTCGTCGGCACTGCTTGTAGACTCGCTGCCTGACTGAAGTGCGTCCGAACTCGGATTGCTGCATGCTGTCAAGCAACTGCAGAGAAGGACCAAAACGAGGCCGCGAGTTCTCATCGCCCTTGCCATTTTCGCGTTCATGCCGATTTTCCTTTCTTGTGTTGAGATTCGAAGTCATCGCGGACTCTTCGGTCGAGCCTATTTCCGGAAAATCGACCGAAATATGAGGAAAAGCACGATCAGAATCACGATCTTGGGGTAGCCAGTAGATCCGGCCTTCTTGACCGTGCCTTCTTCTGGACTCGCTTCCTCGTCGCCGCTTGTGTCCACCTCGTCCGGGAAGGACGTGAAAGATGTGTCGTCGGCGAGTCGAGACGTCTCGTCCATTTCGTAAGCACCGTCCTGAGCGGCACACGAATATGCGGGGACAAATGGGAGCCCCGTCGCTAAGACAAGGAGCAAGACAAGCCATTTGGCTACTCGTACGAAATTCACTGCGTTCGCAAGCAACCGTTGCTGTGAGATCATTCGGAACATGGTCCTTTCTCCTTCTGTTGGTAAGAACTGATTGGACATCAGGCAGTGCTTTGTCACGCCCGCCATTTGGTTCAACGTAAGGCCGTGACGCGAATCGTGGGAATGTTCCGAAATGCCGTCTCGCCGCCCGCTAAATGACCTTGCACGAACCTGGGAGGGATATCGTCATCGCGAACCAATGGGCTGCCCGTCAACGTATACTCGTTGTTGCTTGGCATCGATCCGGACAAACGCACCTGGTCCAACAGACGCGTACGGACGCACCGCCTTTTCGACGACAGGAAGAGTACGAAAGAGACTAACACTGTCGAAATGCGTAAATGCTACCGACAAGAGCCATCGGCCTCCGCGATTGTCTAGCGCAAACGTCATTTCTTTGCCGATGACCAACACGGGGTGCGACATTCTCTTGCCATTGATGGTCATGCTATTATCTACGAACGCGATTCCGCCTCCTTGGCCGACCGTCTCGAAGAATACGTCTTTGTACTTCCCGTACATCTTGTCGCCCACGCTGATACGACTATTGTCTGGCAAACGCTCGTACCAATCCCGTAAGGCGGCGCTGATCACATTCCTTGCATTTACCCATCCCTTGCCCGTCCAAAGCCATGGGCCCTGCACCTTCGCGACGGTGAACCTCTCACCCTTCTGAATATGCCCGACCGTTTTTGGTCCGGATTTCATTTCTGTGGTACGCAATGCAATCACTTCCGATCCTTCGGTGAAGGCGACGGCGGCCTTCATTCCATCCAGTTCCTGGGCCAGTTGCGCGTTGCGTTGAGAAACTGAGCCGGAGGACCTCCGCGCCGAGGCTTCACGCCCGCGGGCGCTATGCGATGTTTTGTGCTTCGCCGTTTGGTAGACCTCGTAGGCGGATTTGTATTCGTCGCGCGCTGCTCGATACGTTTTGAACGTTGCTTGGTACTCCGCGTACACTCGCTCGTACTCCTCTCCGTCAAGCATTTCCCGACTTTCCCAAATTTCGTTGTAGATGGCTCTCGCCTTGTCGCGCAATGTGTCGAGTTCGTCGTCAAGCTCTCGGATCTCATCGTACAGCTTCCTCGGCTCTTCTTCACTCTCGTCAAAGGACCTACCCTTCTTCTTGAGCTCGCTAGCAACCAGCCGTATTTCTGACTGGATGCTTTCGAGTCTCTTTGACCATTCCTGGACACGATCGCTTTCCTGGCCCATCGCCGGTATTACCGGTATCGTACAGATTACGACGAAGGCGATGACGATAGAGTGTGTTGCTCGGCAGATCATGATGGTGTTCCTCCTTCGGGAAACGGAATTGCTGTGGACGGATTCGACAATCGTCCGTCTCTCAGGAAGCTCAACGTAAAGCCGTGACGCGAATCGTGGAGACAATTCTGAAAAACGGCTCTGGTAGATTCATTCGTAGAGAAGTGTCCTCGGCGCAGTCTCTACGCAGCCAAGACACGGAAATGTGAACAGAAGGAGACAGCCCGCCCCTCAGCCGCGGCCAAGAAAGGAAGCCACGGATGGGCACGGATGAGCACGGATCAGGTAAGTGCTCTTGGCCATATCCGTGCCGATCCGTGTTCATCCGCGGCCGAAATTGTGGCAAGTGGACGAGATTTCTCCGGTTTGTAGGGCAGAGTCAGCAGAGGCTGCTCTTTTCTGTTCACTCTGTTGACTCGTGTTCGAGAAGAAAGACGCAGCGTGAGCGTATTCTGAGCCTTCCCTGTGCAGAACATCGCCCCAGATGGAAAAGGCGCGGCGCAGGCTTGCCGGGCCTCGTCGTAACCGGGATTTGAACGATCATCCCGTTTCTGAGTCCTGGCGTCCATCCACTTCCGTTGTCTGGAATCAATGTTCCCCGGGGTGGAATCCAACTTTGTTCGGATCGTTTTGCCAGCCGCATTTGTTGGCAAACTGCTGCAATGTGAGCAATTCTTGGCCTTCGTCCGTTTGGACGACGGCCAACAGGTCGTCAGCCGCTTCCTTTGGCCCACCCCAATGACCATTCGGCGCAAGTACGATGTTGCGACCGTCTCGTAGAACAACCGTCGTGCGAACCACACGTTCTGGTCCGCGGCTACTCGCGCATGGCTAGATCCTGTTCGCGCCGTTGTTCACGTGCCGCCACGGCGTTCTCTGGACGACGCACACGGCATAGCCTGCCTTCCTGGTCGTATTCGTAGTGGGCAACCCAGGTCGGTCTGGCATATCGCTTGTCCTCCGAAAGCACCGCCGATGCGACCACGACTCGGCCATCCTGGTTGATTGTGTAGTTGAAGGTCGTCTTCCGGTAGCCCGCTTGGTTTCGAAACCGCCATGACTTGGGACCTTGTTCGCGGCATGCAAACCGTCACGGCTCTTCGGGATTCCGACGTTCCCCGTTAACTGAGACTTCCCGCGATTCGTTGATCAATATGCGGTCACCTTGCCTGACCTTCCCATAGTGTTTACCGTCCTTCGAGAACACCCAGGGATCGTTGCTCTTGCGCTTTCCGGCCAGGCCGATTGCGACGACGGTGCCGAAATCGAAACGGCATTCCTCCAATCCGGCCGCGAACCCAGAAGGACCCATTCGGAAAGGAATCAGCTTGTGTGTACCTTTGATGGGTGTCCCCGGGTTCAATACTTCGAATCGGATGTCGTGGATCTCTGCAATGGCTCGCTTACCCACAGGTTGAGACCATACGTACCCGCCGCCGCTGTCCAGATTTGGGTTCAGCTCTTGGGCCCTGGCGAAGTCGTTAACCGCAGCTTCCTGATCGCCCTTGATCTTATGGAGCCGACCGCGAAGAACATGCCCCATCACATCCGTCGGGGAGATCTGAATCAACTTGTTAAGGTCGGCAAACGCGGCGTCGAAATCACCGTTCTGCGCCCATGCTCTACTGCGGAGCAAACGAGCGCTGGTGTGCTTGCGGTACAGGCGGATCGCTTCATCCGCGTCGGCGATCGCGCGCACCGGATCCGGCTCGCCCTTCTCGACTATGAACCGACTCGCCCATCTGCCGTTACTCAACGAACATGCTTCTGATCAATCCAACCGCGGACCTCGTCTCCTCCGGCCCCAACCGCTTCGACTAGAAGCCATCTGTCCTTGACGTCGAGCACCTGCAGGCCTTCGCCTCTGCCCACAGTACCGACGGTCTTGTTGCCGGATTTCAGCGTTGCCTTTTTCGCGCCGACGTCCACGAAGAGCAACAGGCCTGCTTTCGCACTGTCGGATAGGGCGTTGTCGAACTGGCGAGTCTTCCGATAGAGCTCACCCCGATGAGAGTATGCATCGTTGGATGCCCCAGCGACTCCGATCAGTTTTGAATAGTCCTCGATCGCCTTGCTGTATTCCTCCTGCCATTCGTACATTCGAGCGCGGCGGTAATGGGCTGCACTCTTTCTGGGATCAACGCGAAGGATTTCCGAATAGTCTCTGACTGCCTGCTCGAAGTCTTTCTGTTCCTCATGGATCAACCCACGTTCGCTATGGGCCGCGATCGCGTCCGGATTGATGCGGAGTGCCGTGTCCAATTCGGCCAACGCTTTGCTCGTCTCTCCTTGCAGGCGATAGACTCGGCCCCGGACGGCGTAAGCAGTTGCTAGTCCAGGGTTCAAGCGAAGGGCCTCGTTCACATCCTCCAAGGCCTCCTCGTAGTCGCGGCGTCCTGCACGACACAATCCTCGCATGGCCAGCGCGCCAGCCAACTTAGGATTTCGCCGTAACGCCTCGTCGAAATCCTTGCCGGCTCGGTAGAGGTCGCTCCTGCCAAGATGGACCAAACCTCGGGCCGTGTAAGCCTCGGCGTTATCTGGATCCTCTTCAAGCAAGGTGTCGAAGCACTGGATCGCGTCTTCGTGTTGCTTACGATAGTGGCTCAGCACCTTTCCCTTGAAGTAAAGGGCGTCAAGGAAATCCGGATCCTTCCGGAGGATCTTATCCAAGCAGCTTAGAGCCTCGTCGTAGTGCTTCTGCCGGACGAGGAACTGGGCGTACATGAACTGTTGGATGGCGTCCCGCGAACTGGCCGAGGAAGTCGTTGTCGGCAGCGAAACCACCCAGTCGGCAACCGCAAACTCCCAGCACAAAGCGTCGGAGCCCGGCCGCGTCTTCAAGACCGCGTCGCGTAGCGCACAAGCGTCGCCTGCCTTGACTCGACGAGCAAGCGCACGCAATTGCACTCCGCCGGACATCGTGTGCCTTCTGGTGTACCCGTAACTCGACGAAACGGTCTCCTGTTGAGACAATTCATCGACCGTAGTAGGTGTGCGTCGGCTCTGGATGCGGTAGTGATCCAACCACCAGGACAGATCCGGCTGTGGCTTCATCGACTGAACCGAGTGAGTCAGCGCAACCAGTTCGTTCAATTGTTGTAGACGCCGAAAGGACGGGTGCATGACGGCAAGCTCATCATAGTGCTCGCGAAGTTGGGCCACGAACTCCTCGGCGGCCTGATCCTTGAACTTCGACAGGTCATCAATCGTCTTACCGTTGATTTTGGCGCCCATCAGTTCCCGGTGGACGCCCATTTCAAGTCCTCGAATGGCTGCGACGTTCTCCCTAACGGCGACGGATGATGCGATCGGATAGAACCAGAATCGGTTGAACACCGACCGGCTCTTTGCACGCGACTTGCTCGCGTACTGTGACGCCAAGGCCCAGTGGCTCTTGACCTCTGGAACGCCGCTGCTGATCTTCTTCAGCGAAATCCTCTTAAGCAGGTAATCAGCATCGAACAAAGTCTGGCCGAATGGCGTGTTGTCGACGCCTCCCTCAAAACGCACGGTGTGTTTGCGTCGCGCGTCGCGCTTCTTCGGCGGATCGATACTCACCGCTGGCCATTCGTTTCGCACAAGCCGCGCTCGCAAGGCGACAACCAGATCGTCCAGCGTCAAGGCGGCGCGTCCCGGAACATATTGGCCGACGACGATTGCGTCTCCAGTTTTCGGATCCAGCACCAACCCGTGGATGCGAGTCATCCCTCCCAGCCGGAGGACCTCCAAGCCTTGCTCCCGGTCATAGAGTGATGATGAAGATGCCTCGTGTTTCTCATCGATCTCTCCAGCCGAGAAGGCACTCCTTAACGCTTTGGCAGCGGCAGATATCCCATCCGAACCGGCTGAACCCGATGACGGGACCGGCCGTTCGTGCCGTTTCTGCGCGACGACCAGCGAAAACGCAATGTATTTCTCCTCAGGTCGTAGGGACGCCAAGACGTTCTGCGGACAATCATCGTCTTGGCAGTTCCTGGCGATCCGCGTCAAATGCTTCGCCTGCACCCAGCCGCGGATTCTTCGCTTGCCTTGCATGACGGTCACGGCAATCCAGTCGCCGTTCACGTTTTCGGCTCGCAGCTCGGTCTGTTTCCCCAAGACGAAGAGTACATCCCGTTTGGCTTTCACGGGCGTGCGGGCCGCTGTGGTAACCACCCAATCGCCCGGTTGGATTTCGTCTCCAAACACGTCTGGCGAACCATTGGCAAGAGCACCGACCAGAGCGGCTATAAGGATGCAAATTCGTATACCGTGCGACATGGTCTCTCCCTCCAATTCGGCAATCGAAACGCCTTTCAACAAGTGTCATAGATCCTGCCGTTTCCACTCATTTCACGGTCGAATTCACTGGTACGGGTTGAGCGCTGGCTGGTGCTTCCGTGACCTTGTCTGATTCTTGGCGGCCGAGCTTTTTCCCATATGCCAAAGTGAAGAAGGTAGACACCGGCCACTCTCCCGTATCAACGACCGTGCCAGAGTAGCTCTGGAGAACTCCGCCGGGCGGCAGAAGGTCCATTGCTTTCAGTGTTTCGTATGCCCTCCCTTGCTCCATCATTTCTTGCTCGAGGGGCGATGTGGGGGGAAGCAAGTTTTCCTCGGTTAGCATCTCATCGTTCGCTACCATTCCTAGCTTTTTCAGGTGGTGGAGTTTGGCACGGACCTCTTGAGAAACCAATGCCTCAAGCGATGTTCGATTGGCTGCCGTCGTGCCCGCTAGTTCGGTCAGTAGTTTTTCGGCTCTACCAAAATCATGACTCGCCTTGCCGCGTTTGCCGAGTCCGTAGTATGCACATCCTCGGCCATTGAGAGCCAAGGCGAAATTGGAGTTGCAAACCAGGGCCTGATCGAATGCCATGACGGCCCCATCTGCGTTGGTTAGTAGTATCTCGTAACACCCTTTGCTCGCATGCGCTTCGGCTAGGTTTGGATTGACTTGCGTGGCTCGATCGAAGTCATCGTAGGCGCTATTGCGGTACTCCGAATTCTCCGGAATCCTCATGGCGCGTACCATTCCTCGTCCGATCCAGGGCATGGCGAACTTACCGTCGAGTGGGATAGCGCGAGTGAACCAAGTCTCGGCTTCCGCCAGTTTTCCACATCGCGCGAGAGCGTCACCGCGGAGGTAACACGCCACGGCGTTCACCTCGTTGGCCTTGGCCAACGAGCCGGTCCATTCTGCCCATTTGTCGATATGTCGCGGTTCCAATGACAGGATCAGGAGCAGGGCCAAGTTGTTGCGGTTGGTCTGCAGACTGGCGTGGACCGCCACAAGCCGGCTCACGCCGTCCGCTTTGTTGGGTTCCACGTCCTTGAGCTGATCGAAGACCTGCTCCCATTGGCCAGCAATCAACAATTCCACCGTCTCCTTCGGCAGACCTTCCGCTTGCAGCGATTGCGGAGATACGAATACGGCCAGACCGCACAGGCAAATCACAGCGTTCTGACCAACACAAAAAGCGTACTTCTGAAACATGACGACTCCTCCAAAATAGAGATTAAACGGGAAATGCCACATTGCCTTTCAATACGTTCAACGCTAGGCCGTGACGCGAATCGTAGAAATGAGCTGAGAATTCGTTTCACGGTTTGTCTAGCGAGTATGGCCGACGGCCATGCTCACCGTAGCCTGAGGCAAGCGAGGCGCCGCCCCAGGACAAAAGACGAAACGACCATCCGCACCCTGTCGGGGTGCATCACCCGCTCGACGGCCGAAGAGCAAGCATTTGAGATGCTCCTGCACGCGTGCCGAAACAAGGGGCACGCTCTTGGCCTAACCAGGCCTGCGGCGTTGTCCGTTCACGAAAACGCTCCGGTCGTTGGTGGAGATGAATATGTAGGCGCCCTGGTCGACCATCCCGTACGATCTCAGTGCAGGTATGTTGATGAACGGTCTCGTGGAGCCTGGAAACGAGATCATAAGCTCGCGACGGCGATCCCCGGCCTTTCTGAGGAAAGCACCAGCATTTTGGCAGTTGACGTTCTCGCCGCCTCCGGTGGGAACTCGATATCCATTGACGCTAGTATTCGGTCCCCAACGGCTACCGTAGAGTTGTGATCCGGCATCGACAATCTCGAACATGAAACCGTAACACTTGCCCAACGTTCGCCCGGCATACTCGACAGATCCATGATCCGGCAGACGCTCGTACCAGGCCAATAGGGCGCAACTAATGACAGTCCTCGTGTCGACCCACCCGCGCGCGTCGCCACTTCGCACCCACAGCCATTTGTCCCGCGTCTGTTCGACTGTCAGCAAGTCGCCCTTGCGTATGCTGGCTAGTGTCTCACTGCCGGCCTTCAATTGAGTGTTCGTCAAAGCAACCACCTTCGTGCCTTGTTGGAAGCTTTGCTCATTTGCGATCGCTTTCAGTTGACTCAGGAGTTGCCGATTGCGTTCTTCTCTGGCGTTGCTCCGTGTGGAAATCCGCGATGGAGCGGGAGCGGTTTCTCTCTTTGCTGCCTGATGCTTGTCCTCGGCGGTGCGGTACACCTTATAGGCGCGATTGTACTCGTCGTAGGCTGCTTGGTACGTTTTGTACGTTGCCCGGTACTCGTCGTAAGCACGCCTGTATTCCTCTTTGTCGAGCGTGTCACGACTTTCCCTGATTTCGTCGTAGACAGCTCTCGTCTTCTGATAGAATCCCTCAAGTTCTTCGTTAAGCTCTCGGATCTCCTCGTACAGCTTCTTCGGCTCTTGCTTGCCTGCATCAAAGGCCTTGCCCTTTTGGCTGAGTTCGCTGCCGACGCGCCGTATTAGCGACTGGATGCTTTCGAGTCTTTTCGACCATTCCTGTACGTGGTCGTTCTCCTGGCCCATCGCCAGTGTGGCCGGCAGCGTAAAGATCGCGACGATCGCGATAACAACAGGGTGTGTTGCTCGGTACATCATGACGGTGTCCCTCCTTTAGGGAGCGAGTTTGCTGTAGACGGATTCGACACGTTTCCGTCCTTCAGGAAGTTCAACGAATGCCCGTGACACGAATCGTGGAAATCGTTTGTCGTTGGGGTGCGTTCTTCGTTCAACTTCCGATGGACGGGACTCGCCGGATGCTCTCGCACGCGTCGAGAAACAGGGCACGTCTGTGCACTACCCGAATCTTCTTCTCAGACGCTTCGCACACGTGCCGCGACGTGGAACACACGCTTGGCCTATTGCGGCGTTCGGAGTCCGCCATTCACATACACTTCTTGTGACGGGCGGACGAACACATAGTCGCCCCTTTGGACCTGGGCGTAGCGTTTTCCGTTTACGGAAAACGCGCAACTGCGATCGCCCACTTTCCCGATCACCGCGTCCATTGTGCCGCCCTTGATTTTGATCCCGTCTCTATACTTCTGGATCGTTGTGCGGCGTCCATCGGTTTCGATGCGAAAGGCAATCCCGTTGATCTTCGTTCGCACGCCTCCCCATATCTGGGCGACGGAGCCTTCCGGTCGGCGTTGGTAATGCGCGAGCAGGTCGGGGGCCACAACCGCGGTGCTCTCGATCCACCCTCGCGTCTGACCGTGTCGAACCCAAAGCCAGTCGCTTCGGACATTCTCGATAGCAAGCTTCTCGCCTCTGCGGATCGTACCTACAACCCTCTTCTCCACTTTCAGCTCAGCGTGCCTCAAGGCCACTACCTCGTCGCCCTTCTTGTATTCCTGGGCCTTTGATTGCGTGGCGGATGTCGAATAGATCGCAACGATGGCGACGATAGAGTGTGTTACTCGGCGGATCATGACGGTGTTCCTCCTTCCAGAAACGAGATTGATGTGGACGGATTCGACAATCGTCCGTCTCTCAGTAAGCTCAACGCAGAGCCGTGACGCGAATCGCGGAAAAAGACTTGGAGACTGTTTCGCGACAGTCTATTCAGTGGAGGAATGCGGGAAGAAAGTCCCGAGAAGCGGCGGGTGAGAAGTGCGACCGACCGTCATGGTCACCATGTCCAGGGCACGCGGGACGCCGCCGGGCAGAGGGGAAGCGACGATCTCGGTCCGGTTGCATCGCGCGGTTGGGCGCCTACGGCACGATCCTGAAAGGGGATTTCAGAAGTCCGGATGGAAACCCGTGTCCGACTCGTCTTCAAACCGAAACACATATTTGTGCTTCTTGACCAGCCCCATCTCTTTGGCCCATCTATCTTGGGAAACCAACCCCCAGACTACAAACGGAAGGCAAACGGCGGTCGCGCCAAGAACAGCGAAATCAACGAGGTTGAGCCTTTCCCATGCCTTGTCGAAGATCACAAGGAACAGCAAGAACAAAGAATAGGCGCCACCAAATAGCCCAACAATACTCAATACGCTTCCAATAACGGGGAGATTCATTATCCTCCCCATCCCCTCCCCATTGCGATAGTCCTGTACCAACCCTGCATGTTTCTGGCAGAGGCACAGGTCATTCGGAAAAAACATGCCGCCTTTACCCATATTTTCCTTTATATGGAACCCGTGATCGAGAACGGTGGTCGCTCGTTCATCACAGTTTTGTATCGCACATTCCCACTCCTGGCATGATAGACACGCCAGGACTGTTCGATAGGAAACCGTACCGTATTGAGCGCCGGGCCCGACTTCGGAAAGCAATCTCGCTCTTTCGGCGCCACTCTCCGTCCTGTCTCGCATTCCACCAAGCAATGCAATCGCCTGGAGTAACGAAGGTTTCTCCGGTTCTATCCCGCAGTTCCATTATGCACGTGTACCATATCTCGGGATCAGAGGTACTGAGACCGTCAATCAATCTCTGGAGTTCCTCCTCGGCTCTTGGGTCAGTGTTCGGATGTGTTGCCTGGGACGTCATCACAAGGTACCCCCTTGAGGAATAAGGTCTCTGAAAACGCTATTCAACGGGCTTCCGTCTCTTACATTGTTCAACGCAAGGCCGTGACGCGGATCGTGGGAATGATTCGAGAAAACCGTTTGTGGGTTGCGGAAACGACAAGTGAGGCACGTTCGAAAAGTGCCCCACGACAGAGATGAAGCGGCTATCCGCGCTCCGCAGGTCTTCGGCAGGCCCTTGACCGCCGATGAACGAGCCCTTGAAGCTTGACTGCGTACCGGTGGAATCTCTGGGGCACCGCCCCCAGGCTCCGTGACGACGACCTTCGGCCGTGGCGGTACCCACAGCAGCGGCCTACCTTGACGCAGGTGACTCAGTGGCCAACAACCGGACCTGATCGGGATCGTTCTTCCAGCCGTGCTGTTTGGTGAAGGCATCGGGCTTTACAACGGTTTGCCGACCGTCTTCGGTCAGGACGACAAAGATGAGATGCTTCTCAACACCTTCGCTTCCGCGGTAATGACCATGGGCGGAAATGGCCAGATGGCCCTTGCCTTCGTCGAGCACGACAAGCGAACCGGAGTTTCGACCGGATTCTGTTTCGATCAGTCGGAAATCGTTTGGGTGACCGAGGCAAAGCATGCTCCCATCAGCCGAGAACTCTGCGGCATCCGCCTCCAGTAGATCGAATTCCGTGACCGGTTCCTCTCGGCCGGGTTCCCAGATCTTCAGCCTGTTGTCCACACCGATGGAAGCAACTCGCTGCCCCTCGCCGAGCCACGCGACTTGTTTCACCGGCCCATTGTGACCGGCAAACTGGCTGGTAATTTCTCCAGTTTCGACGTCGGTGATCGTGACAAGATGCGATACGACGTCCTTGTTCCGGCTTGCGGCAACAAGGTAGCGGCCGTCCGGACTCCAGGCGATATGGCTGTCGTGGCTGGCGATCTTGACTGCCTTGACGAGATCACCGTCGGCGCTCCAGATGCGAGCCTCCGGCGTGACGTCGTAGGTTGTGGCAAGAACATCGCCTTTGGGAGACCATGTGATACAGACAACATCATCCTTAGCGGTGGGCGACTCGTTTTCCCGCATCAGTTGAGACTCGCCTTCCGCCTGGTAGTTCCAGACCTTGAGAAAATGCCTATCTTCAAAGGTGACCAATCGCTTCCCGTCTGGCGACCAGCAAAGGCGTCTCGTCATATCACCTTCGGCCAAGAACCGTATGTCGTTGGCTTCTTCGTGTTTCCAAATCTGGACTCTGGTGCCAGATGGGAATGCGATCGTCTTCCCATCCGGTGACCAACCGAGATCGTAGCAGATGGAATAGCCGTCGCATCGACTCACCATATCCCCGCGTTTCAGGTCCCAAGCGTGTGGTCCGAAACGCCAATTGCTCATCACAACAAGACGTTCTCCATTCGGCGACCAAGCGATGTGCTGGGGACCCGGATTGATGCTGCGACTTGGAACAGGTGTTCTCTGCGGCAACGGCGGCAATTCGGGTTGCGGACGACTGCCTTCCGGCGACGCGTTTACGGAGTCGGTTGTTCCGAAGTAGGAAGTTCCGTTGGGTGCAACCGCGACGAAACAGTGATACGCCCCGTAACACATCATGAACGGTCGCATTCCAGGAAGTACTTCAAGTCGGTCTACCCCAGTGAAGCTCCGCCAAACACTGCGCCAACATTGAACGGTGTTGCCAACGGTTTCATCTTTCACGTACCTGGTTAGCACCTCGCCACCGACAACATCCAGGACGTAGGAGGCCTTTGCACCGTGAATCGCAAGGCGATTGCTGTCGGGTAACCAAGTGGCACCAAAGAACACCGGAAAAGGAGAACCCGCACGTTCTTGGGTAAACTCCCGGATGACGCTGCGTCCGTCGACGTGCCACACCTGGCACGCCCCCTCACCCGTGGCGGCTAGGAATCGGCCGTTGGGCGACCACGCCACATGGCTCCGTTTCCCAGGAGCACCTCGACAATCAGCCGCCAACTCGCCGCTGGCGATGTCCCAGATGAGGAGTCTTCCCTGCTGACTGACACCTGCCATACGGCGGCCTTCGGGCGACCAGTCGACGCCCATGACCGTATGAGTGTGGCCGCGCAGTGTCCTGACAAGTTGACCGGTGGCAGCACGCCAAATCCGCACGGTGGTGTCTCCTGCAGCGGCGACATAGCGCGAGTCGGGCGACCAGGTGACCCAATTGACGTAACCGGAGTGGCCATACAGCACGCCCAGCAGTTTCCCGGTCATGGGCTCCCAAAGCCGCACAGTGCCGTCCACGCCGCAAGTTGCCAACATGCTGCTGTCTGGGCTGTAGCCGGCAGCCAGAATGTGGCCGCGATGGGATACGGTGTCAATCGTCCAGCTTGACCCGTCTGCGACCGCTCCTGGCGCCGCTACTAAGGCCATGGGGCTGAGTGCACCGTCGCGGTGGATACCTTGAGGCTCGGGCTCAATCTCCAGCGACACAGCTTCCGGCCGCTCGTCCTCGACTGTTCTCACATCGACATCCCAAAGTCTGATGCCGTTGACGTTGTCTGCGGTTACAAGCGTCTTTCCATCGGGTGCAAAGGCAACGCTCGATACACTAGCGTCGAGGACCGTTTCTCGAGCCAGGTTCTCGCCGGTTGCCGCGTCCCAGAGCGTAATCTCATTGTCGGCGTCTCCCGTGGTTGCCGCGGCGAGAATTTGACCATCCTGCGTGAAACCAAGGTCGCTGACAGTCTGAGAGTGTCCGCGAATAATGCGAGTCTGTTCGTTGGACTCCAAATCCCAGAACTGGATCGTCGTATCTTCACCCCCTGTAACCAGGACGTTGCCGTCCGGCGAAAAGGCCAAGCTGTGGACTCCATCTACCGGCAGTCCTGCCCGCTCTTGACGCACGAAAGCATCCCAGAGCCTTACGTCGGCGGGGTTACCTACGGCGAGAAGTCTGCTGTCGGGGGAGAATGCGAGGGAGAAAACCGTGTGCTTACCGTTTGCCCTACCCACTTCTTCGCCCGTCTGCGCGTCCCAGATGATTACGGAGCCTCCCACTGAAGCTGCGGCGACCAGCCTACCACTGGGAGAATAGGCCACTGCTAGAATGAGATTCCCATGGCCGGCGAACCTCTGTCGGACTTCACCGCAGGCCATGTCTAACAAGACAACATCGTTGGTGCTGGGTTCAGGAATCACAATGGTCTTCCCCTCGGCACCAAAATGCTGTTGGATTCTCGATGACGAGCCGGATATTCG
>CAZUAH010000328.1:0-15088 GCA_964617665.1 uncultured Pirellulaceae bacterium
GTGATTCGCTGGGGCGAGATGATCGCCGGTGTGATGGCCCGATTGAAACCTATGAGGCCAAGTTGGTCGGTCAATGAAACGCCAATGTGCGACGTTCTCATCCATCAAGCCTCATTCGGCGAACTGCAGCTCGCAACCGCGCAGATGGACGGAAGCCGACTGGAAGTGGACGGCCGGATATATCAGCATCCGGCCGAAGAAATCTCCGGCGCGGCGTATCATCGCAGCCTGGTGTGGATGGAGCACCTGAACGGCCGCGGACCGCGCATCGTGCTGGACAGCCGATGGCGCAGCGTCGAGGGCGACCGGCCATTGAAACTCGCGCCCGGCAAATACACCCTCCGCTATGGCTGGCCTGGCTATCACGCCAGCAATAGCGACCCATCGCAAATCGACAAAGAGCGTCCTGTGCTGCTGTGGAGCGGTCCGGTCGAAATCGAGATCGTGGCCAGCGTGCGATCATCTGTGAAGGCCACCAAGGAGAAGGAGGCAAATCGGGGCGACACGCTCCGGAAAGTGGCCTTCTATTTGCTCGACGAGGATGTCCCCAGCGATGCGATGCGGGGCGATCTGAGCAAGCTGAAACTTGCCCAGAAGCCGCTTCTGACTTTGCAGGACATCATCGCCTTTGATCCGCAGGGGAGCCAGCTTTTTCTGAAGGAGCCTGCACGCAAGCGTCTCTTTGAGGGTACTGGTTGGGAAAAATCCGAGCGGGATCGAGAATACACCGAAGCGGAATTGGCGGAGCGTCGTGCGATCGGCAGGCGCTCTATTCGTCCCTCCCGGAGTATTGAGCCCTTTGTGCTGGTCGTCGACGGCCGGAGAATCCTCGGCGGCCACATCGCTGGTCCCATAGCGTCACCCATTACTCCAGCGATCCTGCACTCGCCTCCGGACAAGGGTGTGCAGCTCTCGTTGCCCGAGAGACAAGAAAAAACCTTCATTGCCGCTCTGCGCAGGGAGGGAAAGCTTGGTGGTTGGGGCCCAGCAGTCGACGGTGTGCAGATTCGGCTGCACGCAGCGAAAAACACCTGCAAAGCGGGTGAGAAGCCGGCGTTGCTGACCGATTTCCGGAATCACGGGAAACGCGACCTGGAGCTGGTACTGGCACCCGAGTGGTGGGAGCTTGAGTGCGATGGGACCTGGTACGGCACCACGGTCTTTCGCTCGGGGGACGTGCCGGTGTTTCCGTTTGCTCCAGGGCGCCAAACGAGTGGTGTCTCCGTCCCGCTGGAGGATACTTGGGGTTGGCGAAGCAAGGACAACAGTGAACCGCTCGTTTTCGGACCCGGCAAGCACGCAATCCGCGTGGCCTTCAGAGTCCATCCCTCCCGACCTCGTATCAATCCTCCCGTGCGAGTCGTGAGCAAACCGATCGAAATCGTTGTGGTCCAACTGGCGGCCGAGCCCGTGGACTCGGCTCAGCCGAGTTTCGCGCCACATAAGTTGTTTGCCGCCGGTCACGGCGAGGACGTGAACGTCCTGGCTGTGGCGTTCTCACCCAACGGTAAGCTGATGGCGGCTTTGGACCAGACGGCCAAAGTGATCCTTCGCGACGCCGGTACAGGCGAGCAGATCGTGGCCTTCGATATGCTGACGTCCGAAGAAAAGGAGCTTGTCTTCTACAAGTACCCGATTCGCAGAATCCTCTACGGCGCACTTGCCTTCTCGCCCGACGGAAAGACCTTGGCGGTAGGCTCAGACCCGGTGGTCAGGATGTACGAGACCGAGACCGCCCGTGCACAACTCGTACTGAAAGACAAGCAGTTGGCCGCCGAATACGGGAAGATCTGGGGGCACAAATCCGAGGAGCTCAAGAGAATAGAAGCCGTACCTCATGCGCATGGTAGAGTTCACTCAATCGCATTCTCTCCCGACGGAACCACGTTGGCCACCAGCGGTGAACACATTTTCGAGGCCACCGGCGCGATACCTGGACGTCTGAAGCTTTGGGAAACAAAGACCGGGAAGATGACGCAGGATCTGGGACTGCACTTCGGGGAGGTACGTTCCGTGGCCTTCACGCCGGATGGCAAGGTTCTGGCTAGTGCTGGCGTGCATCCCCCTCGTTGGACATCGAGTGTCCGTTTCTGGGACCCTCAAGGCGGCGCTGTGAAGAAGGTGCTCCAGAGTCCACGCGGCGATCCGTGGTCGGTAGCCTTCTCGCCCGACGGCAAGCTGCTAGCCGCTGGCGGCATCGTGTCCGAGGGCGATGACAAGACCAGCGGCATGCTCCTGATCTGGGACGCCCGCACCGGCGCCCTGTTGTTCGACCGGGCCTTGACAACTGCAGTGACATCGGTGGCCTTCTCTGCCGACGGAGAGACACTGGCCAGCGGCGAGTACGACCGCGGCGTTACGCTTTGGGATCCGACCACACTGAACCCAACGTGCAAGCTCAATCCGATCGACCCGCCAAGTGACATGGAAGGACCAGTCCACGTGGCCTTCTCGCCAAAGGGCAACCTGCTGGCCGCTGCCGCAGAAAACACGAAGTTGGGCGGATTCGTGACGGTTTGGGCCTTAAACTCCACCGAGCGTTAGGGTAACGGACATAACAGGCTCCTCCGCCGCCTGACCGGCCAAAAGATCCAATCGAAACCAGAACCCCGGCGGGAATGGTGGCGGAAGCAAGCCAATTCAACGCCGTCAGTGATACGCACACAGTCGAACATGATTTTGCCCGCAGATGATTCTTCCGTCGTCTTCGGGCAAAGTGACTGCCGGGCAAAATCATGTGGAGTTCATTTACGACGAAGAGTCCGCCTGTCGCGTCCTTCCGGTCTTCAGGGTCGCTTCGCCAGTAGATCGTCAAGGTCGGCGATCAAGAGGCCAGGCGGGTCCCCTGTCAATGGCAGGTAGACCTTGCCGGACTCTCGCATCACGCGCGAGCCGTAGGCACCTACCGAGTGATTGGCGAATTGAATAGGGTCGGTCAGGTGCGGCCCCTCGTCCTGCATGGTGCCGCGGCGTATCCACCTGCCCTTGTTGTTGCTGTAGATGAGTGCTACACGGTCACCATCGATCACCAGTTGTGGGATTTCTGCTCTGAAGTCATCGGCCTTGAAAAGCGTTCTTGGGGATGACCACAATCGCATGTCGTCCGACTGACTATACTGAACCAATCGCTTGAGGTCATCGAGCACGAACACGAGATGGCAGCGACCATCGGCGTCAAATGTGGCTTGGACATGGGTTGGCGTTCGATTGATGCGGATGGGGACAAGCAAGCGCTGCAGTTCACGTATATCCCCCGGCGAATCGCCCGAGCCGATTCGGCCGTTCGCCAGAATCCAATACTTGCCATCCGGACTGCGAGTCAACTGGACGATCGTGTCATTGCCAAGCATGTGCGCCGTTCTAATGGCCGCCGGCGTGGACCACGTGTGACCATCGCGCGAATGAGCCAGCCATAGGTAATAGTGTCCGCTGCTGAAGCAATCCGTACCCGGACGCTTCGAGGAGTACAGCATCCAAATCGTCCCGTCATCGTCGACCAGCACCGTCGGATTGCCGGTTGGGAAAATGCTATTATGCTCGTATTCCCAGGACTCTTCCCACGCGACACCGTCGTCGCTGTTGGCAAACGTGATCTTCTTCTCGCCGAAGGCAAACAGAAACCGGCCGTCGGGCATCCGCACCAGACTGCTGGTAGAGCGCACGCCTTTACGTGCGTTTGTGTCATCGGAGGAAAGCAAACGAAACGGGTTGCGGGGAAAGTCGATGGAGGAACCTAGCGTCCTACGCGATGGCGGGGGCCGCTTCGCCTCCGGCCATTCCTTCCCGGTGCCGCGTGGTCTAAGCGTCGCTCGCAGTTTCATCTCCCATGAAGAATCGGCCGTCAATCGCACCAGCAGAACACTCGTGTCGAACGGTACATCGACCTGGAAGGTCTGCGGTTTTCCGTCGTCCACCGCATCCTTTGGCCAATGGTGATCCAACCGCCTCCGTTTTCCCGCGTCCCAGTGACTGGCGGCGTCCGCCCAGCACCGAAGCGATGTCGACGAGTTCTCAGGGATGCGATCGATGGTACAGGTTATCTCCAGTGAAGCGATTGCCTGATGGGGCCGAGCGGCCACGGCAAACGTATCCCACCTGTTGCTTCCCCACCACGTAAGCCGCGATTCTCCCGTATTGGGCTTCAGTGTTACCTCGGGCTGCTCGTCGGTGAGAACCGAAAAGACCGGCATTGGAGGCGGAGGTTTCGACTCGGGTAACTTCGACCATAGGGCCGCGATGTGAGCCGGATCGGTGTTCGCCATGGCTACCTTGTAACCTACGCGGCAGAGTCGTATGCGCAGCCAGCATTCTAGCGCCGCTTCAATGTCGCCGAGTTGTTCATGGGCAAGCGCCTGGTACCGCAGTGTCGTCAGTGGGTACATCAGGTCGGACCACAAGTGTTCGTTGAACGGTCGCGTTTTGTACGGACTCTTCAGCCCGTCGATCACCGTTGCCGCTTCCGTGGCGATCTCAGCGATAGGCCGGCCTGCCGCGGGGGCAAATCGCAAGCCTTTGGCGAGCGTTTCGGCGGCGGCCGCTGGGTCCTTCAGCTCGTCGAGTTCGATGCGCCCGACCAACAGCACGAGCTTCGCCCATTCCTTTTCGAGTTGCTCCCGGCTGGGCTTTTGGAGGCTGCCCTGCTGGTCAACCGGCGTCGCTATCGTCTGGCGTTCCAACCGGACCAGGGCCGCATGGTAGGCACCGACCGCTTCTTCCCATTTGTCGGCCAGTTGATACGCGTGGCCAAGCCACACGAAGCCTTGCCAGGAAGAATCGTGAAGTGTCACGAACTGCTTCAAGATCCGTGCCATGGTCTCATAGTCACCATCCCAGAAAGCGGCTTCCGCTTCGACGGGCAACCCTAAGTCGGCTGTCGGGCCGAATCCGCGTTGGGGGCGACGTTTGCGTTCGCGAACAATGATCTGGGCGTTTGGCAGGGCCTTCTGAAGCTGTGCAACTCCTGTGGTTGTGACTCGTGCGTCTTCGAGCACGAGGCGTCGCAGACGCTTCAGGCAATGCAAATCCTTCAGATCGGCGTCGTAGATGTACTGGCAGCCGCCGAGATCTAGCACCTCCAATTGCGACAGCCCCTTCAAGTGCCTGAATCCAAGCCCCGTTACGTTTGTGCCATTCAAGTAGAGCTTCTGCAAGCTACTGAGCCCGCCCAGGTGTGCCAGCCCATTGTCGTCGATGCGGGACCATTCCAGCCATACCTCCTTAAGCTTGGTCAAAGGCTTCAGATGTTCTAGGTCTTTGTTCGTCACCTGAGCGTTGATGAAGCGTATCTCTTCGAGTTGTGGCACGGATTCAAGTCCGGACAACACGTTGCCTGTGACATTTGCCGCAACGAAGTCGAGGCCCCGCAATCTTGGCAAATGTTGTAGATGTCGAAGATCAATGACGCCCCTACCCCCGTGAAACCGGACCGAATCGACTTCGTCAGCAAGCGGGTCATCGCTCATGCCGACCACACCAAACCCAGTAGCACCAACGGCATACAGTTCGTCGCACGCTCGCTGCTGCTTTAGGTTGGGCGCCCCCGGCAAAGCCCTCTGCAAGTCCGCAACGCCCTCGTAGGTGATCTGCGTGCCTGAGGTGTTCAGCTCCCAGAGCGAGCCGAGCTCCTGCAAGTGTTGTAGTCCCGCATCGGTGACAAGCGTCCCGTTCAGATTTAGCGATTCAAGATTGGCGTTGCGTCTCAAATGCTGCAGTCCCGCGTCGGCGACCTTGGTGCCGTCCAAACATAGCGTTCTAAGATGGGTCAACTGATGGAACTGTTCGAGATCAGCGTCCTTGAAGCCCGTACCGCTGAGATCGACTTCCCGGACGCGTTGGTAGATGCGACTTCCCAGCACAGCCGAGAAGATCGTTGCCCCGAACCGTGGCACGTAGTCATAAACGGTTGCTCGGCCACCTGCGGCCTCGATCGTGCGAACGACGGTCTGTTCGCGACGTCGTTCGACCAGTGGTTGGCCAACCAGCGCAAGCAATACGGCTACGATCGTCAGCAGAACGAACATAGTTCGCAGGCTGAACTGTCGGCGGAGACGACGTTTGCGTTTCGGCTGCTCGATTGGGTCAGTGGTCATCTTGTCGTGATTGCTTTCTAATAGACAATTGTAACTCTACACACATAACATCGTCGTCACCAGACAGGAAACACACGCCCCCTCTCCCTCCGGGAGAGGGCCGGGGTGAGGGCTCTTCGCTTTGCCATACCCTCATCCTAACCTTCTCCCAGAGGGAGAAGGGACATCCGGAATCCCTAAGCCACAGCTTCACCTACAGAGCCTGCACGAATGGACCATCGCTATGACTATGACTTCTCGAGAACTCGTGTTGACAGCCTTCGATCATGAAGAGCCGGATCGCGTTCCGGCTTGGTGCGGCGCCTCAACGGCTTTTTGGGACGACGCGAAACAGAGGCTGGGATTGGACGACGAAGGCTTGCGCGAACGCTTTGGCGACGATTTCCGGCGTGTGTTCGCCAAATACGTAGGACCCGAAATCGAATTGCCAGACAGTGCCACGGCGGTAACGCCCTTTGGCGTCTATCGCGCTGGCTTGGAATACGGCCAACCGCTCAGTCATCCGCTGGCCAACGCAACACTCGCCGACGTGCACGATTATCCTTGGCCCGATCCAGCCGTTATGGACGTGTCGCAAATCCGCGGCGAAGCGGAAAGCCACAATGGCCGCTATGCCATTCTGGGCGGCGATTGGTCACCGTTCTGGCACGATTTGATCGACCTGTTGGGTATGGAGAACATGTACCTGAAAATGTACGACGAGCCCGAGATTGTCGAGGCCGTCGTAGGGTACCTTGTCGACTACTACGCGATGGTCAGCCAGAACATATTCGATGCGGCGGCCGACGCGATCGACATCTTCTTCATCGGCAACGACTTCGGCAGCCAGCAGGGCCCGCTGCTGTCGGAGCCCATGTTCCGCCGATTCATGCTGCCGCACTTGGGGCGGCTGGTCGACTTGGGCCATGCGTACGGCCTAAAGGTGATGCTCCATTGCTGCGGCGGCTTTGCCGAGTTGATACCGGCCATGATCGAGGTCGGAATGGACGGCATACAAGCGTTGCAGCCTTGCTGTCGCGGTATGGAACCACGGAAATTGAAGGAAACGTTCGGCGACAAGATTCTATTGAACGGGGCCATCGATTCGCACCATGTGCTGATCGAAGGCACGCCCGAATTGGTCCGTCAAAACACTCGCGAGACCCTCGATATCATGATGCCCGGCGGCGGTTATGTTGCCGGTGCAAGCCACGATTGGATTCTGCCAGAAACACCATTGGAAAACGTGCTGGCCATGTTCGATACCGTTCAAGAGTCTGGTGTGTACGAAAAGGTCTAGGGTGACGGGGATACGCGGTCTCGGTTACGATGGTGGTTCCCCAAAACGCTTTCGGATGATGTCCGGGGTGACGGACATGAATGCGTCTTCTTGATTCCGGCGTGCGGGATGGAAGCTGACGAACGTCAACGGAGAGAGGCAAATGATAGGAATCGTCGTCCTGGCCGCTGTCGTCGCCATTGGTGGATTCCTCGCGTCTATCCTCGTCTTATGGTTCTATGGTCGCGTTCTAAAGGCCGAAAAGGTGACACTTGCGCGAGCTGCGGCCGCTTGCCTCCTGATGACCCTCCTCACAATTGCGGCGACACGTGGAACACTCGTGTTCGACGACCAGCTTCTCGAATTGGCGCCGTGGGCACTTGTTGCCGTGGCGCTCGCGGAACTCTCGGTCGAATTCCTCATTGCCTGCTTATGCGTTTGTTGGCTCTTTCGCACCTCCTTTGGCCGCGCCGGTCTAATCTGGCTGTGCAGCGTCGTCACCAACCTTGTGCTCGCCATCGCCTTGGCGCTGGCTTTGCGGACCACGTGCGCGGAGGCGTTTGTCGTGCCGACAGGCGCCATGTCCCCCGCGATTTACGGCATGCATTGCTACAAGGTTTGCGACAACTGTGACTACAAACTTGCCGCTGGTGTGACCTACCGCTTGGGCTATGCGCCATCAGGGACCGCCGTCACCACCTGTACGAACTGCGGCCATTCTGTCGAGATCCTGCCAAGCGACGCGACGATTTCCGGCGACCGCATCTTAGCCAGCAAGCTTGCCGAGCCAAGACGTTGGGATCTTGTCGTGTTCCATCCGCCACAGGCCCCCGAAGTGATGTACGTCAAACGACTCGTCGGTTTACCAGGAGAAGAGGTCGAGACACGTGAAGGCGACATCTTCATTAATGGCCGACGACAGCGCAAGCTGCCGGGCACGGTCACGGAGCTCTGGCTGCCAGTCCACGATACAGCCTTCAGACCAGCTACACCGGCGGACGACGAGAAGCGTTGCTGGCGTTCGCCATCTGACGAGGCTCTCTGGCAGTGGGTCGAAGATGAAGGATGGCGATTCTCCGGAGGACCAGGGCAACACGGCGAGTTGACGTTCTCGGAACCGGT
The DNA here is from genome assembly GCA_964617665.1 of uncultured Pirellulaceae bacterium. GTDB lineage: Bacteria > Planctomycetota > Planctomycetia > Pirellulales > Pirellulaceae > JADHUC01. The sequence continues at coordinate 8,470 of CAZUAH010000328.1, forward strand.
TCTCGATCAGCTTGCTTACAATACCAAAGACCGGCCGCACGAAATCGAAGAAGAATGGCAAACAGTTCGTGACGTCAAAGTGGCATGGGCGGTCTCGAAATTCCATGGCGATGGCCGGATGGGGTTCAATTGGCGATTTGACAAAGACACCGTAACCGCGCGGGTGTCGGCGGGACGCTACGTCGAGATCGTTCAAGTGAATCAGGGTAGTAACGGCGAAACAAGCATGAATGCGAAGCAAGATCGTGCGAAGGGAATACTGCCGGCGCCATTGGCAGGCAGCACGTTGACATTCGCGTTTCGCGACGGGATGGCCTACGTGATGCAGGACGACAGCCTGATCGCTTCTCTGACGCTGGAGGATGGCGAGGCGGACAGCCTAGCGGACGAGCCGGAGGAAGGCCAACAGATCGGGATATTTGCGGAAAACTGCGAAGTCGCTCTACAGCGAATCCAGTTGTTTCGGGATGTCTACTATCTCACGATCGAAGAGATGAAGATGGGCTCTTATACGTCAGGGGCCGCACCGAATCCGATCCAGCTAAACGACCAACAATACCTTTTCTTCGGCGACAACAGCCGCCAAAGCCGAGATGCCCGATTCTTCGGACCCGTAGCAGCGGATTCCGTAAAGGGCGTGGTTAGCTGCATCTACTGGCCGCAAGAACGATGGCGACAATTTCGCTCGCCACCAGCGGGCGGGGGAGACTGATTCGTGCCATCAACGCCTGTTCTTTCGATCGTCGGCCCAAGCAAGGTGGGGACCGCCATTGGCGTGCTTGCTCGCCGGGCGGGATATCAAGTCGCGGCAATTGGCGGGCGCGACCTTGCCAAGACCCAAGCGGCGGCCGAGCAAATCGGTGGCGGAGTCGTGGCCGGCAGTCCGCTTGACGCGGCCGGGGAAGGCGAGTTGGTGCTGTTGGCTGTTTCGGACGATGCAATCCAGGACGTGTGCACAGAGTTGGCTGAGGCCAGCGCATTTGCCGCCGGCGCTATCGTAGGTCATTGCAGCGGCGCGTTGGGCAGCGACATCCTTCACGTTGCGCGGGATCGTTGCGGTTGCCACATTGCTTCCATTCATCCGCTGCAGACGTTTCCAACCGCGCAATCGGCGATTGACGGGCTGGCGGGCGCGTTTTGGTTTTCGGAAGGAGACGAACCCGCGGTGAAGGTGCTGAACGATTTCATCGCGGCAATCGGTGGCAAGCCTGTGGGCATTTCTTCGGAGCAAAAGCCGCTGTATCACGCCGCGGCCGTTTTTGCGTGTAATTACCTGACGGCTCTGATGGATATGGCACTCGCCACTGCACGTGGTGCGGGAGTCGATTCGCAGACAGCCTGGGAAGCTTTGGAGCCGCTTGTGAAAAACACGATCACGAACATCGGCGTTCTCGGCCCACAAGCCGCGCTCACCGGACCGATCGCGCGTGGCGACACCGAGACGGCGGTGCGGCACATGAATGCTCTGCACGAATACGATCCTGAACTTGCCAAGCTGTACAGTGCCTTCGGGCAATGGACGATTCAGTTGGCACGCAAGAATGGCTCGATCGACGAATCCGCCTCGGAGACGCTACGCAGCGTTCTCGGTCTGACAGAAAAACAGGAAGCGACGGATACTTGAGCCGCCTATGGACGGCTTGCCTGAGGCCCACCGCCATCCACGTTGGGCGCGACAGCGCCATCCGGCCCCCGTCCTCGGCCAGGGCGGAATTCACCCGGGCCCGTCGTCCGATTCTCTTTCCTGCGGCCCCAACGCATCTCGTGGCCTGAGCGTGGTTTTCCCTGCGGCGAACGATCGTGCATCTTGTGGGCCCGCTGAAAGATGTCTGAGGCAAGCTTGCCCTCGCCCGTTTTTTCCAGGAGCATCGCATACGCCATGTAGTTATGGAAAAGGAATCCGCGGAGAGCCCGTTGCTCCGGAGCGGCAGCGGTTCGTTTCTCCAAGTCCGCGATTGACGATTCCAGCAGCGAGCGAGCTTCGTCGAACTCCGAGCGATCTATCAACAGCCGGGCCAAGGAATCCTTGACGATGGCCAGTCCGACCACGTACGACGTCACATCGGGAAAGCCTTCGGCAAGCGACGATTGAATCGCCAACGCATTGCGGTTCAGCTGCTCGATCTCCGCCAGCAGTGAATCTCGATTCTGTTTGTTTTCGAGACGAGTCTTGTGCTGCAGGCTGCCGGCGAGTTGCAGGTGAATTCGTGCCTGAGAGGCCATGTAAGCCGGTTCGTTCGGGTAGTTCTCGGCCAGTTCGTCTGCGATCGCCAACGCATTCCGCAATCGGTCCTCGACGCTCGACGATTCTCCCTCCGTTGAGTGCGGCCAGCCAGGATCGACTCGAGCGTATGTTTCACAGAGATCAAAACGGTAGTCGACCTGTTTAGGAAAATCGCTGCATATTTCTTGCAGCATCGCGATTGCCTTTTCGAGCTCCTCGGAAAAAGGACCGATCGAACTCTCTCGAAGGCAAAGTGCCATCAGGTGCCGGTAGTCAGGGACGGATGGATGCCGCCCGTTCAATTCCGTCAGAAGTTCAACAGCGCGATCCAGGTACTCCGAGTTGCCGCTGTGCCCTGCACCAGGTCCAAACATTCTGGGTCCCGATTGGCTGGACCACGGACGAAATCCCTTCGGCATGCCGCGTCCACCACGCGGGGCTCGCCTTTCGCCAGACATCGGCCTGGGCGGGCCGGGGCGATCGCCCGGAAAGCGTCGGCGGCCGAGGTAGTAACAGGTGCGTGCGAGTTCATATCGCGTCTGATCGGAAGCTGAAGATCCTCCCACAGCCAATTCAAGCAGACGGAGTGCGCAAAGGAATGACGCTTGAGCTTCCTCGAATTTCGCCATGGCCAAATGCACGTTTCCCAACTCGTTGTGCACGCGTGCGATTTCTGCAACGATTTCTCCGTTACCACGCTCTTGATCGGCTAGATCCTTGTACTTGAGGATTGCTCGTCCGTAGGCTTCTGCAGCTTGATCGAAATTGCCCAGCCGTTGTTGGATGTCACCCACACGGCGATTCGCTTTGGCAGCTTCGCTGCGGAGTTTTGCGTCGTCGCCGTATTGCTCGGCCAAACGATCGTAGAAAGGCAGAAGGTCGTCCAAAAGAGCTGCATTCTCCTTCGATAGCGCGAGACGCGCAGTAAGCTCGACTTCCTCTCCTTCATCGACCTCGACAATCAGTGATTCCGTTCGGGCAACTTGATCGGGCATGAACCGTGCTGCCACTTTGTCGAGCGCCTCCAGCGAGATCCCCAACGTCGCTTCGGCCTTCTCTCGCTCTTCCTTTTCGCCCTCGAGTGCTTCGCCGATCTTAGTGTTCGCGTTTCTCGCTTGAACGTAACCGATCGACGCCATTGCCGCGATCAGAACAAGCAGCATTGCTGCAGTGCCAGCCAAAAAGGCAACTGCGCGATTTCGGCGACACCAACGCCAGAGCCGTTCCACCGAAGAGGTCCGCTTCGCCAGAATCGGGCGATCCTCCAGGAAGCACGTCAAGTCGGCCACCAAGTCTCCAGCGGTCTGGTAGCGATGCTCCGGTTCAGCGGAGGCGGCCTTCAGAACGATCGTCTCCAAGTCACGGGGAATACCGGGCACCAGCTTACGCGGCCGAGTCAATTCGGGCGCCGACTCGGAACCGAGCAACGCTCGTTTTCGAGCCGTGTCGTCGAACGCCGGCCGCAGAGTGAGCAGTTCGTACAGTGTCAGCCCCAGACTGTAGACATCGCTCCTTGACTCCGCTCCGTTACTGAATTGCTCCGGAGCCATGTAGCGAAGCGTTCCGACGATGTCGCCCGTTCGGCTCACATCATCTTGCTCGACTGCTTTCGCCAACCCAAAATCAGCAACCCAGACAACGCCACGTGAATCCAATAGTAGGTTCGCGGGCTTGATGTCCCGGTGCAGAGTCCCCTGTTCATGCGCGTAGCTCAGCGCATCGGCCGCTTGAATCCCGATTCGTGCGACGCTGTGCCAATACGTTTGTCCCAAGTGAGAAACTGGCAAGTTGGCCGGAGGTGTGTCGGCCACCAAATCGACCTTGTTATCGTCGTCGGTGTCGTAGGCGGTGAGTGCGACGGTAGTTGCCGAAGCCTGCGTACGTGGCAAGGACTCGTGCACCTCGGGCGGAACGTCTATATCTGATGGCGTAACATTGTCTGCGACTATCTCGTGTGCGTCCGAACCGTTCCCACTAATCGTGGATGATGACGAGTCGGAATGCGGGAATTCCCCGCACAGCAATGCTCGGGCAATGTCCGAGACTTTGTCGTCGCGTCCCGATTGCGAACCGTTGGAGTGATCGGTCCATGCGCGCTCGCCATCGGATTGCTCCAAATGTCGAATCACCTCGTCCAATCCGACACCGCGGATGTACTGCATGACGAAATAGTGATAGCCATCGTGTTCGCCCACGCCGAGTATGGGAACGATGTTCGTATGGTGCAGCTTTGCGGCGGTCCTCGCTTCACGGCGGAATCGTTGCAGTCGTTTTTCGTCAAGCAAGAACTGCTTGGGAAGCACTTTCACCGCAACACGCCGACCCAGCGACTCTTGAACCGCCTCGTAGACGATCCCCATCCCGCCGCGACCTATTTCCGCAAGGATTCGTAAGTCGCCCAGTTGTTCGATCGTAAGTCTCTCGTCAGCGACGGGGCTGCCAGATTGTTTCTCCTTAGCGACCTTCAGCTTCTCCATGGCAGCGATCGTGGGAAACAACTCGCGTATCATCTCGGCACACTCAGGATGCTCCGAGGCGTACTCTTCGATCGACAGTTCTTCTCCACCACGGCAACGTTCGACAAAATCGTCGGCCAGCACCTCGATTGGGTCGCGGGAGTTGGTGATCGCGTCGCGAGGTTCACCACCTTGCGAAGCGTCATACTCAGATCGAGGGCTGTCCAGTCCGTGGTCATTCATGACCGTGCTCCTCTTCCCCCAAACTCTTGGGCGAGCGGCAGATAAACTCTGACCCGCCGTAGCGGAAGTCGCCAAGACTTTCGATGATTCACGGTGTCGGCCGAAACTCTTGGCGAGTTCCGCTACAGGTATATTCCCATCTGCCGCTCGTCTTATCCCTCGTCGAAGAAACCTGGGATTTGCTCGAGAATGCGCTTTAGCTTCGCAATTGCCCTCACGTAGCGAATGCTGGCTGCCTTCTGTTGGATCCCGAGTATCTCCGCCACTTCGCTGTTACTGAGTTCCTCGAAATGTCGCAACGCAAGGACTTCGCGGTTCAGAGGCTCCATCGTTTCCAGCGCCTCCTCCAACTGAGCGGCCATTTCCGCTCGTATTGCTGCGCCGCTGGGCGAGGTCATGTGACCAAGCAGGTGTGCCGCCAGTGAAATCGACGTCGCCTGTGGGTAGCCCCCCCGGTGTATGGACACCTCGCGATTGGCGTCCCGCATCTGAGCATCCAGATGTTGGCGGTGTGTGTCGATCATCGTTTGCACCACAATCTGCCGCAGCCAAACGAAGAAGGACATCGAGTCGTGACTCAAGTAGTGCTTCACTCGCTGGGCTGCATCCAAATACGCCTCCTGTAGCACGTCGTCTGCATCCACGCGTCCGCACACTCGCCGATCCAGGCGAAAATGGACCATTCTCCACAAACGGTCGCGATGCACCGCGAACAACTCGCCAAGCGCTTTGTCGTCTCCATCGTGCAGGCGCTGGACCAACTCGTCGGTAACGCTAGCGGTGTCAGGCATTTGTTGCCTAGCAATTGGAGTAAACGGGAATTAGACTTGCGCTTCTACTGAGAAAAATGCAAGAAACATCCGACGCCGTGTAGAAAACCCATTTGCTGATCCGTTTAATAGCCCAACGACGTCGCCGACAGCCCAACGCAGAGGTCCGCATAAGAATTAACCCAGTTTGACCAGATATGTTTCGTTCTGTTTCAGTCCCACGGACAGAAAGGGGAAAGTCATGTCACTTCAGTTACGGCCCATTTGGATGAGCATCGCCTCGTTTGCCGTCGTTGTGGCTCTGGGCGCCGTAGCCCAAGCCCAACCACCCGGCCGAGGCCCAGAGCGTGGTCGGCCCGGACCGCCAGGGGGCGGGATGCCCGATGCCGACGCAATCTTTGCTCGCATCGACGCTGACCGAAACGGCAGCATCTCGAAGGAAGAGTTCAAGAAAGCCCACGAAAAAATGAAAGCACGTTTTCGTGGCGGACAACGTGGACCGCAGGGTCCTGGTCCGGCTATGAAAGGCCGTCCCAGCCCCGGCAAGGGTGGTCCGCAAGCGAGGCATGGACGTGGCCCCGGCGGCCCTGGTCCGGCTATGAAAGGCCGACCGGGTCCTGGCAGAGGAGGTTCCCAAGCCATGCATCGTCGTGGTCCGGGTGGACGCTGCCCAGCCATGGGTATGCACCGTGGTCCCCAAGGTCCTGGTCCCGGCATGAAAGGTCGCCCAGGTCCTGGTAGGGGTTGTCCCCAAGCCATGCATCGTCGTGGTCCGGGTGGACGCGGTCCGGCCATGGGTGTGCATCGCGGTCCCCAGGGTCCCCGTCCGGGTATGAAAGGTCGCCCGGGCCCTGGCAAAGGCGGTCCTCCTGCCATGCATCGTCGTGGTCCGGGTGGTCGCGGTCCGGCCATGGCTATGCATCGTG
>CAZUAH010000329.1:0-15074 GCA_964617665.1 uncultured Pirellulaceae bacterium
ATTTGCTTCGCGTCGTCTTCTTGTGCAGGACGTATGAGCATACCGGGCCGCCTAAACGTCACCGTTCGCCGGGAGGAGGCAAACGACATTGATCTTAGAAACCGCGTGGCCCGCGGCTCCGAGTGCAACGGATTGCTAGGACCGACGAGCGGGCTTGAACTTCGCCGCCCTGAGGTAGTCTCGAACCGCTTCGAACGCCAAGTTGCTGGCGCCGTCATCCTTCCAGACGTACAGTAGCAGCCTGCGTTTCAGGATGAATGGGGAATCCTCTTTGTCTTTTGCGAGTTTCTCGAAACGCTTCTTCGCAGCCTCCTCGTCGACAAAGCAAAGCCCATAGACACCAATTTCGTTTGCAGGATCGTTCTCTTGGTACATAGCCACGACGCCGACACGAACCGGCTTCAGATCTGATGTATCGCTGACCCCGAAAAACAAAGCTACCGGCATCATCCGTTGTGGATCGACCAAAACGTCGGGATTTTGAGTGACCGGAATCAGGGGAGCGGTGCGGATACGTTCCACCAGCCGAACGCCCTTTGGCAAAGCCGATGCGGGCAACTTGATGAACTTCAATATATCGTCGTGCTCCCGCGTTTCCTTCATGGCCGGGGAAGACGGCGTCGCTTCGGTAATCGGCTCCTGTGACGAGCAAACGGAATGACCGCAAATGAAAACCGAAAGAAGGACGAGTTCACGGTTGTACTCTCGGAGACACCTAATCATTGAATCGCCCTTTGGCCCTAACGTAACCCATCAGGCGCGCCCCTTGGCGTCGCCTGCATGGGATTGTTCCGATTCCTTAGCCATGATGCTCAATAATCTCGTTGCACTGATCGGACGCTCCGCGATGAGCTTTCCATCGTAGAGGATGCAAAACACGCCATAGGGCGTGGGAAGCTCCCTTGACGCCTTGGCGTTCCCGACTCGAACCACTTTCGGCTCAAGCCCCAACGTCCTGGACGCCTCCGCAATCCTCTCCACCGATTTTGAAACATACGTGCACTGATCGGCAGCCAGGATCGTAAGGCCCTTCCTGTACCTCTTGAATAGTCGCTCTCTGTCGACGATGAAACGAGGATCAGGGGCTGTCTTCTTGAGTTTCTTGACGAGCAGTTCATAGGGAGGGATGCGGTCCACCGAGACAAAACCCGCTTTGATGAACAAATCACTTTCTGCCATGAAACTATCGGAACTGGTCACCACGGCGACCCCTCGGCACTTGCCCTTCTTCGCGTCCCTGAGACAACTGTCCAAAAGGAGGGCCCCAAGCCCTTTCCCTTTGTGTTTGCCAAGGACCCACAGGCAATGAATGACAAGGTAACCCTCCGCTTCGACGGGTCTCCAGGCATGACTGCCAGGGGCATACTCGATCATCCCGACATCACCGAATTCTCGTGAGCGGAGCACTTTGTATCTTAGGCCTTCCGCATAGCGTTCCTTGAGCCAGTTCGTTTTCCGACGAAGCCCCAGATTGTTGGCGTTTTTGTTGCCACAGAGGCTGCAACCGCCGATGTTGTCAGCATTGGTGTCGACGATTTCGTACTCGCTCATCTTGCGATTCCGGTCAGTTGCAGAACTTAAATAGTTGTCCCGGTCGCAGATCGGGAAGAGATGATTATCAGCGCTCTTATCTGGGAATTCTATCGGGGTGTTTTGGAGTGGGCAACAGAGTTCACTCCTAGAGCATTCTTCCAATCGGTGTAACGGGTGAACCAGTCATTGCCTTCTGGGTAGCAGACTTCGGCTTGGCCTAGCACATAGATCGTCCCGCCCGGCGGATCATGCGGCTGGTTGTTGCGGTGACGCGACGTGCCTCGTCTTAACCAGACAGTTGACTAACAGGAGGGAATCGCCTATCCTGGCCACGGAAGCACAACATTATTGCGTATTACGCAACGCGAGGTGGCTGGGTGAGCGAGCGGAAGAAGAGCCCGCCGGTCCAGAGCTTGGACCGTGGGCTGCAACTACTTGAGTTTGTTGCGAGAACGCAGCAGCCCGCGTCTTTGGCAGACCTGACGCGGGAGCTGGAGATCGATCGGAGCAACGTCTACCGGTTGGCCAATACGCTTGTTTCGCGAGGGTTTCTGACGCAATTGCCTGGCAGCAAAGAGTATGTTCTCGGGCCGGCGATCGGGCGGCTATCGTCTCGTTTCCAATGGCCCAAGCAGATCGCTCGAGAACAACTCTTGGCACTGGCGGCCACAACGGGGGAAACCACACACCTTGCTATTCAAGCAGGCGACCAGGCCTTCCTGCTGGACCACGAGCTTTGCGGCCAGCCCGTGGGGGTCTCGGCGAGTTCCGGACATTGCGAACCGCTGCACGTAACGGCCGTGGGCAAGGCGTTGATCGTCGACTACGACGAGGCCCAACTCTTGACGCTGTTCGGTGGCGAGTCGCTACCGCGCTGGACCAAGCGAACCATTCTCTCTGTCGCCGAATTGGCCAAGGAGTGTCGGCAATGCCGAGAACGGGGATTTGCCGTCGACGACGAGGAGTTTCACGACCGGGTGTGCTGCATTGCCTCCCCCATACGCGACGCCAGCGGCGCCGTGGTTGCTTCCATCGGCATTTCGGCGCCAGCGGACCGGTTGCCAAAGCGTCGATGGAAGGGCATTGGGCGCGAGGTGGTGGCGGCAGCTGCAGAAGTGAGTGAGAAACTTGGCTATCGCGAGGGAACATCGTTGGCTGATTCGTGAATCCGTTCGATCAAGGAGCAACGATCATGAGCTCGTCCAGACACACGCGTCGCAGTTTTTTGAGAGCAACGACAGGTGTCCTGACGGCGGGATGGGCTGGCTTGTGGGGCCTCAGCCCCAATCGCGCGGCAGGCGACGTGGTTTACGTCGAGACGCCCCTTCAGGCGGATCTGAGCAAAATCGCCTTCTCGCGAAGCGACCGCTTTCGTATCGGAGCGATCGGCCTGCGTCATCAGGGATCGGTCATCGCTGAGAACGCGTTGCCCATGGGCGACGTCGTCTGCATCTGTGACGTGGATCGTCGAGTGGCCGAGATGGCCAAGCAGCGTTTGGGCGGGAAGGCGGACATCTGCGAGGACTATCGCAAGGTTCTCGATCGGCAGGATATCGACGCGGTCATGATCGCCGTGCCCGACCATTGGCACACGGCCATTGCGATTGCGGCCTGCCGTGCCGGCAAGGCCGTGTATTGCGAGAAGCCGCTTACCCTTACGATCGACGAAGGCAAGTTGCTCTGCAAGGTCGTCAAGGAAACGAACACGGTGTTGCAGGTCGGCACTTGGCAACGAAGTGACTCCCGTTTCCGGCTGGCCTGCGAGATGGTGCGGCAGGGACGGGTTGGAACGCTGCGCAAGGTAACGGTCACCATGGGCAAGAACGCCACGGGCGGCCCGTTCGCGACCGAGCCGCCACTGGCTCATCTCAACTGGGATTTGTGGCTGGGCCAGGCTCCCAAGGTGGAATACTGTCCACAACGCTGCCACAACAAGTTCCGCTTCTGGTACGAGTACTCCGGTGGTCAGATGACCGACTGGGGTGCCCACCACGTCGACATTGCCCAGTGGGCAATGGGAATGCAGCACTCAGGGCCCGTCTCGGTCGACGGACGCGGCAGGCTGCCGGAAGTGGCGAACGGATACAACGTGCCCATCGACTACGAGGCCACGCTGGTCTACCCAGACGGAACGGTCATGGAGATTCGGGATACGGGCCGGCGTGGAATCATGTTCGAAGGAGACAAGGGCAGGATCTTCGTCAACCGCGGCACGCTGGCCGGTAGGCCGGTGGAACAGCTTCAAGATGATCCTCTGCCGCAGGCCGACTACCGGCTCTACGATCACGACGATCTGAATCGTGCCGACAGGACCGCAGGCGGCGTGTTCGAACTGGCAGGCAATTACCCGCCCATCGCCAACCATGTGGCCAACTTCTTTGACTGCGTGAAAACGAAGAACACTCCGATTTCTGACGTGGTCAGTCAGCACCGTTCGGTCAGCACCTGCCACCTGGTTAACATCTCGATACGCGTCGGGAGGAAACTGACATGGGATCCGAAGAAAGAGCTCTTTGTCGGAGACGACGAAGCGAATCAATACCTGAATCGAAAGCAGAGGAAGGGCTTTGAAATCCCGGTCTAGCCCGGATTTCTCACCAGACCAGGTTCCTGGTTCCCAAGCTCCGCTTGGGAACCGACTTGGTGCGAAGCTCCGCTTCGCGGTCTGGAAGCAAAGCTTCCAAGGACGTGCGTTCCCAAGCAGAGCTTGGGAACGAGGATAGGAGGCCGTGGCGGAAGTATGGTGAGAAATCCCGGCCTAGAATTCACCAGTTCTGAGAGAGTTTCCACCAACCGAAGGGAAATGTCATGAGTCAACGCAAGTCATCACAAATCACTCGCCGCCGGGCAATGGGCGTTTCGTTGGGTGCTGCCGGTGCCACGCTTCTTGGCGGCGCAACTGCCGAGGCACAATCCAAGAAACGACCGTCGGTGAAGGGCAAACGGGTGCTCGTAGCGATCGGCGATTTCAGCGAGGGGATGGAAACGTACTACATGGTTTATCGCCTGATCGAAGAAGGGGCCGTGCCGGTTGTGGCGGCCGCCGAGGTGAAACGGCTGCAGATGGTCGTTCACGATTTCGACCCCAAATACTCGAACTACATCGAGATGACCGGTTACTGTATCCAGACGGACGTGGCCTACAAAGACGTCGATCCGACCGAGTTTGACGGCATGCTGCTTCCGGGCGGACGCGGTGCCGAGGAAATCCGGCAGTACGACGACGTCCTGAAGATTACCGGCTACTTCCTTGACAAAAACATCCCGGTGGGGGCGATGTGCCACGGTCCGCAGGTGCTCTACGCGGCCCGCTCGTTGAAAGGCCGCCGCATTGCGGCGTATTGCGGCATTCGGGCCGACATCGAGTTGGCCGGAGGCGAGTTCGTCGACAAACCGGTCGTGGTGGACGGTGCGTTGGTCACCTCGCGCGGCTGGCCCGACCTGCCTCACTTCATGCCGAAGTTCATTGAGGTGCTGGCGGGCGCTTAGGATCAAGCCGTATCGTTGTGAGTATCATTCCGCATCTTTGGGAGAATTCCATGTTACGCAAATGCTGCCTTCTGGTTCTGGGGGTCTGGATCACCTTGTCGACCGCAGGATTCGCGGCACCGCCACTCAAGGCCTTGATTGTCGACGGGCGGATGAACATGTCGCACGACTGGCAGGCCACTTCGCCCATGCTCAAGACGCAATTGGTAGAAACGGGGCTATTCTCGGTCCAGATCGCCACGGCGCCGCCGAAGGGCAAGAGCCTGGATGACTTTCGACCCAACTTCGCGGCGGCGGATGTGGTCGTGATCAATTACGAGGCCGACGAATGGCCGAGCGCCGAATGGTCACAAGCGACCGAGAAGTCACTGGTCGATTTCGTTCGTGGTGGCGGAGGTCTGGTGATCTATCACACGTCCAGCAACGCCTTTCCAAACTGGAAAGAGTACAACGAGATGGCCGGGCTCGGCGGATGGCACGGACGAAATGAGAAGAGTGGGCCCTACGTCTACTGGCGCGACGGGGAAATCGTTCGCGACATGGCGCCCGGCATCGGCGGCTCACACGGCCCTCAGCACGAGTTTCAGCTCGTCCTCCGCGAAACGAACCATCCGATTACACGAGGCCTGCCGCCCGTCTTCATGCACTCGGCCGACGAACTGTACAACCGTCTCCGCGGGCCCGCCGAGAACCTCACCGTGCTCGCCACCGCATTCTCGCCGGAAGACAAGGTGGGAACGGGACGTCACGAGCCGATGCTGATGACGGTCCGATACGGCAAGGGCCGAGTGTTCCACACGGCAATCGGGCACGGGCCGGATCAACTCAAGAGCGTGGCCTTTGCCGTCACGTTCCAGCGGGGCGCCGAATGGGCCGCCACTGGAAAAGTGACTCAAGAAGTCCCCAAGGATTTTCCGGGGCCCGACAAGCCAAGCATCCGACGGTGAAACGCTCGCAGCCGCGCGGCAACGTCGTCCACATTGACGGTGCACTCGCTGCATTTCCATGTTCCACAAGGAGTCTCTGCCATGTCACACTCGACAATCACGCGACGCGGTTTTCTGACGCGATCTGCCGGCGCTGCGGTCGCCGGTCTCTCCGTGCCGTATTTCTATAGCAGTTCGCACGCCAGGGCCGAATCGAAAAACGACCGACTGAACGTAGCCTCCATCGGCGTGAGCATCTATCGGAACGTCTGGGGTCAGGCAGGGCCCTTTGATGGTCGCGGCACGGTCATCGGCCATCAGGCCGGTGCCCTGGAGAACATGGTTGCCTGTTGCGACGTAAACCGCGAGCACGCGGAGAGTTTCGCCTCACGCTACGAGGGGCGATGCGATATCTATTCGGATTACCGCGAGATGCTCCAGCGCGAGGACATCGATGCAGTGACCATCGGCACGCCCGACCATTGGCATACAGCCATTACTATCGCCGCGATGAAGGCGGGCAAGGACATCTATTGCGAGAAACCCCTGACGTTGACCATTGACGAAGGCAATCTGATTTGCCAAGTGGCCAAGGAGACGGGACGCGTGGTTCAGGTCGGCACGCAGCAGCGGAGCGAGTACGACCAGATGTTTCTCAAGGCCGTGGCGATTGCTCGAAGCGGCCGGCTCGGCGAGAAGCTGACGGCGTTGAGTTCCGTGGGGCAGCCAGATTTCGTGGCCAATAGCACCAGCGGAGGCCCGTTCGAAAATGCCAAACCTCCGGAGCAACTCGACTGGGACTTCTGGCTCGGCCAGACCCCAAAAGTTCCCTATTGCCCCGAGCGCTGCGACTACAATTTCCGTTGGTGGTTGGAATACTCCGGCGGCCAGGTGACGGACTGGGGCGTGCACCATACCGACATCGCCCTGTGGGCGTTGGGTGGCGAGAAGGAGGGCATCGCAGCCGTCGAAGGAACGGGCGACTTCCCCGTGCTTGCTGCCAGCAACGTCTGTACGTCGGACTACTTCGACGGACGGGCGAAACTCCCGTGCAGCTACAACGTGGCCCGCGAATTCGACTGCCAAATGACCCTCGGCAACGGGAATGCAATCCGGCTGCTCAGCGGAAAGAACGAGTTGATTGTCTCCGGCGACAAAGGCCGCATCCGGGTCAACCGGCGCGGCTTGAGCGGTAAGCCCATTGAGCAACTCAATGCTGTGGAGCGCGAGTGGCTCGACGAAGAGATCCTCAGGCTCTGCAAGGGTAAGAAACCCGGCAATCACATGGCCAACTTCTTCGAATGCGTACGAGACCGCTCATTGCCGATTTCCGACATATTCACCCACGTCAGTTCTGTCAATGCTTGCCATATGGCCAACATCTCGATGATACTGGGGCGGAAGTTGATATGGGGCACACGAAGGGGCGCTTTTGTGAAAGACGACGAGGCCAACCGTTACCTCAAGCGAAAACAACGCGAAGGTTTCGAAATCCGAGCCTGAGCACACGCCAAGACTGATTACTAACCACATCTGTTTTTGGGAGACTTCACAATGATGCGACTTTGCCTGATTCTGGTCCCTGCTTTGACGTTGCTCGCCCCTTCTACGTTCGCCGCCGAGTCCGCTGACGACGGCTGGAAGAGCCTGTTCGACGGGAAGTCGCTCGGCGACTGGAAACCGAACGAACGGCCTGAGAACTGGAAGATCGAAGACGGAGCGATCGTGGGCCGGGGCGAACGGAGTCACTTGTACTACATGGGCGACCAGTTCAAGAATTTCGAGTTCCAGACTGACGTGATGATCAACGGGGGCGGCAATTCCGGGATCTACCTGCACATCGAGCACCATCCCGAAGGCTGGTTCTTCGACGGCCACGAAGTGCAGATCAACAACTCGCATGCCGATCCGGTGAAGACCGGCAGTCTCTGGGGCGTGGTCAAACTCTACGAAACGTCCGTCAAGGATGACGAGTGGTTCACCGTGCACATGCTGGTCAAGGACCAGAACATCGTGGTCACGGTAAACGGCAAGATCGTAGTCGACTACACGGAGCCCACAGGCGCCGACGGTCCACGCAAGTTGGGGAAAGGCTATTTCGCCCTGCAACAACACGACCCCGGTAGCTGCGTCCGTTTTCGGAACATCAAGGTGAAGACGCTTCCGTAGTTGGAGGATAGGCAGGTGTGTACGGCAAGTCTGTGTTGTGTATCTTGGTTCTGGATCTCCACATGCGTCGCCGCCGGTCCGGAGCTGGTGGTCGACATTGACGTCAACAGCGAAGTATGGCTTCGTGAGAAGCCGATGACCGAGGCCGACGTTGACGATCTGGTAGGCGCCTTTCACGCCAGGGGTTGTCGGACGCTGCTGGTGCGAGCCGGATGTTTGGGATTGCTGCCCTATCAAACGCGGCTCACGTACCCCATGGGTTTCGACGCGGACCATGCCCGGTCGAATCCTTCTCCTCTGGTTAAGGACATGGATGCGTACATTACGCAACGGTCTGCGTGGAACAAGAAATATGCCGAGGTGATCGCGGCCTTTAACCCGCCGGAGGCCTTTATCAAGGCGGGGCACAAGCGGGGGATGAAGGTGATCATCTGGCTGGATATTTTTGACGACGGCTATCCCGGCTATCGATCCAAGTTCCTCGCGGAGAACCCTCACTGCCAATGGACGGCGAAAGATGGGAAGACGTTCTTCAAAGGCGTCACCAGTTACGCCTGGCCGGAAGCCCGTGCGTTTCGCGTAGCCCAGGCACGAGAATTGCTCGCCTGGGGTGCGGACGGCATCCATTGCTCGACCAGTTCCCACTGCCGGCATCTGCCCAACGTCCACGAGGAAGACTATTACGGTTTCGAGCAACCGATCGTGGACGCCTACAGTTCGAGATACGGGGTCGATATCCGAACGGCGGAGAGCTTCGACAAGGAAGCCTGGCACGACATCAAGGGCGAGGCCATGGTCGAACTCTACCGCAACCTCGCCGGCCTCTGCCACGCCGAGAACAAGGAACTCTGGATCGGGCTCCAATTGGGTCGCTACACGCAGTTCTGCGCCGACCCACATTTCGGCGATAACGTCGTAGTGCGATTCACGAACCACTGGACAACACTCGTCGACGAGGGCATCGCCAACGTGTTCATCCTGGGAGACTACGAAGCCATGTCCGCTCCGGGTCAGGCTTACTGGTCGGTCAAGAGAGACATCGTCCGCAAGCCCGGCGAAGATCTCTACGCGTGGGCGGCACGGACGTACCAAAAACGCTGCAAGGGAAAGACGAAGTTGTTCCTATTCTCCGAGTGGCTGCCGGGCGACATCAACCAGTTGGAGAATCGGATGCGTTTCTTCGCCGATCGTGTCCGCTCGAACGGCTTTGACGGGATCGACGTGCACGAAGCGGCATCGTTTGAACGGCCTTCGACCAAGATGGACGTGTTCGGGCGGTTCGCCGGGCTGTTGTCTAGGGAGGAGTAGAAGCCTGCGATGAGAAAAGGCAGAGCTATTCTTGGCGATTGAATGCTGCCTCCTTTTCCACCCTGAAAGCGCCATCCAAAAACTCAGTTTTCGCAGTCGATCATGCTCCCTTGAACTTCTCCTGCGCTGCGGTAGGTTAGGCTCATGACAAGAGCATCACTAGCATTTTGGGGAATCCTTGTAGGTGCGGCTTCCTTCCTGGCGACGGCCTGGGGCGACGAGTCCGTCGTGCTGTTCGATGCCGGGGAGTTCGCCGACGAGTCCGTGTATCCGCTGGGCGATCTGCGGTCGGTCGCGCAAGGCGAAGGACGCTGGACCCCGGCGTCGGGAACGGCGAAACCCGGCCAGATCGTGGCCCTCGACGGCGACCGTTTCTCCCGGGCGTTCAGGCGGTACCAGACTGGTCAGCAGGCGACCGACGCCGACGTATTGGACTTTCCTCCCGCGGCCACCACGCAGTTGACAGTTTCTTTCGATGCCCGCGTTTCCACGACTGACTCGCGCACGCTCACCCTCTACCTCCTGCGGCCCGGCGAGACCGCCGCTGAGCACCAAGCCTCGATTCTTATCTGGGGGCATCATCCGGGGAAGCTCACCTGGTTCGGCCGCGGGCACCACGACATTGCAGAGATCGACACGGACTGGCACCATTACGAGCTGGTCCAGAACTTGGCAGCGAACGTCTTCGATTTGAAAATCGACGGGAAGACGGTGGGCCAACGCTTGGGCTGGCGGAACCGTTTCGCTCCGCAGACGGCCTTTGGCCGGCTGCGAATCGCAGCCATGCGCGGCCGGCGGGGCGAGTACGCTGACCTGACCAACCTCCGCATCACCGCCACCTTGGGCCCACCGGTCGTCACCATCGCCAAACCTCACGACGGCGGCATCGTCGATCCGGAAGACGGCTTCCGTTTCGACGTTACCGCCTACCGCCCCGTCGCGGCTTCGGCGATAGCCGTTTCCTTGAACGGCAAGGACGTAACTGGGCGACTCAGTCGAGAGGGGGCTCTGCGGCACTGTCAGGTGCGTCTTGGCGGCCTCGAACCGAACACATCCTACCGCGCGGTCATTACTGCCGAAAACGCCCATGGAAAGACCGAACGCGTCGCCCGCTTCTACACGTTCCGCGACAAGGTAGACGGCTACCGTGGCATCTGGTTCACCCTGGGCCAACTGACGGGCAAGTACGGCGACAAGAACTCCGGCGGCCTGGCCTTCTGTGCCAGCCACACGCTGGCTCCAATGGCCGTCTACGCTCCGGAGGTCGAGAAGACCTTCTTCGTCTATGGGGGGACGACCGGACCGGAGGATCGCTACCTGTTGGCCATGGCCTCCTATTACGACCACCGGCGGCACCGTGTCCCGCGGCCGACGATCGTCCGCGATCAGCGTGGGGTCGACGACCCGCATGACAACCCCAGCCTGACCATCGACGAGGCGGGACACGTGTGGGTCTTCGTCGCTGGCCGCGCACGCCACCGCCCGGGGCAGATCTTCCGTAGTAAAGAACCCTACTCGGTCGAATCGTTCGACGAGATCGTCTCTCGCGAGCAAACATACTCGCAAATCTGGCACGTTCCGGGGAAGGGGTTCTTTCATCTGTTGACCCTTTACACCCGCGGCCGCGAATTGTACTGGGAGACGAGTCCTGACGGGCGGGTTTGGACCGAAGCGCCGGCGGAGAACCTCAAGAAGCTGGCCGGCTTCGCTGGGCATTACCAGGTCAGCCGGCTCCACGGGAGCAAGATCGCTACGGCGTTCAACTACCATCCTGGCAGCAAACCCGATCGCCGCACGAACCTCTACTACGCCCAGACGACCGACTTCGGCAAGACTTGGACGACCGTCGACGGCCATCGGCTGAGCCCCCCTCTGGACGATCGCCAAAACGCGGCTCTCGTCGTCGACTACGAGGCGGAGGGGCGGATGTTCTACCCCAACAAGCTCGTCTTCGACGAGGACAATCGCCCGGTGATTCTTGGTGTCTCCAGCGGCGGCTACGCGCCGGGGCCGCAGAACGATCCGCGCGTGTGGGAAATCACGCGTTGGACGGGCGAGCGTTGGGTGACGCATCCGGTCACCACATCCGATCACAACTACGACATGGGCAGCCTGTATCTGAACGGCGACCGCTGGACGGTGATCGGTCCTACGCTGCCCGGGCCGCAGCCCTACCACACCGGCGGCGAAGTCGGCCTTTGGCTGTCCACGGATCGGGGCGCAAGCTGGAAGCTCGAGCGTCGCGTCACCCGCAACAGCCCGATGAACCACAGCTACGTGCGCCGGCCCCACACCCCGGTCGATCCATTCTGGGCCGTTTGGGCCGACGGCGATTCCAGCCGGTTTTCCCCCTCGCGACTCTACTTCACCAACTCCACAGGAGACCGGCTCTACATGCTTCCCTACCAAATGGACGGAGACTTCGCCGAACCCCTCCTCCTCGACCCGCCCAACCCACCACCTGCAAACGCTTCGAACCTTTTCTCGCCTTGAAGATCCAGTTCCTCCCAGAATGAAACGGAGAGCTTTCTGTTACGACATTGTGCACTTTCCCGCGCGAGTTCTCGCGACCAGATGATCTGCGTGTGACCGGAACGATGATAGGGCTATGGCCACAGTAACGCGCACGCAAAACAGTTACGATCGCGCTGGTTCGCGTGGAGTTGAGATGGGACGGTCCAGGAACACTGTCAGTAGGTTCCGCAGTTCGTTGAACGAGGCAAAACGGACTCCTTTTTGCCTGACGGATGCGCGGTTGGTCACGCGAACAGGAAATCCAGCTTTCGTCGTTTCCGATCAAGTCGCCACCAGCGTCGGGTCTTCCTCTGGTGGCGACGAGGGACCGTGCCCCAAATCGCGGAGAGGCGTGCCAGGCGGCGATCATGTCGCGGCCAGTGGGTGTAGCGCAAGAGGGAAAGTGCAACCGTTGCAGGTTGAATCAGTAAACTGGTGGAACGTCAAGGTGAAACTGAATGACTGAGTTCGATTGTGCGACAACGCAAGCCTGGCAGGGGCAACGCCCCGGATAATTGCCTAGCCCAGCCTGAAGGGCTGGGTATTCGGAGTACCATCAAATTGCGAAGGGCCAACGGCCCGGTCATTTGCCCGGGACATAAACGGCCGGGCCGTTGGCCCTGGGGAATTTGGGATTACCGGTCTCCCGTGCATCCCCTGGTTTGGAACGCCTTTCGAAAGCTCACACATCGGATACCTTTTTCGGTGTGTGGCCAAAGGACACGTACCCAAGATCCTTATACAACCAACCAGCCTTCTTTTCGTCATCCGTCAATTCATCGGGCCATCCAAGGCTGGGCTTAAATGGGTCGACGAGACCATCCGCCGAGAACATCCAGTCCAGAAACACGTAATCGTCGATTGTGAATCGCACGTGCTTGATACGGTCAACCAGATTCTCTGTGAAGTGAAGATGACGCGAGAGGCCCTCAAACTCAGAGGCGAGGATTGGTGAAACAGGACGCCAGCGTACGCCCAACGTGATTCCGTTGACGATTCCACCTCCAACGCGTGGGCCCGATTCAATCCACGACTCATCAACCGTGCCTACTTGTTCACGCCAGAAAAACGTCTTCGTGCCGAAATAGAAGTGATCGTCATTCGTTGGCCAGAAGTCGTCACGACCGCCCAGAATAATGCCGCGTTTTTCGCGGACGACGCCCTGCAATGCGAGTGCCACGCGAAAGTGCTCCGGATGTTTGCACTTGGATTCTGCATATTCCTTGAAGCGAAATTCCAGTTTCACTGAGCGGATATGTCCCGCCTTCCATTGGGCAAACTCGATGTCATCGAGCTTCTGTTCAATGCGATCAAAGCGACCATGAAGCAGGTCTTCCAGCTCCTTTCCAAAACGTGCGAAGAACGCCGCTTGCTCGGCCTCCGAAAGACTAATGCCCAAGTACTGATATCGAAGTGCTAGCCCGTCAACTCCATCAAGGACATGACGCAGGCGTTCACGCCAGTAGATGTCGACGTGCGTGAAGTCTTGCGTCTTGGCGAATTTCTCAAGTTCTGCTATCTCGGTCGGGGTCAAATCAACGTTGCAGAAAAACACGAACGCTTTCACATTATCGTTGGCATTTCGTGCTGCGCGAACGTCGTCTTTGAATTTCTTCTTGATGTCCTTCTTGTCTTGTGGTGAGTCGCTTACGTTGTTCTTGAAACCAACAGCACCGAAGCACATCTCATCAAGACGTGTGCACTCAATGTCACGGGCACCATCAGGGCCACCTTCCGGACGTCGTGGGCGGATATCCGAGTAGTTCCGGTCAAGAGCAAGGACACCGAGGCATAAGCGTTCCCGGGTCGGCTGATTGCTGTTGAGGGCAGACCGGAGTCGTTCATCGGTGATCCGTGCGGCGTCCAAGGTGATGTAATACCTCCTGCGGTCTAACTTAAACAGTTGTCCCGGTCGCAGACCGGGATAAGATGATTATCAAGGGCTCTTATCTCGGTTTACTGGAAATTTTATCCGGGTGTGTTGGAGTGGGCAACAGAGTTCACTCGCACACGACACTCGGATATCGAGAACGGATCAAGAACTGGACCACTTGAATCTGCGAAAACGCAACTTCACGGTTCCTCCCGTCCATCCCCGTGGGCCGCGAGCCAGTTTCCCTTCCTGCTAATCGCGCCGTGGGCGCGTAGCCATTGAAGCAGGAAGGCGTCGGCGAGGAGCCAAGCAGCATCCTGCTCGCGGGGTGGGTGACGAGTGAATTCACCCGGGCCATAAATTCGCCGATCGTCATGCTTCTGTTGCCGCCCGAGGATTCGTTTGGCCCGAAGACGCATCCAATCGCGTGCCGGCGGTCCGGGTAGATCGCTGTCCCACCCGAGCACGTGGGCGATGTTGTCGAGTCGATGGTAAATGACAACACGGCCCGTGAACCAGTCCGTGCCTTTCGGATAGTAGACTTCGGCTTGGCCGGGTACATAAATCGTCCCGCCCGGCGGTTCATGCGGCGGCGACGGCCACTTCCGCGTGACGAACAGTCGGTACACATCAGCCGCTCGATAGTCTGCTGTTTCGGGCACGGGGCCCCCAATCAGCGATTGCGTCAGATACACGCGCAGTTTTAACGAGACACACGTCATGTAGTCGGGATGAAAGAACCCGTGATTCAAGACCACGCCGTCTTCGCGCACGTTGTAGCCATCCAACCATTGGCTGACCGGTTTGCCGTCCAGGACGGTCTCGTCCTGCATGTCCTGCTTCCGTGCATAGGCCGAGACCATCAGCTTCGAACAGATTTCTTTCCACCTGGCAACGTGGGAGTGCTCGGGCATCATGGCAGACGCTACGTGAAAGATCGTCGAGTCCCATGCGTTTTCCTCGGCCTTGGTGTCGCCGCCGCGTCCATTCCAGTAGGGGACGCGGTACTCCGGAGTCAGAAATCGATCGGCCTCAAAGACGACAATTTTCACAACCAGCCGTTTCGTCTGCATATCAAGATCGTCCCAAAGGAACCACGCTGCGTTCCCTAACGCTGCCGCCCAGAATGAAGATTGCCAGGGATACTTCCAGCTATTTCCGTCATGTGCAACCGCCGCGACGTGGATCAGTCGAACGGTCCGAGCGCGGGTTTCCGCTTGCGAGACCCCAACGATCCGCTCGTCAAAGATGCCTGTCTTCAG
>CAZUAH010000330.1:0-15017 GCA_964617665.1 uncultured Pirellulaceae bacterium
TGGAGTCCCTCAAAATGATCCCCAATCGTGAAGAGAATCTGGGCCGCCGGACCTCTGTTGTCTGCCAAGCCGTTCGATGAACCTTCGCCACCGAAAGAGCCGGAACGGCATTCGCCCGCTGACGTACCTCCGAAAGATGTCCCAAGTAAGAAAGGTGCGGTTACGAGGCCGCCCGACGATCCGTCGAAGGTGAAAAAAGCGACAGGTCGAGCCACAAAAAAGGAACACGCCCCGGTTGTCTCGCCGGTTGTTCACACACCGGAGCCGGCGCCGTCGGCCGAGGCACAGGAACGTGCGAGGCGTTCGGCTTTGGAGAGCTACAGCGGAGAGATCATAGGCTCGACAACGATCGTAAAACGTGTCGGCCTTGCCCGACGCATGTGGAAGGCGACGACGGACCGGACCGCGGAAGCCACCACAAGGTTTGTGCTCCTTACAGAAGCACACAACTTGGCGATTGCCGCAGCAGACGTCACGCTCATGAACGAAATCGCGGAACATGCGAAGCGGGATTTCACGATCGACCGCCTACGAGCCAGCGAAGCTGCCTTGAACGCCGCCTCTGCCACGCTGGAGGAACTAAGTACTGCCGCCGCCGCGCCTGCGGATTTCGCGGTCGTTGCGGAGAATGGGCTTGCACTGGCCAATCAAGCTGCAGGCGACGGCTGGCCAGAAACCGCCAGGAAGCTCGCATCAACGGCGCTTTCCGCAGCCCGCAAGGCCGATGACGACGAACTCGTCAAGAAGGCGACTCTACGTCTGGTGGAATTGCAGTAAGTGGCGTTTGCTCAGAATGCAAGAGCGTATTCCCGCTTGCTTGACACCCCTCTTCTAGCCTGACACACTATCCTTCAGGCCGACAGTCGCCACGAATGGGCGCGGAGGGAACACGCATCGGCCTCGGATTTCTCAGACGCAAGGGGATGCCGGGAGTTGTTCATGGCACGTGGGAGCAGCATCATGAAAGTACGTCAACGACTACCCTGGATCATCTGGTGCAGCGCTCTGATCACACTAGGGCTTCTCGGCGGGGCATTGCTCCGCGCAGCAGACAGGGCCTCCGTTCCATCCTCGGCGGCTCAGGATGAAGCTTTGAAACTCGTAAAGGACGTCTATGGCGATGAATACGCCAAGGCCAATAGTTCAGAACAAAAGACCGCGCTCGCGCAAAGACTGCTCCAGACGGCCAGGGAGACCGATCAGGGCACGCCGAATCACTACGCCCTACTTCGAGTTGCATGGGACGTGGCGACTCAGGCCGGCGACGCGAAGTTGGCAATGCAAGTCACTGACGAGATGGCCGATGCGTACAACGTCGATGGCCTGAGTGCAAAGGTCGCCACCGTCAAAACGGTCGCCGGGCTTGTGCGATCTCCAGCACAGAGAACGGCGTTGGCGACCGTTGCTATGGAAGCCCTGGAGGAAGCCGTTGCCGCCGACGATTATGATCGTGCGATAGAACTCGCCGACGCCTCCCTGGCGGCTGCTAGAAGGGCCCGGGAGTGGCAACTCGCCAAACAAATCGCGGCTCGCGACAGCGAGATCAAGGAAGCAGCGAAGGCGCATGAGAAGATCCAAGCGGTTCTGGCAAAGCTGGAGCGCGAGCCGACGGACCCTGCTGCGAATCAGGCAGCGGGCGCGTATTTCTGCTTTGACAAAGGAGATTGGGCAAGAGGCATTCCGATGCTCGCGCTGGGAAGTGATGCCACCTTGAAGAACTTGGCGGTGAAGGACCTGGAAGGGGCTACTTCGCCTGAAACACAAATCGCGCTGGGCGACGGATGGTGGGAATTGGCCGGTGCCAGGGAAGGTAAAGAGAGGGATCTGCTATTGGTTCGTGCAGGTTACTGGTACAAGCAGGCCCAAGCGAACTTGCGGTCTGCACTTGACAGGGTGAGAATCGAGAAGCGGCTGAAAGAGATCGCCAAGACTGGGCATCCCATCCCTGAACCACCAAAGAAGCCGTCTCTCGCGATTGCACCATTGGACGAAAACGAAGCGAAAGGCTGCCAATCGGATTGGTCCAAGTACCTGCATTTGCCTGTCGTACAGACAAACTCGATCGGCATGAAGTTCGCGCTGATCCCTCCAGGGGAATTCATGATGGGGTCAGTGAACGGGCCGGACAAGGAGAAGCCTCAACATAAGGTACGCATCATCAAGCCAATTTGCCTTGGTGTCTATGAGGTTACGCAGGAACAATACGAGCAAGTGATGGGTGTGAATCCGAGCGGGTTCAAGGGTCGCAGCCTGCCGGTCGAGCAGGTGAATTGGGGCGACGTGGTGCGGTTTTGTGAGCGCTTGTCTGCACTGCCATCCGAGAAAGCGGCTGGAAGGGCGTATCGTCTGCCGACCGAAGCCGAGTGGGAATACGCCTGCCGGTCAGGAACCACGACGCGGTACTATTTCGGCAACGACGCGGCAAGCCTCGGAGACTACGCTTGTCATAAGGGTAACTCGGGCGAGAGGACGCAGCCGGTGGGCCAGAAGAAGCCCAATGCCTGGGGTCTGTATGACATGCATGGAAACGTCTACGAGTGGTGCCAGGACTGGTACGAAGGGAACTACTCCAAACTGTTACAGACAGACGACCCAGCCGGCCCATTATCCGGGACACGTCGAGTGAAACGCGGGGGTTGTTGGGCCAGTGACTCTCCGGACTCCCACCGAAGCGCGTTGCGCAACTCCGGCCACCCGGACTACGCCCACAACTTCCGCGGCTTTCGCGTGGCCCTGACTCTCACCCCCTAGTCTTTTTGCGCCTCGGCGAGCGCGCGTGCGCATACAACGAATGGAAGAGACTTGACGCAGTCGTATGTAGGAGCAGGGTCATGGCAGCTCATCAACGAACGCATCCGATCATCTTTGGCGTTTTCTTTGTTGTGATATGGCTTGTTGAATCCCCAGTTCTCCGCGCGGCAGACAAGGCCCCGGTGCCACCGGTCGAGGCTCAGAATGCGGCCTTGGCCCTTGTGAAAGATGTCTACGGCGATGAGTACGATGAGACCAAGAGCTCAGAGCAGAAAACGGCGCTGACGCCGCCGCTGCCACACTGGAGGAACTAAGTACTGCCGCCGCCGCGCCTGCGGATTTCGCGGTCGTTGCGGAGAATGGGCTTGCACTGGCCAATCAAGCTGCAGGCGACGGCTGGCCAGAAACCGCCAGGAAGCTCGCATCGACGGCGCTTTCCGCAGCCCGCAAGGCCAATGACGACGAACTCGTCAAGAAGGCAACTTTACGTCTGGTGGAATTGCAGTGACCGGTCCCTGCATGGCGCCCGACATGCGATGTTCTCCTTGGTTCGGCGCCGCTTCGATCATTTCCGCAACCAGCACTGACTTCTCATCCGCGTCTTGGCCGCCGTAGAGCGACCGCCGTGAATCTGTGCGGCTATCTTCCTCGCTTCAGAGACCGTCCGGCTTAGAATGGCAATTCCAGGAGAGTCGATGCGCGCTCTACCGAGAGTATAATGGGGAGGTGACTGACCTCGCGACGCGGAAGCCTTGGGCGTTGCGGCGGTCGCCCGGGTTGCATCCGCGGCGGAACGATGCCCGGCAGAGAGGTGGTCGGTCGTACCAACAACCGCCCCGGATCGCCCGGCTCACGCCTTCCGATGGCCCATTTGGATCGTCCGTCGGCGACGTTTTGTAGTACATCTCGCTTATCCAATCGTGACACAACTCCCACACGTTCCCGTGCATGTCGTACAGGCCCCAGGCGTTCGGTCGCTTTTGACGTACGGGATGCGTCATTTTTGCAGAGTTGTTAACATACCACGCGATGTCCTTCAGGGCAGCCTCATCATCACCTGAAGACCACACCGTGGTCGTCCCGGCCCGGCAACTGTACTCCCACTCCGCTTCGGTCGGCAGCCGATATTCCGCACGCGACGCCTGTTCTCGGGACAGTTCGGTGAGTTTGCGACAGAACGCGGACGCATCTCCCCAGTTGACCGTTTCCACGGGATGCGTCGGATTCTCCTTGAAATCGCTGGAGTTGCTGCCCATCACGCGCTTGTAATCCGCCTGCGTGACTTCACACGTGCACAGGTAAAACGGTTTGGTGATACGGACGCGATGCTTAGGGGCCTCGATGGGTAGGCCCCGGAGGTACCAGTCCGGCAGGCTCCTGGCTCTCGCCTCCTCCTGGAGCTTTGCGACCTCCGCTTCCGTCGATCCCATGTCAAATTCGCCTGGCGGAATGAGCACGAGTTTCATGCCGATGGAATTGGTCGTCTCCACCGGAACGCCCAGGTACTTGGCCCAAGCTTGTTGATGGTCTTTCGCTTGCCGAGAATCAAAGGGAGCGATGGCCAAGGGCGGTGGCGATGAAGAAGGCGGTAACACCGGCTCTCGCTCTGACAGCTTCGGGGCAGGCAACCCTTCCAGGCGTTCCTTCGGAATCTCACTGATCCGTTTCTCGACCTTCGACTTCGCCAGACCTGTCAACTTCGGGGAAGCCAGACGGTACCACGAGACTGCCCGCTCACGTGCTCGCTCCGCGGCGAGACCGTCCGTCGTCTCGGACACGGCCCACCAGCCGTCGCCAATGGCCACTTGGCCCGCTACGTCCGTGACGCCCTCCAACTCCTTGATCGCCAGCTTCGTCGCTTGACCACCCTTCCCTAAAGCGAGCATGGGGATACCCTTGTCCCAATCACCTTTCATGAAGCAAAGGTACGTGCCAGCCGCCAGATTGGTTTCCGCGTCAGCAGGGCTCTCCTCAAGTGTCCGGAAGGCATCCTTGGCCACTGAGTACGCTTCCGATATTTCTGTGACCTTCTTGTTTCGGCTGACAATCCATTTGGTAAGTTCCCTTTCCCTGGCTTTCCGCGCCGAATCCAAGGCAAGCTGGCCCAGGTACTCGGCCGCCGCAAAATCGTCCCGCTCTACAGCTTCCTCGATCAACGCCAGCGCCTGCTCTGCAAGCGCCTCGCGCTGCTTTGTCAGAGAAGCCGATTTCCTGGCTTGAGACAGAGCGGCCCCTTTGAGCTGGAACGAATCGACCTGGAAGCTCTTGCCCATTTCCTCAATTGCTTGAAAGACAGTTTCCACGTCCCCGGCCTGCGTCGCCATGTCACGAGCCACTCGGAGCAGCACGTAGCGATTCGTCAGGTCTTCCGATGCTGCGGCTTCCTTCAGAAGCTTATTGGCGAGAGCCGTTTTCTCAGCGGACGTTTTGGCCCGGGCGTGTTCTTCTCCGTAGACCTCCTCGATCAGCTTGGCCGCTCTCTGCTGAGCAGCGTCTGAAGGAACCTGGGCTAGTTCCTGGGCCACGAGCGGGAGACAACTTCCCGCAAGCATCCCTGCAGCCACGATCACACAACAACGCATCGGAAAGAGCTTTCGGCTGATCATGTGATTCTCCGGTTTGTTACGAAATCACAGTGTAATACTGCGTGAGCCAATGCGTGCTCTACCGAGACGATGATGGGGCGGTGATAGACCGCGCGACGCGGAAACCCTGGTAGCCGTCGCGGGGGCCGGGATCTCTCCAGTTCCGACACGACGCCCGGCAGTCGGAAAAAAAGCTGCCAAAACTGCCACCCCGGCGCACCCGGAGCGAACCTCCTGATGCCCCGGCTGGATCGTCCAGCGGTGACGTTGCGTAGTAGCCGTGACCGTACCAGTCCTGACACCACTCCCAAACGTTCCCGGACATGTCATACAGGCCCCAGGCGTTCGGTGCCTTCTGACACACGGGATGCGTCATCCTTGCAGAGTTGCCATGGTACCACCCGCTGTCTTTCAGTGCAGCCTCATCGTCACCTGAATACCATCTCGTGGTCGTCCCGGACCGGCAAGTGTACTCCCACTCGGCCTCGGTCGGCAGCCGATACTCCGCGTGGGTCGCCTGCTCTTGGGACAGTTCGGCGAGCTTGCGACAAAAGGTTGAGGCCTCGTCCCAGTTGACCATTTCCACAGGCCGCGTCGGATCGTCCTTGAACTTGCTCGGATTGTTTCCCACAACCCGCTCGTACTCCGTCTGCGTCACTTCAGACGCGCCCAAGTAAAACGGCTTGGTGATCCGCACGCGATGCCGAGGGGTCTCGGTCTTCAGTCGCCGGATGATCCAGTCCGCCTCCCTCCAGGCTTGAGCTTCTACCGAAAGCTTTGCGACCTCTCCTTCCGTCGATCCCATGTCAAATTCGCCTGGCGGAATGAGCACGAATTTCATGCCGATGGAATTGGTCGTCTCCACCGAAACGCCAAGGTGCTTGGCCCAGGCCTGTTGATGTTCCTTCGCTTGCCGAGCGTCAAAAGGAGCGACGGCCAGGGGGGGTGGCGACGAAGAAGGCACAGACACCGCCTCTCGCTTTGACACCTTCGGGACAGGCAGTTGCTCCAGGCGTTCCTGAGGAATCTCACTGATCCGTTTCTCGACCTTCGACTTCGCCAGACCTGCCAACTTCGGGGAAGCCAGACGGTACCACGAGACTGCCCGCTCACGTGCTCGCTCCGCGGCGAGACCGTCCGTCGTCTCGGACACGGCCCACCAGCCGTCGCCAATGGCCACTTGGCCCGCTACGTCCGTGACGCCCTCCAACTCCTTGATCGCCAGCTTCGTCGCTTGACCACCCTTCCCTAAAGCGAGCATGGGGATACCCTTGTCCCAATCACCTTTCATGAAGCAAAGGTACGTGCCAGCCGCCAGATTGGTTTCCGCGTCAGCAGGGCTCTCCTCAAGTGTCCGGAAGGCATCCTTGGCCACTGAGTACGCTTCCGATATTTCTGTGACCTTCTTGTTTCGGCTGACAATCCATTTGGTAAGTTCCCTTTCCCTGGCTTTCCGCGCCGAATCCAAGGCAAGCTGGCCCAGGTACTCGGCCGCCGCAAAATCGTCCCGCTCTACAGCTTCCTCGATCAACGCCAGCGCCTGCTCTGCAAGCGCCTCGCGCTGCTTTGTCAGAGAAGCCGATTTCCTGGCTTGAGACAGAGCGGCCCCTTTGAGCTGGAACGAATCGACCTGGAAGCTCTTGCCCATTTCCTCAATTGCTTGAAAGACAGTTTCCACGTCCCCGGCCTGCGTCGCCATGTCACGAGCCACTCGGAGCAGCACGTAGCGATTCGTCAGGTCTTCCGATGCTGCGGCTTCCTTCAGAAGCTTATTGGCGAGAGCCGTTTTCTCAGCGGATGTCTTAGCCAGGGCGTGTTCTTCTCCGTAGACCTCCTCGATCAGCTCGACCGCTTCTTGCTGATCGGCGTCAGAAGGAACGGGAGCCAGTTCCTGAGCGAGGAGCGGGAGACAACTTCCTGCAAGCATCCCTGCAGCCACGAGCATACAGTAACGCATGGGGAGAAGCTTTCGGCTGATCATTTGATTCTCTGCTTTGTTATGAAACCAGAATGGAATACTGCCAAAATGCGTCGGAACCGACTCGCGGTGTTCGTGCCCGCGTCAGGTCACCTTAGCCTATCACCGAGAGAAAGGGACAGCAACATTTCTTTGAGCATTCACTTTGAACACTGGTCCTGTGTGCGGAGTCAACGCTACTCGCCACCACGCACCTGCCGCAACGTCAGCAAAAAGGCCGAGCTAACGAGCAATGGTCCTCGTGACTCGAAATCCGCAGGGCAGAACGAAATGTTGCGGGGCGCACCTTCCGCGAAATGCGGACCAGCAACGCTGGTAGCCACACCAAGACGATCCGCCCGGCAGGACGCGCTGCTCTCCGTGGAGTGGTCCGTTGCCCGTGCGGCTGGCGTGGTCCTTTTGTGAAACAGTCACTTGGTCCCACGCTCCCGCTAGGGAGCGTTGGGCCTTGTGCTGCTCTGCTGTGCGCCTCGGCGGGCGTTTGGGGAGCGGCCTTGGTCTCCGGCGTTCCTTCTTCGCTAGGCGAGAAGACGCGCAGTTTCATGGCTTGGCCGGAGAGGCGTTGAGGTCCAGTTCGCGCGCCAACTGCTCAAGTTCAGCGAAAACGACTTCGCTGGGAATGGAATCTCCCGACTCGATGCCCTTTTTGATTTCAGCCTCCAGTGCTTCGCGACGCCGCTCAAACTGGGCGAACAGTCGCAGGGCCTGGGAGACGACATCCGCCTCGTCCGTCCCGCGGCCGGTGGCAATAGCGTGATCAACGATCGGCTGAACATCGGGGGGAAGCTGAACTGTCATGGGGCATGTTCTCAGGTCTTACGTGGCAGTGAAGCGTATTCGAATTCTATTCTGCCAGTTTTCTGCAGGCAACCAGTCGCTTCGTCTTGGCAGCCGGACCTCTTGCGTCAAGCACGCCCGAAGCCGGCCAGTTCGATCTTCGGACTGCGAACTGTCCGTCAGGTGATCGATCGTGTTCCGTACCATTCGAGAGCAACAGGTGGTAATTGTTCCAAGGCAAGCTGCTCGGTAGGATAAAGGCCGTTGTCGTGCTGCCGGGTTCAAGTGTTCGCGTTTAACGGCAAGCGGACATTTCGAACCAGCCGCGGCACAAATGGCCTTGCACGATTCTGCGTTGCCCTCGGCGCAAATCTCCTGACCTCACCAAAACCGTCGACAGTGGCCGAAAGGAAAAACGCTGTGCGCAAGCCAGTCGTGTTTGTTGCCCTAGGTATTGCCGCAGTAGGAGCCTGCGCGCTGGCGGTCGTATTGTGTGTTAATTCGGAACCCGCGGTTACCGAGCCAGGTGAGGAAGAAGTCGGTGACCTGACTATCCATTATCCGCTTGATGGTACGGTGTTCCCGCCAGAGATTGCCTCGCCCACATTCCGCTGGGAGGAGAGTCGGCCTGATGTGGATGCGTGGCTTGTCCAGTTGAAGTTCCGGGACGGCGAGGAAACGATACGTTCTTCCAGTCGCGTTACGGAGTGGACTCCTTCGGACGATCAATGGCAGGCTATCAAGCACCAGACTTCGGAAAAGCCGGCCAGCGTCGTTATTCAGGGGTTCAGTCAGAACTCACTGAAAACGATCTTGTCCGAGGCCAGCATCTCGATCAGCACTTCGAAAGACGACGTCGGGGCGCCCTTGTTCTTCCGCGAAGTGAACTTGCCCTTCGCCACAGCCGTGAAGGACCCGGCGGCGCATATCCGCTGGCGGTTCGGGGATATTTCGTCGAAAGAGCCGCCGCCGATCGTGCTGGAGAAGCTGCCGGTCTGCGGTAACTGCCATTCGTTTTCAGCCGACGGCAGTACGCTGGCGATGGAAATCGACTCGGGCAACGACAAGGGCTCCTACGCCATTGCGCCCGTGGAAAAGGAGATCGTACTCGACACCAGCAAGATCATTACCTGGTCCGACTACAAACGGGAAGACAACGAGAAGACGTTCGGCTTGCTCTGCCAAGCGTCGCCGGACGGGCGTTACGTGGTGGGGACGGTCAAAGACCGGGCATTGGCGATCTACCGTCCCGAACTGGCGTTCTCACAACTTTTCTTCCTGGTCAAGGGCATCCTGGCGATCTACGACCGTGAAAACGAAACGTTTGCCGCGCTGCCTGGGGCCGACGATCCGGATTTCGTCCAGACCAACGCGACTTGGAGCCCGGACGGCAAGTCGATCGTCTTCGCCCGAAGCCGCAGCAAGGCATACGACCCACCGCATCTGCGCGAGATCGAGTCGATCGTGGTGCCACCGAAAGAAGCCGACAAGTTTCTCAGCGGTGGGCGCAAGTTTCTGTATGACCTGTACCGGATTCCATTCAACAATGGCAAGGGAGGCAAGGCCGAACCGATCGAAGGTGCGTCGAATAACGGAATGAGCAATTACTTTGCGAAGTTTTCTCCCGACGGCAAATGGATCGTGTTCTGCAAAGCCAAGAGCTTTATGCTGCTGCAGCCGGATAGCGAGTTGTACATCATTCCGGCGGCCGGGGGCGAGGCACGAAGACTGCGATGCAATACGGGTCGAATGAACTCGTGGCACAGTTGGTCGCCAAACAGCCGATGGCTGGTGTTTTCCTCGAAAGCCTATTCGATCTATACGCAGCTCTTTCTAACCCATATCGACGAACAAGGTCGCAGTACGCCTCCGGTCGTGCTGGCCAACTTTACCGAGCAGAACCGAGCCGCAAACATTCCCGAATTCGCCAACATCAAGCCCGATGCGATCTGCAAGATCCACGAACGGTTCCTTGACGACACGAACTACTTGAGAGCCGGAGACGCATTTCGATACCAGAACGATCTGCAAGGTGCGGTCCAATCGTACAACAAGGCCCTGGAAATCAACCCGGATAATGCGACTACACACACGCATTTGGCCCTAAGCCTGATGGCGCTGGGCGAACTCCAGCAAGCGAAAACCCACCTTGTCCAAGCGATTGAATTGGATCCTGACCTTGCACCGGCCCACTGCAACCTAGGCTTCGTCCTCAGGCGGGAGAACAAACTTCAGGAGGCGATGGATTCCTATCGAGAGACCCTACGGCTCGATCCGAACCTCACATTGGCACATCTCCATCTGGGGACGCTCTTGTTGGACGGGGGCGAATTGGAGGAGGCCAAGACACATCTTGCCGAGGCAGTACGTCTGGCTCCGGACGATCCCTATGCGTGCTTCAATCTGGCCATCGCGTTCCGCAAGGAGGGAAAGCCCGAAGAAGCCGTCGTTCATCTGGACACAGCAGTGAAAGAGGAGCCCGACTTCTTTCCAGCCATCGTAGCCCTGGCAACGATTCGCGCGACTAGCAAAGACGATTCGCTCCGCGACGGTCAGCAAGCCGTCGAGCTTGCCACGAGGGCCTGCAAACTGACCAACCACCAACATCCTGAAGCCCTGTACGTGCTCGCAGCCGCCTACGCCGAGTTGGGGCGATTCCCGCAGGCCATTTCCACTGCTGAACGTGCGATCCGAGCCGCCCGTAGCGGCGGCGACGACGGCTTTGTCGACACCATTCGGCGGTCAATCGAACTCTACAAACAGGAAAATCCGTTCCGCTCGGGAATCCAGTAACAGGCACTCAAACGAAACGTTCAGCCGAAAAATCATGACGATCGTTATCCTACTAGCGGGAGAACAACTATGAGACGACGAGAATTCCTGGGCCAAGCGGCCCTAACTTCCGCGGCAGCCGCGGGCGGAGTGGCAGGAGTCTTCGGTGGACAGACTGCAAAAGCGATCGAGCCCGTCGAGCGCGCCGTCGCCCAGCCGAAATACAAGTTCACGCTGGCTGGCTACAGCTACCGAAAACTGCTGACCGGCCAGAATCCGGAATGCACGCTGGAAGATTTCGTGACGGACTGTGCCAAGTTCGGGCTCGAAGGCACCGAACCTACGTCGTACTACTTCCCGCAACCGGTAACAAACGAGTATCTGTGCGAGTTGAAAGCTCTGGCCTTTCGACTCGGCTTGAGCATCTCCAGCACAGCCGTGGGCAACCGCTTTTGTATGCCGCCGGGCGAGGCACGCGATCAACAAATCGCTAACGTCAAAAAGTGGATCGACCATGCGGTTGTCTTGGGCGCGCCGATCATTCGGATATTCTCCGGGAGGGTAGGCAAGGAGCAGACACCCGAAGAAGCGCTCCGGCTGGCGGTCGAGGCCATCGAAGAGTGTTGTGAGTATGCGGGCGAGTGCGGCATTTTTCTTGGCCTGGAGAACCACGGCGGCCTAACTCACACCGCCGACAGCATGCTGGAGATTATCCGCGCCGTCAAAAGCCCTTGGTTCGGCGCATGGATGGACACCGGGAACTTCCACAGCGAGGATGTCTACGCGGAGCTTGAGAAGATCGCGCCCTACACGATCCACGTGCAGGCGAAAGTCGTCACGTCCTCGCCGGACCAAGGGAAAACGCCTACCGACTTCCAGCGATTAGCCAAGATTCTCGGCAATGTCGGCTATCGCGGCTGGATCTGCCTGGAATACGAAGAGGCCGAAGATCCACGGATCGCCTGCCCTCCATATATCGCGAAGCTGCGAGAGGCATTTGGTGGTTAGCTCGAGCCAGGAAAGGACGAACGAAGCGAATCACGAATCAACACTCCACGATTCGCGGACACTCACGAGGGGGCATACCGACACCCTTTTTTTCACCGACTGAGCCGTAGGCGCTAGCCTCGGGCGACAGCGTGATTGGGAGGCCCGCGGCTAGCGCCGTCGGCTCACGACACCGATAGCAACTCGGGCTCAGGACCGACGCGAGCGCCTTCGGCTCTCTCACTGCATGGAACGACCATGAACGACACTATCGCCATCTTCATCACTTGGACTACCTACGGCACTTGGATGCCGGGTGATTCTCGTGGCTGGCGCAAACGCAAAGGTGGTCAGCAGTTGCCTCGGCCACTTCTGGAGCAATGATGTCGAAAACAAATGAAAGGCGAGGCAGTGCTGCTCGAACCACACGACCGTAGCACTGTTGAGCAGGCGTGCCGCAAACACTGCGAACATCGCGGTTGGCAGCTGTTCGCCGTCAGTGCTCGCACAAATCACGTGCACGTCGTGGTCGCGGCGGACGCCTCCCCGAAGACAGTCCGTGATCAGCTAAAGGCCAACTGCACCGGCGCGCTGCGCAGACAGGACAAGCCTCTGATCGTTGATCGCACGTGGACCAAGGGCGGGGATTGTGAAATCCTCGACACGGATGATGATATTGAGGCTGCCGTGCTGTACACGACCGAGGCACAGGATCGCAAGGACAGAGACATGTGAGCCGACGGCGCTAGCCGCGGGCCCATTTGGCGCGACCTCAATGTCATGAAGCCCGACGCTAGCGCGTTCGGCTCAGGTTTTGAACGTCAGCGAGTGTAATCCCGAGATGGCCAATGGTAGAATCATCCTGCTGGCAAGAGTGTTTCCATAGACCGCGCGCTGCTGCGGGTAATTCTGTCCAGAATCCAAACACGAGGAGTCACCATGAAACGCATCACCTTTCCACTCATCCTGCTCGCTTCATTTACGCTGCTCACTGCACGGGTTGACGTTGGCTCGTGCGGCGAGTCCAAAGCCTGCACGGCGGAGAAGGTTGACATGCCTACTGCCGAGCAACTCACCGCCCAGGGCTTCAAGTCGCTTTTCAACGGCAAGGACCTGACCGGCTGGAAGATCCCCGAAGGCGACAACGGCCACTGGAGAGTCGTCGACGGCGTGATCGACTACGACGCTGCTTCCGAGGCCAAGGGCAACAAAAGCCTGTTCACCGAGGAGGAGTTCGGCGACTATGTGCTTTGCTTCGACTGGCGGTTCAAACGCACGTCGGGGCTGTACCCAATGCCGACCATCCTGCCGGACGGGTCGTACAAGACCGACGAGAATGGTGAACGGATAACCACTCCCACACCCAACGCCGATTCGGGCCTGCTGTTCCGCCCCGGCCACCAGGCGAATTTGTGGTGCTGGACGTGCGGGTCGGGCGAGTTGTGGATGGTCCGCAACAACAAGAACGCCTCGCCAGAACAACGCGCGGCAGGCGTGCCAAGAGCCAACACGGACAAGCCCGTTGGCGAGTGGAACCGGATGATGGCCCACGTGGTAGGCGACCGCGTCACCATCGCGCAAAACGGCGTCAAGGTAATCGACAATGCCCAACTCCCCAATCTCAAGGAGACACAAGGCCCGATCGGCTTCCAGCACCATGGCGGGCCACTGTCGCCCGAACGGATTGCCGCCATGCGCAAACGCGGAATGACTGTCGGAGATGACGCGATGTCGCCTGCATCGAGCCTCGTTCAGTTTCGCAACATCTATATCAAATCGATCGAAGGTGCCGCATGCAAAGACTCGGACGGTGAGTGGATCACATTGTTCGATGGATCGGACCTCGATCAGTGGACCATGGGGCCGGACCACTCGTGGGTGATCGAGGACGGATTGATCATGTTGAAACGCGAGTTCGATGGCCGCGAGCACAACCTCGATTACCTCTGGACAAAACAACAATACGGTGATTTCACTTTGGAACTCGAATTCAAAGTTCCGGAACGCGCCAACAGCGGCGTGTTTCTGCGCACCTCGGACCTGAAAGACCCGGTTTACACGGGCCTGGAATTGCAGGTCAGCAATTCATATGGACGCGAGAACATCACGCGCGGCGGCACGGTGGGAGCAATCTACGATCTGAAAGCGCCGACGGCCAACGCGGCCAAACCCGCTGGCCAATGGAACACCTACCGAGTGACCTGCCAGGGGCCGAACATCATTGTCGAAGTCAACGGCAAGAAGGTTAGCGAGGCGAACCTGGACGATTGGACTGAACCGAATCAGAACCCGGACGGATCGAAGAACAAGTTTCCGCGAGCGATCAAGGACTTCGCTCGCAGCGGATACATCGGGTTGCAGGACCACGGGCGGCCTGTGTGGTACCGGAACGTTCGCGTCAAACGACTGGACTGAGCGGCCTCGTTCCATACCGCCATCGGTTTGGTTTTTCCCGTAGCAGAAGTCGCAAGACTTCTGGCCTCGAACTCTTGCGAGTCCGGCTACGGGAATCTCTAATCGGCGATGGTATGAGGTCGTTTGCAGAGGTACCACGATCCAAGTCATCGAGAATCGCCAATCAGGACTTCAGGAGGATACCACAATGTCAGAGATCAATCGTCGCAGTTTTGTGGGCGCCGCCGTTGCGTCGGGGGCCTTCACTATCGTGCCGCGACACGTACTGGGCGGGGCGGGACATGTCGCGCCGAATGACAAAATCACGGTGGCCAACATCGGCATGGGCACGCAAGGATTCCGGGAGTTCGAAGGGCTGTTGGCCGATCCGCAGGTCCAGATCGTCGCCGTCTGCGACCCGAACACGGACAGCAACGACTACGTGGAATGGGGCAAAGGCGGCATTCGGAACTTGTTGCGAAGACTCCTGGGTGATCCGTCATGGCGAGAGGACATAGACGGTTGCCCCGGCGGCCGTGAGGTGGGGCGCCGAGTCGTCGATGCGCATTACGCTCGAGAACGCGGCTCGGACAAGTTCAAGGCGTGCGCTGCGTATGCCGACTTCCGTGAACTGCTTGAAAGGGAAAAGGACCTGGATGCGGTGAAGGTCATGACGCCGGATCACTTGCACGCGACCATCTCCATCGCGGCCATGCGGAAAGGCAAGCATGTCTTGATGCACAAGCCCGTGGCCAACCGGATGTACGAAGGAA
>CAZUAH010000331.1:0-14986 GCA_964617665.1 uncultured Pirellulaceae bacterium
CGCGGATCGCCCAGTTGACCAAGTGCCTCCGCAGCGGCGCGGCGAGATTTGAGAGTGTCGCGATTCCTCTCACGCAAGACGCGTAGCAGAGGCTCAACGCCACGCGAATCACCGAGTCGACCAAGGGCCTCGGCAGCGGCTAAACGCGTTACCGCGTCTCGCGATCGCAACTTCAGGCTGTACCACCAGATCTTCACTGACTTGAGCATGACAAGGCCTCCGAGAACTGATCAATTCCGAGGTACTGAATCGCAGCCTCCTGGAGTCCGCGTGCGCGTCGATGCAAACCTTCGCAGTCAGGCGGTTGAGCGTCCAGGTTCTGTTGCGTGGACCGGCCGCCCCAAGCACGGCAGGCGCCACCGCATAGATAACGTAAATCGCACAGACTGCACTTCGGATTCGTGTCGACATCGTGGCCAGAGAGATCCCGAAAACCGGTAGATTCGAGGACCGAATTCAATCCTAGTTCGATCACGTTGCCCAAATACGCGTGTGTTTGGTGGTACGCGTAGCAAGGAAACGAGTGGCCAGAAGGCTCGAGGTAAAGGTTCTGCCCCAGCCCGCAACTCGACGTGGGCCGGAAGCCGCCTTCGATCAGTTCCATTGGATCCGCATGGGCTCCCAAGGCTTCGGAGGATGGCGGCTCGTCCCAGTCCGCGGCACGGCCCAGGGGCAACAGCGGGCGGAACCGGATCCGCCGGATTCCTAGACGGGCTGCCAGCCGTCGGACCGCGTCTCCCGGCTCACCTTGGATTTCGGCTGTGCGCATAACAGTGGCCAGCGAGAGCTTTCCAGCCGTGCGCGTGTCTGC
The DNA here is from genome assembly GCA_964617665.1 of uncultured Pirellulaceae bacterium. GTDB lineage: Bacteria > Planctomycetota > Planctomycetia > Pirellulales > Pirellulaceae > JADHUC01. The sequence continues at coordinate 812 of CAZUAH010000331.1, forward strand.
GGCGAACTTGATGTAGGCCTCCAGGTTTTTCACCGCGACCGCGAACGTCCCTTTGCCGCGACGCGCGTCGTGGGTCTGTTGAGTCCCGTCAATGCTGACTACCACTTGATCGACTGCCACAGCAATGCGCCGCAAGTCTTCGCCATCCAAAGGCATCGCGAGGTTGGTCCGCATCACGAGATTCATCGGCGCCGTCCAGGACCGCGCCGTCCGCAATACATCCAGTAGATCGTCGCGTCGGGAATGGATCAACGGCTCCCCGCCTGTAATGACCACCTGACGAAAACCCGCGTCCTTGCCTTCGCGAACCAAGCAGGCGACTGCCTCGACCGGCATATCACACTGCTTCTGTTCTCCTGCATCTGTGCGGGCGTAGCAGTGCGTGCAATTCAATTGGCAGCTGAAAGTGACGTGCAGGTAGAGGTTATTCAATAGGCGGGGGCCCGGTTCCAGACACACGTTGAGCCTGGCCAGAGACGCCAGAGCGGACTGCTGGTTTCGGCAGACACCCATTCTCACCAATCGGACCGCTACGGTGTCGACGTCTGGACCGCGCGCCAACTCGACCGCTGCCACGATTCGCTTGGCGGTTCGGGCGATGTCACTCGGATGCGGCGAGTTGCGCACCAACTCAATCAGCGGCCCTTCCCGCAGCAAAGGATGCCCACGACCGTCGTATGGCCTCGCAGCAATCGCTTCGATGTTTCGCTCGGAAGCCATGTCCTCCAGCAGGCGTGCCTGGATATGGTCAAAGGCGACCCGATAGCCTGGGCAATACGGATCTCTGACATGGGCGTCGGGACCAGCCCACGTGTTGTGCGGACACCCGCCGCGACAGTACTCCCAATGTGGACAGCCCTCACAGGCTTCACTGGCGCGATGAAGTGCGTGCAGCATTCTGCGGGCCATGGGACTGACCAGAAGCTCTTTCAGCCCAGGACGGTTGCCCAGATTGCCGAGGCGATAGCTTGGGCGACCGCAGAATCGCTGGCAAGGATAGATGTCGCCGAACGGGTCAATGGCAAAGAACATCCCCAAGCAATCACGGAACGTGCAGACCTTGCCTTCGCTGCAGGCAAGACCTTGGCACATCTCGTCCAGCGATGAAACAGAGATCTCTCGCCGGTGTTCGACGTAGTAGTCGAGCATGTCGCACATCAGGCTTCCGTATTGCTCCGGCGCGATCGCATACCGGTCATCCCGCGAGTCTATCGGCGGGACCGCAGGATGAATTGACATGCCCAGTCGCTCGGACAGGAAGAAGTCAAACACATCGCGCCACTGTCGGGCACTGTCAGGTGTGAATGTGGCGATGCAGCCGACGCGGATACCGTGGTCTTCGGCCTTGCGGATGCCGCGCATCGTGCGGCCGAAATAGCCTGGCCCCCGTTGGGCATCGGTGACTGTCTGTGGCCCGTCAAGGCTGGTGCCGACATCGACACCGTGCTCGGAAAACAAGTCGCAAAACTCGTCGTCCAAGAACCAGAGGTTGCTCTGCAGTGCGACCTTGTATCCCCTGGCGCCAAATCGCTCCCTGAGCCCTTGGAGGGCCAGACGCCAGATGGTGTGCCCGGCCTGAAGTGGCTCCCCGCCGTGAAACGTGACTTTGACCCTCTCCTGGCCCGTCTGGGTGGCGATAAGAGCGATGAAGTCGAGAGCGGACTCGACGGTCTTGGGTGCCATCGCGGGCCCCGTGTGGGGACCGAAGCAATAGGAGCACTTGGCAGGGCAGGCCAGTGAAGGCACCAACATGAAGTGCGGATGTCTGCTCTCGCACAGATTGCATCCTGGCGACTCGCGGGATGCCGCGAACTCCGCCGCGTGTTCCGCGGAGTTCAGCTGTATTGAAGGCCAGTTCACGCCATCACCTCCGGCACGGTCACCAGACGACTATTCGCATCTTACCACATACTCCTCAGTAGCTTCAATCACGAGCCACCTTCGAATTCGCCTCTCTGTCAGGTCGCGCCAAGTCCTTTTCTAGCTCGGACATAACCGGACGAACTCGCCATCCGTCCGACGCTGTCTGTTCCGCCAAGTCCTCGGCCGTGGTCAAGGCTGCGTTTGCAGCCAGCGCAACCGCGACGCTCAAAACCGCTACGACAGTTTCGCGTCCGGTCTCCAACGGTTGAGTGCAAGTAATCCAGCCAAAGTTGATTACTTGCGGATCTTCGAGGTTTTCTTGCACATCGGCACTTCCACAACAGGATAGGCGATGATGCTATACGTGGGAGTCTCGGAGCCCAAATTCCTTGCCGCCTATCGACGGTTACATCTTTCGTTGTTTAATCAAGTCCAAAGCGCGTCTTGCGTCCGATAAAATCTGTTGAACTAAACCGCTTCGCGGTGGGCAGTACCGCAACGGTCTTTTCTTGTCGATTCATCTCTCGACCACGACTCGAGGTGCTTGCCGATTGCCTGTGGGCTATCGAGGTTCTCACCTGATTCCTGGGCGTACCCTCTGCGTGCGAAGATGGAGACAGTAGTCCCCATTTCTTCACCCTTACAGCAGAGGAGCAAGTCATGACGCCACTCAGGAAACGCTACATCGAGGACATCGAACTGAGGAATCTCTCTGAGCATACTCAGCGAGCGTATGTTCGAGCGGTGGCACAGTTTGCGGAGTTTTTTGGAAAGTCACCTGAGCTTCTAGGGCGAGAGGAGATTCGCAAATACCTGTTGTATCTCATTCGGGAAAAACGTGTGTGCGGAAGCACCTACCGTCAAGTCTTATCGGCGATCCGGCTTCTGTATCGGACGACGCTTGGCAAGGATTGGGCCGTGGAAGGAATCCAACATCGGAAATCCGAGAAGAAGCTGCCACTGGTCATGAGCATGGATGAAGTCGATCAGTTCTTTCAATCGCTTGACAGTCTGAAATACCGCGCCATTCTGATGACAGCCTATGCGGCAGGGCTGCGGGTGTCGGAAGTGGTGTCGCTACGAGTCACCGACATCGACAGCGCGCGGATGGTGATTCGCATCACCAACGCCACGCTCAAGCCTCTGGCGCTGTTACCCCATCCGGAAATGCTGCTGCTGAACGGCACCGACATCACGGACGAGGGACTGAAGCATCTGCACGGACTGAAGAGTCTTCGGACCTTGTTTCTCAGGGGCACCAAGGTCACCGATGCCGGTGTCGCAGGCTTCCAAAAGGCTCTTCCCAACTGTGTGACCTACCGCTAAGCAGTGCTTAGAGACAAATGCGCGGTTCGCGATGCTGAAATATGGGAAAAGCAACGATTTTCGGCAGTTCAACCGTGCAAACATTGCTCACGTCTGCTTAGAGCATCGTCAGGCCGCGTGCTTTGGCGAAGTTTGAAATTCCGACTTGCTCACGGACAGACTGCGGCGAGAATTGAACGAACCTCGCTCGCCTGTTGTTGCTGTGATTGAGCAAAGCTAGACTGAAGCCAGACTAGCAGTCTGACTTGACCGAAATGCGCGAGACAAAGGGGATGTGATGGAAAGCGAAAAGACAGGCGTGTCCCGTCGTGGCTTCCTTAGTGCCGCGGGCTCGGCAGCACTCGCCGGATCGGTCGCGTCGGCGTCGATGGCCGGTGAACCGGCGATCGACCGTGATCGGAAGATTCGTATTGGTGTAGTCGGCGGGGGCTTCGGGGCTTCGTTTCAGTGGCACCTTGACCCTAACTGTATTGTCGAGGCGGTTAGCGATCTGCGCACCGATCGCCGCGCCCATTTACAGCGGGTCTACCGTTGCGAAAGGTCCTACGAATCGCTCGAGAAACTCGTGCTCGACCCGAAGATCGATGCCGTGGCTGTGTTCACCGGTGCGCCTGATCACGCCCGTCACGTGATCCACTGTATGGAACACGACAAGCACGTCATTTGCGCCGTGCCCGCCTGTTTGACGCTGGAAGAAGCCCAGGAGATGAAGGAGACCAAGGAAGGTAAGCGGCTGAAGTACATGATGGCCGAGACCAGCTACTACCGGACGCCTACGATCTTCGCCCGTGAAGTGTGGGCCGATGGCGCGTTTGGTGATTTCCTCTATACAGAGGTCGAGTACTACCATCACGCGCCCAAGGAGATCGGAAAAAGTAGTCTGTGGTGGTATAAGGGGCAGAAGACATGGCGTTACGCCTTCCCGCCTATGCTGTACGTCACACACTCTTCGGGCTTTCATGTGGGCGTTACGCGAGAGCGGTTTACCGAGGTCTCCTGCCTGGGGTGGGGACCTGACCACGAGGCGTACCGCGAGAACGCGTACGACAATCCGTTCAAGAATATGGTGGGACTGTTCAAGACAGACCGGGGTAACATTTGTCGATGTAATGTCTGTTGGCATCTTCACGCGGGTGGCGAGCGAGCCCAGTGGTTGGGCGAACTTGCCGCGCTGTACATGAGTAGTTCGGGCGGCCAGCCGTTTGTGTTCAAACGCTCCGGACATTCCGATATCAAGTCGGCACCCAATTACATGACGCTTCTGCCCGAGCCAATGCGAGTTGGCAGCGGCCACGGAGGCTCGCACACGTTTTTGACCCATGAGTTTGTTGCTGCTTTGGTGGAAGACCGCGAGCCGGCAATTGATCTCTACGAGTCGCTGGCGATGACCGTCCCAGGAATCGTTGCCAACGAATCGGCTCGCAAAGGCGGTGAGCAACTGAAAGTGCCCCGTTTCGACCAGACCTGACGCGGTCGAGATGCATCAACAAGGACGGTCACCAATGAAAGCTAGAGCGTTGATAAGCGTCTTTCTTGTCGGAATCCTCACCGCGTCCGTCCAGGCTGCCGAACTCGGAGCGGACTGGACTGTCCAAAGCGGCGATTGGAATCTGACTCGAGAGATCGTACCGGTCTTCCATCAACGTGAAACAGTTGGCGCCGCCGCTGCATTCTGTCAGAAGCTAAGCGGTAGCGTTGGCGTTTGGCGTGCGTCTGTGAAACTGTCTCAAGGGACCAAAGAGGCTGGCCTTTGGATTCGCGGTAGCGAGGATTCCCAATCCGGCCTGCTTGTGCTTCTCGGGCAATACTCGTCCGTCGGCGGCTTCGTGGTCCGGTCGACCGATGGCGAGGTCTTGTGGCAGGACAAGTACGCTCCTTGGTACCCCTACCATGCGTACGTCGTAGAAGCGGTTGTCGAAGGCGATCGAGTTCGTGTTCAGGTCTTTGAAGCTGATGGCAAGATGCTGCTTTCGCAGAGTCCATGGATTTCACACGCGCATCCGGAGAACGAGGCGAAATGTCTCGGTCTTTTCTCGCTCGACGGCCAAGCGAGGTTCTTCAATATCGAACAGGCCCAGGACGCTCTTTGCCCGATCGTCCCCGATCCTCCGAACAAACGGCGTCTGGTCCAGGACGACGAATCTCCTTGGTCTGTCGCTGGACCGGGGAATTGGATGTGGGTTACCAGCAGGAAGCAGCGGCTACGCCAGTACGCTGATTGCGATCGCTCGTGGGCCTTTCACCGCGGCATCCGCGGAGCTAATCGGGAATGGGAATGCCGCGTGAGGGTCGATCCGGGCACCAAGGGAGCCGGCATGTTGGTTCAAACCAACGAGGAGAAGACGCAGGGCTTCATCGTTTGGCTTGGCGGTACGTACGGCGCCGGATCGCTGATGTTGTACCAATACGAACCCGAAATCCGGGCTCGTTGGTCCGGCAAGACTGACAGTTGGCACTACAACACAGAGTATCTACTCCGAGCCGAGACGCGAGGGGACCGGATGCAAGTACGCCTGTTCGCGGCCGATGGCCAGACCGTTATCTCCGAGTCAAGTTGGATCGACGTCGGCGAAGAGTACGCCGGCAAGGCGGGTTACCTGGGCTTCCATGTGTGGAACGGCCGGGCAGAATTCTGGGGTTTCTCGGACGATACCCAGAGTCAGACCATCGCCAAAGAGTCCGAGTCCAAGGCGGCGCAGCTCGGCGGCGGTTGGCAACCCATTGGCGACGGCGACTGGAAATTGGACGATCAGCAGCCAAAGCGACTCTGCCAACGCGGTAAGGCGAAAGAGGCCTTGGCCCTGAACACGCAAATTGTCGGTAGCCAGGGCACGTGGCGGTGTCACGTCCGTCCTGCCAAAGGGATGGGTACGGTTGGGCTCGTCTTCCAGGCCAGCCAGGATCGAAAGCAGGGTTTTGTCTGTCTTGCGACTGACAATGGTGCTCGATTGGAAACGTTGCAAGGAAAGGTGTTGTGGGAGGATCTCGATTGGAAGTGGCAGGATAAGGAGTATTTGTTGGAAGCGGTGGTAATGACTGACCGCGTAGCCGTTCGCGTGAAAACGGCCGACGGAAAAACGGTATTGACCGGTTCCCCAGATATCTACGTGCCCGAATCGAACAATTCGCGCAAAGGTCACCTCGGCCTATTGACTCGCGGAGGAGCGGCCGAGTTCTGGGGTTGGCAGGTTGAGTGAACGGCGTGCGATATCAGGAAAAAGCATGTCAGTCGAGGAGCTACTTCAACACGTCCCGCCGATCGCCCGGTACCGGCGCGAACCGCTGGATGATCGCAAGAACGCGCTCACCTATTGGGATGAGGCTGCGCATGGGATGGTCCGTTTGGACGAAGCTCTTTACAGCGAGCTTGCCCGCGAGAATCCGGACGCATATGACTCGTCGCTTTACGTGACCCAAACGAACGTCGATCGTTTTCGGCAATTTCTGGAGGACAATCGCGGGACCTTCGAACTGCTGCACGACGGTGTCTATTGTGGGCACATCCAGTTTCCCGAACTTGAGGAGGAAGGGGGAAGCTTCTCGGAACACGCCGAATCGATGAACCCGTTGGCCGAGTTGGCTCAAGCTTGGTCTATCCTTGCCCAATCTCAGATTACCGACGGTAATCTGCCCGTTGCCGCATCTGAGCTTATCGCCCTCGGCCGCATGGGCCACATCATTTGCTGTGGCGAAGGACTGGTGATGCACTATCTGAGCGGCTGCGCCATTGTGGGAGTGAGCCTGGACGCCATACAGGGATTGGTCGCCGAGACAAAAGTCCCCTCCACGGTGCTCAACGAACTAACGGAAGCGATCGACCACTGGCTCGCCGCCGACGTGACGCAATGTCGGCGGGTAGAACTGTGCACATACTCGTTGAAGGAGATCCACCGACTTGCGAAGTGCGGCAGCCTTGAGGCCCGAGTTGAAGAGCTCTTGGATCGCCACTACACGAACGAGGCTACATTGGATCCACAAAGTGAGCAAGCGGGTGAAGCCATCGAGGACGACGGCCGCCTCGCGTGGAGGCGAGAATGCATACTCCGTCTGCTCGAAGGACATCCGGCACCATTTGACACGATTGCCACTGTTCGTTTATTGGGCGAATTGGTCGCCGATCGCATCTTGGACTTGGCTCCACGACCAAGGTTCAGCCTTGTCGGTGGTTGGAGTCGAGTACGACGAGCCTACCGGCGCAGTCGTTTTCGTAGTCGGAGTCGGTTGTGGCCCAGCCAATTCACGGCCTCATGGCCTTACGAATGCCTTGGTCCCAGCGAGGACGCCCAGCAACATTTGGCCGAGTTGAGAGAACATCTTTCGGAAGCCCAATGGAATCGGGTACAGCCGCCGTCCGACGAGCAACTCGATGCAGCCCGCCGACGGATTCATTTGTCGCCAAATGCGTTTGGAACGCTCGTGGTTGATGCTTTGCTGGCTGCCGACATTTCCACTTCCGAGCAACTTCGGCGTCATCGGCTGCTGGTCGTCAAGGCATCGATCTCCGAAGCTTCGGCGACATCATCAGCATGACGCCGAAAGCTATTCCACGACTCAATCAACGTTATTCGAACATCGTCTGCAATTCGACCACGGTCGATGTGACTCGCGTTACCTGACGCCCGAGACGTGCCTGATCGTGGGCCTGAAATTTGGCAACGTGCCCTTCGCAAAAATGGGCCCACTCGCGGGAAAGGTCGTCGCATCTGCCGCGCAATTCGGCGAAGTTGCGTCCGGCTGCCAGGTCTTCGTGTAGCTGATGAGCCGCGGACTTGACTTCGGTGCAACACTTCATGGCCTGCGTACGAAAGTCGGGTTGATATCGCGACGAACTGGCGACGTACTGCCGGACGTCCGTTTCGAGGTGCTCCGTCAAGCTCTCTAAGGAGGCCGCCAATTGGATCGCGATACGCACGTCGAAATCCGTTTGGATATACAAGGCGTCGCGCATCGAAAGGAATGTCTGTTCGATTTCCTTCAGCAGATTGACGACTTCCGGGTTCTTCGCGTTCCGGAAGCAGCCGGACAGTTCAGGCCATGCCTCCTCGATCCACTGAAATTCTTCTCGCAACTGTTCCGGCGAGCTTTTGGCTTTCGTCTCGCCAGCAAAATGCTGACAGACGCCGTAGAACTCTCCAGCTGTGTTCAGGACGTTCTCCGTGCCGGGCAAATCGACCAGCATGTTTAATGTGACCTTGTTGAACAGGTCGTCCACACGCGCGGTGAGAACCTCGGTCAAGTGTTGCAAGTGGCGGTGATCAATTGGACGCGGTAGCAACAGCAGCCCGTGCATCTGACGATCGATTTCCTCGATACGGCGCATGCTCCGTTCGAGATATCGGTTGTTCGCCGTCCACAGTTTGGCCGCGTAGGTCTGCCACGACGAGTGGAACCTCTTGAACTCGACCACAATCGCATCGTAGGGTCGCTCCTCTTCGATCGCGTCGGCCAGATACCGAGCCTGCTGCTCTACGCGGCGGCCTTCCAGAACGACTTCTCGACGCTTCGGGGACTCTTGCAGTTCAGTTTCGATGTCCTGAACAAGGTAGCGGAGATCAATCGCCAATGCGTCGGCTGCGCGAAGCAACTCTCGGTAGTCGATCTGTGGTTGGATTCCACATAACGTACAGAGTTCTTTGTCGTAGCGGTCCAGTTGCTGGATGCTGCGGCGACATAAATCGTTTAGGCCTTCGGCCTGTTGAAGCCGGTGGGAAAGCAGTCGCCACTCGCGATCCAACGTGCGGACGTCTTCGACCAACGGCTCCAACTGTGCAGACGCGGCAGCTTGATTCGCCAGCGTCGTTGCACCAGTGTTGACCTGAAAAGCGTTCCCTACGTATCGACGTGATGTCGCGTCACGCCCTGCATCCGCGTGGAGTGCACTGAGCAGCCGCCCGGATTCCTGGGAGAAGCTGGCCAAAGTGGCACGGGCCTTGTTCATCTCGGGTGATACCCGTGCAGGCTTCACGTGGGGCGGGTGCGAATGGCGAGGACCGACGCGTCTCTCGATCTGCGATTCCACAAAGGTACGCAACAGTCCTTCCACAAATTCGCGTCGCCGCTCCCGCTCGCTCTGGGCCCGAGCGACATTGCCGGTCGAACCCAACAGAAGGAAACCCGCTAACAGCATTAAGGAAGTGCGTTTGCATGGGGCTTCAAAGACTCGGCCTTTCGGATTGACGAACGCGGCTACCCGGAGTGGAACTGTCATCGTGCGGCTCCTTGGAACGAAGAGAATTCGTGACATTGATGTGAAGACATACAGCGCGAAGTGAATGTCTGTATGCTATGCGCCGTAGCCAGTCCAGTCAACGATGTCGGATCACCGTCAATCGGATCCGTGGTCCGTCAGCCCGTGAGCCATCGAATGAGAAAAGCTATTCTGTGGAAGCAGGCAGTTTGCCTTCCTTCAGCAGGTCGCCGAAAGTCTTGCCGTCCACCGCGCTTTTCTCTGCCTCTGCCTTCTTGAGGCCTTCCGTGACCTTTGCAGCGTCTTTCAGGTTCTTCGCGCCCAGTACTTTACCCAAAGCTTTGCCATAATTGTTGCGTTGTGCTTTGTCCTTGGGTTTGGGATGACAGATTGCGCATTTCGCGGTCTTGGCCTCCACGACCTTGTCGTACTTGCCTATGAAGGTCTTGCCGTACAGAGGGCGTGCGTGCGCCGTACCGATGGCAGTCAACATCGCGGCAGTTGTGAAGACGCCGATCAATGAAAACACAACCTTTTTTGCCGTCTTACTCATGAAACGTTCCCTTTTCGTGTTGAATTCTCGCCCTGGCATCAGATCAATCAAGTGGTTCATCAACGGCCCCGCGGTGCCCATCCGAACGCCGCTGTGTCACTTAAGATCATTGGACCTTCCTGCAGATTTCGGGTCAAGCCCGAGCTAGCACCCAAACCGCTCACAACTCCCGGTCTTTTTCATGCCCGGCGCGTCGACAAGCAACTGCCTCGCTTGGCGCGACGATTCCCGCCGCGGTAACTCACGCATCCACAAGTTCGGCTTCAATGGTTTCAGTCACGTTCCCTGGCCGCCATGTACGCAGTTTGGCAAGAAAATGGTGGCTCGCAGAATTGCCGCTTGATACGCAACGCGATTCAAGCTTGAATGAATACGCTTCTCCTGTGATTCTTGCACGGAGGGATCGCCAACCATGTGGTACTACGTCGTTGAGTTCCTTTGGCTGTTGTTGACAATCTTGGTCGACGTCGTGGCGGCGACGATGGCGACCGTTCATATTCTTCTCTGGAAGCGAGACAGCCGCGCGGCGATTGCTTGGGTCGGGCTCATCTGGCTTGCGCCCCTGGTGGGCGTGATCGCGTATTTTTGCTTTGGCATCAACCGCATTCAACGGAAAGCCACATCGCTGAAGGTTCGCGAAGCATGGAATCCCCAGGGCGAATCAAGGCTGACACCTGAGGAGGTCGAGCAGCGATACGAATTGACCGTTCGACATCCCAACCTGCTGGGTTTGGCATCGGTGGGGCGCAATATAACGGGACGACACATTCAACCGGGCAACCAAGTCGAACCGTTGATCAACGGCGACGAGGCTTATCCGGCCATGCTGGAAAGCATCAATCAAGCAGAGCATTCCGTTGCGCTTCTGAGCTACATCTTCGATAGCGACCGAGCCGGCGACAAGTTCTTCGAGGCGCTAATTCAGGCCCGAGATCGCGGCGTGGAAGTCCGAGTTTTGATTGACGGCGTCGGTTCGCGATACAGCAAGCCCAACATGGTGCGTCGGCTAAAATCAGCCGGCGTGCGTGTTGCCGCTTTCCTGCCGACACGCGTTCCGCGTCTGTTCAAATACGCCAACCTGCGTAACCACCGCAAGATTCTGGTCGTCGACGGCAAGATCGGCTTCACCGGCGGGACAAATATCCGCGAGGGCCATTGGCTTTCACTTGAACCAAAGTCGCCAGTGCAATGCGTGCACTTTCGTATCGAGGGCCCCGTGGTTCGTCAATTGCAGGAGGTGTTTGCCATCGACTGGGCGTTTGCCAGCGGCGAATCGCTGGGCGGTGATTTGTGGTTTCCGGCCATCGATCGGTCCGGGCCGGTCTGGGCTCGCGGCATTCCCGATGGCCCGGACGAAGATTTCGAGAAAATGTCCGATACGATCCTCGGTGCATTGTCGGCGGCCACAAGCAGCGTCCGCATCGTCAGCCCATATTTTCTGCCAGATGCAGCGTTGATCCGAGCGTTGAACGTGACAGCCATGCGTGGCGTTGACGTGCGAATTTACGTACCCGAAAAGTCGAACATTTTCTTGGTGAATTGGGCAACGGCAGACCAGTTGTGGCAGATGCTCGAAAAGAAATGCCGAATTTTCTACACGTCCGCTCCGTTCGACCATACAAAGCTCATGGTGATTGATGACGTCTGGGCGTTGATTGGCTCGACCAACTGGGATGCGCGCAGCCTGCGGTTGAACTTCGAGTTTAATGTCGAGTGCTACGATGAAGCGTTCGCCGCCAATCTGAACGGACTTATCGACCAAAAGGCGGAGAAAGCCCGCGAAGTAACGCTGGAGGAAGTGGACAGTCGCAAGTTCCTGGTGAGAATGCGGGACGGTATGGCGCGGTTGTTATCGCCGTATCTCTAAAGTCTCGCGACAGTGAATTCCGAAAGTCACTCCGTAGGCATCCCGCATCGGGTAGGATTCCACGAAACGGGATTCCGTCTACAATGACACAGAAACTCATGCGAGATTAGGCCATGCCTACAAACATAACTCTGGTGACTGGCGCTACCGGACTGGTCGGTAACAATGCGGTCCGCACGCTTTTGGAACGAGGGTGCGCTGTGCGCACGCTTATTCGCAAGACCTCCGATCCGCGGCCCCTGGAGGGACTTGAGGTGGAAAGCGTCGAGGGAGACATCTGCGATGCCGACTCAGTCCGCCGGGCGTGTGAAGGTGTCGGCGCTGTGATCCACGCGGCGGGTTACGTGCAGATTGGGTATGCCCACCTGGACCGCCATCGTCGCATCAACGTGGATGGCACGCGCAATGTGGCACAAGCGGCCCGAGAGACAGGTGCACGATTAGTCCACGTGTCGAGTACCGACGCTATCGGGATTACCTCACTGGACGAGCCCGCCGACGAAGACACTCCTCTGGGCGAAACGGTTCGCTGTGCCTATCCAATCACAAAGCGCGAGGCTGAAAAGGTCGTTCTGGAGGAAGTAGACAATGGTTTGGACGCGGTGATCGTGAATCCAGGTTTCATGCTTGGGCCGTGGGACTGGAAACCGTCTTCGGGGCGGATGCTTCTGGCGGTTGCCAAAGGTGTCGCCCGGATGGCACCGTGGGGGCATTTCAGCGCTTGTGATGTGCGCGACGTGGTCGAAGGGATACTGGCGGCCGTGGACCAAGGTCGGTGCGGCGAGCGCTACATTTTGGCCGGCATTACCCTCTCATACGTCGATGCTTGGCGGAAGTTCGCCGAGATTACTGGTGCGCCGCAACCGTGGGGTACCGCCCCTCGCCCCTTGACCGCAATCGCCGGGTTCTGCGGCGACATGTGGGGCCGTCTGACCCGCCGGGAGCCCGACGTCAATTCGGCTGCGATCATCATGGCCGCTCTTCCGAAGAACTACACCAGTGCCAAAGCCGAACGCGAACTTGGCTTCAGCAACCGTCCCTGGGACGATTCCATACGTGATGCATGGGACTGGTTTGTCGAACATGGCTACGCCCGCCGACGCCGAAGGGCGAAGCAATCATGACCGAAGACCCCGCGAATCAGCCTTTAGCGTCGGAAACCGACGCCGAAACACCGCCACCAACCAGCAGCTTGGAGTTGCTTGCCCCAGCGGGCGACGCGGAATCGCTTCACGCCGCACTTGAGGCTGGCGCCGATGCCGTCTATTTCGGTCTGACTGTGCTGAACGCGCGACGCCGAGCTCGCAACTTCTCGGAAGACGAGCTTCCGGAGGCTGTCCGGGACGTCCATGCTCACAATGCGCGGGCGTACTTGACGCTGAATATCGACTTAACCGAGCGGGACGTCGAGGTGGCGGCAAGAGTACTAGAGATTGCCCGACGCGTTGGAGTGGACGCTGTACTGGTGCGAGACCCCGCGCTGTTGAGGTTTCGCTCGGCCTATCCGGAACTGGAATTCCATTTCAGTACCCAGACGTGTGTGACGAACAGCGCCGATGTATCCGCCGCGGCGGCCCACGGGGCGAATCGTGTGGTACTGGCTCGCGAGATGACGCTTGCCGAGATCCAGGCGGCCAGCGCTGTGCCCGGCATAGAAACGGAAGTGTTCGCCCAGGGCGCACTGTGCTTCTGTGTGTCGGGAAGATGCTTCATGTCAAGTTGGGTCGGCGGCCGGAGCGGGAACCGCGGCGCGTGTACCAGCCCATGTCGAGTGCCGTGGACCATTGACGGCGAACGGGCGGGCACGCCTCTGTCGATGCACGACCTCGCAACCGTCGAGCGTACAGAGGAACTCTTTCAGGCTGGCGTCAAAGCCCTCAAGATCGAAGGACGGATGAAGAACGCGGCTTGGGTGCGCGAAGCCGTTGGCGTGTATCGTGGGGCGATCGACGGCGAAGACCTGGACGCGCTCCGTGACAGAATAGACCGGCTAGGTGATTACACGGGCCGGCAGATGACCAGCGGCTTTCTGGACGGCAATCGTGAAGACCTGACGGGCGAGACTGCGGGCAGATCTGCATCGAATGAGACATCGGCTGACGACCCGATGGCTCGAGAAAGCCGATCGGACCGATCCAGTTACGATTTTGATCTGAGTGTCGATTCGAAAGGCATCCAGTGCCGTTGCGAATGTGCGGGAATTGTTGATGAATGGACGATCCCCAAGACCGTTGTCCGCCGTCGGCACAAGGCGATATCTATCGAAACGCTGCTTGGTCGACTTCTTGAGCAAACGATAGAGGGCCACGAACTGCAAAACGCGACAACAAACGATCCGGGCTTCCTTCTCGTTCCTCGGGCGGCCAACGGGCTGATCAC
>CAZUAH010000332.1:0-14956 GCA_964617665.1 uncultured Pirellulaceae bacterium
GCGACCACGGTATCCTCGGCCGCTCATTTGAAGAACCGTACGATTCAGGTCTAGCCTGCACGCGGATTAGGCGGATAATAGAGTGGCTTCTCTATAATGAAGAGGCCGCTGAGCTATTTCAACGTACTCGGTGCTTCGCAATGTACCTGGATGTCCTGTGGCTGACGTGTCGCCTAATCAATCCGAAACCGACCAAAACACTTCGTGTCGCTGCTCGTTCTGCGGCAAGGAACTAATCTCCTGCCCTGGTACGCGTCCCTGCGGTTCGCCTTGCCAGGAATGCGGCTATCCGTTGTGGTGCTGCAAGAAGACAGTCGACGGTATCGTAATTCTGTGCGTCGTGCCTGGTGTCACGCCGGACCTCGAGCAGATCGACCGCCTGTGCGAATCGCTGAAAGACTCGGACGACAATCCGCGAGTCATTGTCGATTTGTCCGCGATCGACGTCGCAAGCACGGCATTGGCAGCCAGAATAGTAGCATTGCAAAAGCGGATAGCATCCGCCAACGGCAAGCTCGTTCTGTGTGGGCTGAATCGGGTGATGCGGGATACGTTCTACGGTTGCAGGCTAGACAGAATCCTCGACATATGCGACGACCAAGAAACCGCCCTGGCTCGCCTCTGATCGCTGGATCGTCGGTCCGTGTCAACAGTCAGCCGAATGCGATCAGTTCCATCACTATGAAGGTGTAGTTTGTGAACACTCCTCTCTTGCAAGTGCTTTGCTGAGCCTCCACTGGATATGCAGCAAGCCCCATTCAGCTTCTTCCACGCAGACGCCCCGCCGACAAATGAATCATCGAAGCAGCCGATACGAATACAAAGATTATCGCCAGCAGTTGAAAGACCGAGGTGGCCCGAGACGGGTTCGCCCCACATTGGATGGCGACGACGGCGGCACACGCTCGCGGCAACGATCGTTCACGACCTTACTGTGGGAGTTCTTGCGCCTTTTGCGTGGGCACCGACGAGCCTTGGGCGTTGCGCTGGTGACTCTGACGGTTGCCACCATCTTAAAGCTGGCTCCCCCGGCGGCTACTAAGCTAGCGATTGACTACGTGCTGGGCGATCGTACGCTGCCGGCCTTTTGGACCGAAACGCTGCCGCAGAGTCGGCTGTCACTTCTGGTTTGTATTGCCGCAGCAGTGGCTGTTGTTTCGATCCTGGCTACACTGATGCATCTTTGGGGTCGCTGGTATGCCACTCGAGCAGTGAATCGCATGCAGGCGGACTTGCGCAAGACCGTTTTTGAACATGCCGTGCGTCTGCCGTTGCACCGCATCTTTCAGCTCAAAAGCGGCGGCGCGGCAAGCATTCTTCGCGAAGACGCCGGCGGTGTGGCCGATCTGATCTTCAGTATGATTTACAACCCTTGGCGGGCAATCATTCAGTTCATTGGCAGCTTGATCGTGTTACTGTGCGTCGATTGGCGCATGATGCTGGCCGCTGTGGTACTGCTACCGATCGTCTACGTGACTCATCGCACCTGGATCAGCCGGATACGACCGTTGTATCGAGACATCCGTTCGCAGCGCCAGCAAATCGACGGGCAGACCACCGAAGCCTTCGGTGGAATTCGCGTGGTACGCACCTTCGGACGCGAAAAGAGCGAAACCTCCCGTTTCCTGCGAGCCAACCACCTGATGATTCGGCAGCAACTCTTTGTCTGGTGGTTGACTCGGTTGATCGGTGTCGTCTGGGAGATTCTCATTCCCCTGGCCTCGACTGCACTGTTGCTGTACGGTGGCTACCGCATTCTTCAGGACAGGATGACGCTGGGCGATTTGACCATGTTTCTGTTTTACATGGCCATGCTGTTGGGACCGCTGGCCACCTTGGCCGCCAGCGCCACAGCGTTTCAGAACAGTCTGGCGGCTCTGGATCGAATACTGGATTTGCTGGCCGAACCGCTGGAGACGCCCCCAACCCCGGATGCCATTTCGCTCGATCCGCAAAAAGTCCGGGGCCAGATCGAGCTGCGCGGCGTCAGCTTCCAGTACCCTGGAACGCAGCAGTTGGTTCTTTCGGATATCGATCTGTCCGTACAGGCGGGCGAGACGGTCGCGTTGGTCGGTCGCAGCGGTGCCGGCAAGACCACGCTCTCGAATCTGGTCGCTCGTTTCTACGACCCAAGTGCCGGCGCAGTACTATTGGACGGAGTGGACCTACGCGATATTTCCGTGGAAAGCCTGCGGCGGTTGCTGGGGATTGTCGAGCAGGATGTGTTTCTGTTCGACGGCACGATTGCGGAGAACATCGCCTACGCAGTTCGAAACGCCACGCGTGAGGATCTCAAGCGAGCCGCCCACGCCGCTAATGCCCACGAGTTCATTGCGGCGCTGGACCATGGCTACGACACACTGATCGGCGAGCGGGGTGTGCGTTTGAGCGGCGGCCAACGTCAGCGGCTGGCGATCGCGCGTGCCGTGTTGGCCGACCCGCGAATCTTGATCCTGGACGAGGCCACCAGCAATCTGGACAGTGAAAGCGAGCGGCTGATTCAGCAGAGCCTCGGCGAATTGATGCGCGGTCGCACCAGCTTCGTGATCGCCCATCGCCTCAGTACCATCACCAACGCCGACCGGATTGTCGTGCTCCAGGAGGGACGAATCGTGGAAAGTGGAACCCACGACCAACTACTTGCCCGTCGCGGCCGCTACCGCCAAATGATCGAACTGCAAATGGACGTCCCACAGCAGGTGTGAAGCTGGCTCTTACCGGGGCGGTGACGCGCGTTCGCGTCGCAACACCCATGGAGGTCTCGGGCCGTCACGTAAGGAGATTGCCCGACGGCGGCGTTACGACCTAACGCCTCCATTCTCGACAATCGACTGCAGCGACTCGGACTCGTCTTGGTCTTCAGGTAACGTCTTGCTGTCGATGTGGTCCAATACGACCAGCGGGTCGACCATCCTCCATGCCGGCAATTGGACCAGCAGGCTGGACAACAGCACACCGCCGCGGAGCACCCATAGCACGTAACCCACGGTCAATCCCACGGAGGTCACGGCTGCCGAGCCCACGACGACATCATGGAACTGAAGCTCGGACTGCATCTGCTCGTCCATTTCGTCCAATTCGTTCCAGATCTCATGCGTTTCAGACGAGTAGTTGAACTCGTCCGCGACGGGCCTGCGCGCGTTCTGAGGAAGAGTCTGTGGAGACAAACGATGCTTGTTCGCCAGGCCGCGTACTCACGTCATCTGACTTCCTTTCAAACCCCGCGGAATCGCTCGTAACGTACAGAACGTCTTCGACCAACCGCTCAGCGTCCCCCTGCCTCGGTCCGACGACTCCCGTGTGGGCGTCAATTCCATCATCCGGACTCACTACAGTTGGTTCGTGGTCAGGGGCCTCGTCCTCCGGTGTGGCATCAGGTGGCAAGGTTTCGGTCGTGTCTTCCTCGCTCGATTCTTCTTCGTCGGATGTTTCGTCTTCGTCGTCCCCTTCATCCTCAGGCAGCGGATCCTCCGGCATCGGTGGCAGCGGCGGTTCGGTCACCGTGACGACAACGGCTGCTTCGTTGCTGGTATCGGTCCCATCATGAGCGCGATAGGTGAAGCTGTCATCCCCAAAAAAGTCGCCATCTGGGATGTACTGGAACGAGCCGTCGGGATCCAGCGTCAATGTACCGTGGCTCGGGCCGGCTACGTGTACGGCCGTGAGACTGTCACCTTCCACGTCCACATCCCCAGCCAGCACCCCCACGGCTGCGACGTTCAGCGTGTCAGTTGCAGTAACCTCGTAGGCTTCGTCACTGGCAACCGGTGCGTCGTCGACGGGTGTTATCGAGATGTCGACCGTATCCAAATCGACCTTCGCTCCGCCCGCGCCCACGTTGCCTTGATCGTCCACCGCAATCCGAATGGTCGCCGCTCCACTGTAGTTAGACGTCGGATCGAATCGCAGACGGTCCAACGCGGCGTCAATTTCCGCCAGCGTACCGACAAAGGTCATCGTGGGATCATCCGCACCGTCCCCCGTGCCAAAGGTCAGACCGTCAGTGCTGCCCAGAGTGAGAGTACCATTAGTCGCGGTTAAAAACATAGGTCACGGTTCGCAGGACCTGCTGGAATGCGGCTGCCGAATCCGGCCCGGACAACGTCAGCACGCCTCCGGCGTAGGCGGCCGTAATGCTCGTGCCCGTGGTGTCGGCGGACAGGATCTCGTTCGCGCCGTCCAACAGGTTGGTGATGGTGACGGTCAGCGAATCCTGGTCCGCTCCGTCGGCATCGGTCAGCCAGGCGTCGACGTCGGCATGGCCACAGGCCCGCCGCCTTCGGTGAAGGTGGCGGCAAAATCGGCGCCGACCGCGCCCGAACTATCGTCCCCGTCCAAGTCGAGGGCGGAAGGATCGTTGATCGATGCGCAGCTGACGTTCTTGGTCACCGCCGTACTCGTCCCGCCGTCGCCATCGGTCAGTGCGAAACGCACGGTGCGCGGCACCGCGGATGGGTTGTTCGAGACGTTCTCGTAGGTCACGTTCCGCATCACCGCTTTCACCGCCGTCACGTCGGCATTGGCGTTGAACGTGACCACCAACGGCGATCCGTCGGTCCCGGCGGAGAATGTGCCGACATCCGTGCCGCCAAAGCTGACCGTGTTGCCCGAAACACCAACCTCGCCCGCGCCAGCCCCTTGGTTTCGGATCGTTAGTCGATCACCTGTCGAGCCGCCGACAGCAAAGTCGACTCGCAGTTGTCCGTTTTCAAAATCGAGTGTGTCCGGGTCCACCAACGTTACCGGTGGCGTCGACGGTAAGTGCGACGTGGGTCCAGGTATTCAGTGGAACGGTGCCGGCGGGCGTGTCCACATCGAGAAGCTGAGACGGGCCGTTGAAGAGGCCAAAGTTGAGTTGTCCGTTTGATCCCCGCGCAAGCACGGCACGCGAATCGTTGTCGCCAGCATCGGAAACCTCGAAGATCACGTCGAATCCCGAACCTCGGGCATACACCCAAGCAGCGATGGTTCCCTCGGTCAGGCTTTGGAATCCTGTGGAGTGGGCACTGAGATCGACGTAGTCATTGTTGCCGTCAAGGCTCAGTTTGCCGTCACCGATTTGGTTCGTGCCAACGCTGGTATCGATACTTGCTCCGTTGGTCAACGTTCCGTCGTAGCCGCTCGCACTGGAATCGGAAGCATCCGTATCGAACGTATTGTGAAGGATCAAGCCGCTGGTGATATCCAGGGTCGAATACCACGATTGCTGAGTCTGAGCGCTCACGACGATCGTCGATTCGATCGGGCTCGACTGGTTATCCAAATCCCAATCGCCCCCCAGATCGGCATGCCCCGTGCTGTCGGTGCTGGCCGCCACGTCGGCACCGGTCAACGCGCCGATGGCCTCGATCAATGTTTGGCCATCCGCGTTGCCGGCCAAGTCGCAGCCGTAGAACAACAAATCGGCGTTCTCATCAAGCGACAAATCCCACTTGGCGATCTCGCCGGCGTACGCGTCCATGTTGTTGACATTGAGCCATGTCTCGCCGAGCTTAACAGCGCCGTCTGTGCCGTGAGTCACAAAGTGCACGGCGTCCAGCCCACTGTGTTCTGACAAGGCGGCCGTGATCTGCTCGATGCCATCGTATCGCGTGTCGAGAAGGACCACGTCGATTTGACGATTCGGATCGCTTGAAGCGAGATCATCGATCAACTGCTGGTAGTCCGCAACGCCCGGATCGACGAAGACCAATTCGTGACGGGCGGAGAGTTGGGAGTCAGGAGTCGAGAGTCCAGAGTCGAGAGCTGTTATCTCTCCGCTGGGGAGAAGGTCAGGATGAGTAACTGCAGCGAGGAGAGAAACCTCACTCCGACCCTCTCCCAGTGGGAGAAAGGCATCGTCCATTTCGTCAACCTGTAGGGCAGGCTGTGCCTGACCCGTTTCCCGGTCTGCCGCAGCATCCGCGTCCATCTCTTCAGGCGAAGCCTTACCGATATCTATCACGGTTACGGACACCGTGGGTGACGCCTCGTGCGCTGCCTCGGTGGCCTGTTGGCCCAGATCGCCCGCAGCCTGATCGAACTCGTTCTCTGGCGGGGCCAACGGAGCAGCGTCGAGGGTTTCGGCAATCATCGCGGCCGGAACGGCGCTCAGAAAGACGCGATCTTCGAGGTCGTCCAGCTTCAGCTCGCTCCTCGGTCCTGGCTTCGCCAGCGCCGATTGGAACGGCCTCAGTACTGCATCGACCGCCAGTCTCGTTCTAATTAGCAGATTGTGCAACATCGGTATAAATGTGCTTCGCCACAATTGCGCATTCTGGGCGTAGCGGCACCACCACTCCGAAGCCTAGGCCACGAGGCAGAGTGGGGAAGAGAGGATGTGGGGCTTCGGACCTTAGAAACGTTGGCGTTGTCGTAGCACTGGATTACCGTTCCATCCCGAAGCAAGTTGCCGAATCGGGCTATCTTGCCACTACGGTCAGCAGGGGCAGGCTGCGGCCACCGGGTCCGGTAGTCAGGCACAGCCGGGACCGTTCAATCTGCAGGTAAACGTCCGAGTTTCGTGTGTCCGTTCTTGTTTCAGTCCCGAAGGGACGGATCTAAGATAGCCCAGGGTGGAGAGACGCGAGGGAACCGAGCGTTGCGCAACCCTGGGAACAGATTCGCATACGCCGTGAGCCCCAACGGGGCGGTCCTAACAACGGTTGGCCCACTAGCGCCACCCCTTCGGGGCTCGCGAATCCATTGTTTTCACATTCCCAGGGTTGCGCGACTAACGTCGCTTCACCCTGGGCTATCATAAGGCTGTGCCTTCGGCACGGAAGACCGTGAGACAATCCTGGCATCGACCGAAGTAGCGATTGTCAGCGCAAATGAAACAGTCCAGGCACAGCCTCGACGGATTCCGTTTGCGTATTCTCCGTTCCGTTGCCCGCAATCCGACGGCCCCGTACCCAACGTCATCCGGTAAGACTTAGAAGAAGGGCAGAGTCGCGCTGCGACAATTGCCGCGGCATGTGTACGAAAACGCATGTTGGCCGACGGGAGCGCGTACGAACGAGCGACGGCATGAGCCACGATCGGATCTGTGAGTGCGTGGTAGTACCGTATATTCCGTTCAAGTGTTGTCCCGACGGATGTGGTGTACTCTTGGGTCTGCTTGGCGATGCGTCAAAACCACTTTCACACGCGCAAAACAAAAAACCGATTTCCTGCAAGCGGTCATCGGCGCGCAGGTGAAGTATGGCCTAGTCTTTTCGGGGTGGGTGCCTCGCTCGCTTATCGCATGGCGCATTTCTTCGCGAGATGCAGCAAGAATGTGGAAACGCAACATCTGGACTCTCGCCGGCGGTGGGGATGTTTGATGCGAATGCACCAATCTTTGTGAGGATCGAAGCGATGAAAGCTGGTCTCCAGCCAACCCCACTTATCGAACAGAACGCAATTGAAGAATCCGTCAAGCGTCTGCTCGACGAAGCAAAGGCAGCCATTGAGGAACGGGGAGACGCCATTCGGACCCCGTTCTTCGGCCCCATCAACATCACGATCGTAGAGAAGAGCCAGCAGTGGCAGTTCTCCGGCTTCAGCCGAGAGCTGTCGTCGAGCGGCATTGGAATGCTGCACAGTATGCCGCTGGAAGCCGGCGAGGTGGTACTGGTAACGATCTCCAGGCGATCGGCTCCCGACATACGGCTACGAAGCAAGCTCCGATGGTGCGAGCCATGTGGCGAAGGCTGGTACATCAGCGGTGCCGAATTTCTCGATGTGTGCTAGTACCTCGCGTCTCTTGTTCTTGTAGGTTGGCCCTCCGAGGCCGACCATCTGCCGACGGGCTCGGAGGCCCATCGTACTGACAAAATGGAATGTTGTGAGCTGCTAGCCGCGTGAAGAGTCCGGCGACTGTCCGCGCAACAGCCGTTTCGCGAATGCGGAACGAATCGCGTGTTACGCACTTCCCGTCTCCTTCGACAGACGCTCATGCTGCACGGAAGCCTCTTAGGCTTCGATCGTGTACGGCTCGCGTTGAGGGCGACTTCGTAGTGCACTGGCCTGCTCGTCGCCGATGAAATCCTCTTTCACGGGGTCCCAACGCAGTTTCCGCTTCAGCAGCAGCGCGATGTTGCAGATATGGCAGGCGGTCATCGTGCGATGGTGCGTGAAGGGATCGGAGACGGAGAACGAGCGCTCTTTGAGACACTCGAAGAAATGCCGCATGTGGTCTCCCGGTTGTTTGCCGTTGTATAGCTTGATCACCTCTTCATCGAGCCACTTGTTTTCGGCTTCGGTCAGTTCTTCCACCGGCTTGCCGGTCAAGCGGCCACGGTTAACGAAGATCTTTCCCTTTTCGCCCTCGAACCAAATGCCGTTATCCGGGCCATGTTGGACGATCATCTGGTTGCCGTTCTCGTACTTCAGCGTGATCTTGAACGTCGTGGCCGTGTTGTAACCGTTGGGGATCTTCTGCTCGCCTTTGAAGAAGGCCACCGGATCAAAGTCGTCCGGGTGGTTGGGGAATTTGCCCGTGCCTTCGGCCTCGACGGGGCCGGAATCCGTGTAACCTAATCCCCACTGCGCGATGTCGATGTGATGGGCGCCCCAGTCGGTCATCTTGCCGCCCGAGTACTCCAACCACCAACGGAAGTTGCCGTGGCATCGCTGGGGGCAATAAGGAACCTTTGGTGTCTGACCGAGCCAGTAGTCCCAATCCAGATGATCCGGCGGATCGGCATTATCGAAAGGACCGCCTGATGGAGCACCACCGATCGAGCATGTGGCCGTCAGCCGTTTACCCAACCGGCCACTTTGGGCCAGCACCACGGCTTTCAGGAACATGGAACGGTTTTCACTGCGTTGTTGCGTACCGATGTGCAGTATCTTGCCGGTTTCCTTGACCACCTTGCAGATCACTTTCCCTTCGTCGATGGTCAAGGTTAGCGGCTTCTGGCATTGAACATCTTTGCCGGCCTTCAGTGCATCGACGACGATTTTCGTGTGCCAGTGATCGGGCGTGCCAATCGTGACCACGTCCACGTCCTGGCGATCGAGCACTTCGCGATAGTCGCCATAGATGTCGGGTTTCTTGTCAAAGCCAGACGCGAACTTCTCGGCTCGCTGCACGTCGACGTCGCAACAAGCTACTACATCGGCAAACCGTGATGCACTGCGACCGTCGTGGCTGCCCATACCGCCTAAGCCAATCGAGGCGAGGTTGGGACGGTCATTTGTCTCTTGAGCGCGGGCCTGGGAACTGGTCCAGAGATAAGGCACAGCACCGGAAGCTGCGGCAATACCGGCGGTGGCTTTCAAGAATTCGCGTCGGCTGGACTTACGGTTGGTCACGGTGAGGCTCCTTATGGCGGGTAGCTTACGGTGTGCAGGTTTTGGACTGGGCTTGCCGGTGGAAGTTGTCCGTGTGAAACGTGCGGACAAGCCCCACGGAATCCCCGAATTCGTCTTGCGATCAGTGTAACTGCCACGAATCGTTCAATATAGAGTTGCGGCCATGGTTTTCGGAAGATTAAAGTGACGGGCGACCTGCGAGTCCCGTTAGCGGACGGCTCGACCGCGTTGGAGCGCGTTTCGAAATTGGTGTGCAGGCAAGTCCAATATGTACGATGGCTCTCCGAGCCCGTCGAATACCTGGATGCTGCCCTTGATCGACGGCTTCGGAGAGCCATCGTACGGATTTCGAAACACATTGCTAGACAAAAGTGAACATGGGTACAAACCGCAACGCCAAAACGAAGTCGCGTTCCAGGCGATCTCGCATGCGCCTATGGAAGAAGCTGCTGTTTTCTATCGTCATCGCAGCAGTCTTCTTTGTCGCTCTAGAGCTGATACTCGTAGCGATCGGCGTTGTGCCCGTCCTGTACGACGAAGATCCCTACGTGGGCTTCGCGTCGAACGTACCGCTGTTTGTCGAGCAGCCCGGCGACGACGGCGTAACCCAGATGGTAACCGCCGAGAACCGGCTGTCCCTTTTCAATCGACAACGATTTCCGAAGGACAAACGACCTGGAGCATATCGAGTCTTCTGTATGGGCGGATCGACGACCTACGGCCGGCCCTACGATCACAATGTCTCCTTCGCAACTTGGCTACAAGAACTCTTGGCCGCTGCAGACGGTTCGCGTGAATGGGAAGTCATCAATGCCGGCGGGATCAGCTATGCCAGTTACCGCGTGGCGATGCTGATGGAGGAATTGAATCAGTACGAGCCTGATCTATTCATCATCTATTCCGGACACAATGAATTCCTCGAACAACGTACGTATCAGGCGATGCTGGAGACACCGCCCATGTTGCGCAGACTTCATTCGCGTCTTCTTGGCACGCGAACCTTCTCGGTGATTCACCGAATGGTCCGGACGGAAGACGAGACGCCCGAAATCGGAACCGACGCTCGCGATTTGCTTCCTGCCGAGGTCGACGCCATCCTGGACCATACGATCGGCCCCGAGTCCTACACACGCGACGACGATCTGAGGAATCGCGTCGTGCTGCACTATCGGCACAGCCTGGAACGCATGGTGGCCATCGCACGTTCTGCGGGTGCCGAAGTGATCTTCGTTACACCGGCTTCAAACTTGCGGGATTTTCTTCCCTTCAAGAACCAACATCGGGCAGACTTGGATCCGGCCGACGAGAATCTGTGGCTGGGGCACTTGCATGTGGCCGGCGAAGCGTTCGAGGGGGAGCAGTTCGCTGAAGCGTTGAAGGCCCTGGATCAGGCCGCAAAGATCGACGATCGCCACGCGCGGCTGCACTTCCTTCGCGGGCGCATCCTTCTTCGCCTCGATCGCGATAAGGAAGCGGAGCGGGCATTCATGCGAGCCCGTGACGAGGACGTTTGTCCGCTACGGGCGTTGACCCCGATGCGCAACATCGTCGTTGATGTTGCCGAGACGAACGATGTACCGGTGATTGACTTTGTCAGAATGATGGAGAAACGTGCCGAAGATGGAATCCCAGGCGACGAGTCGTTTCTGGATCACGTGCATCCGACGGTCGACGGCCATCGGCTGCTGGCCTTGACCCTGTTGGACGAAATGCAGGCAATGGGCATTGTCAAATCGGGCCCCGCGTTAACCGAGGAGACGATCGCTGAAGTCACTGCCCGCGTCAAAGGCCGTTTAGATCATCGTGCTCACGCCAACGCTCTGCGCAACCTGGCCAAGGTGCTTCGTTGGGCAGGAAAGTTCGAGCAGTCTGCCAAGCTGGCCGTTCAAGCCGTAGAAGGATTGCCCGACGACGCGGAAGCCCATTACATGGCGGCCGATGCGCGATGGCAGAGCGGGCATTTGGATATCGCAGTTGCCGAGTACGAATTGGCGCTCAGCATCGACCGAGACTACTTGGCGGCGATCCTACAGCTTGGCAGTTTGCTTCTGGAAAAAGGCGAGCCCGAGGCCGCCCAGAACTACTTAAAGCGTGCGGCACAGCTCGCACCCGACAAAGCCGACGCCCATTTCCGCCTCGCCAACGCCTTGTTCGCGCTGGAAGACCTCGACGGAGCCCGGAAGGCGTACCAAGAATCACTTCGTCTTTCGCCGAAGCTCGCGGACGCACACAAGAATCTGGCGTTGATCGCAATCCAGCGCAAGGAACTGGATGCCGCCGTGGACCACTTTGAACAAGCGCTGGACATCGACCCTGCGGACGCGGTCGTCCATTGCGAACTCGGATTCCTGTTCATCGAGACAAAGAAGCTGGATCTGGCCATCGATGAATTCTCGGCCGCGCTGCTTCTTTATCCGGATCATGTGCGGGCCTACCTTGGGCTGGGACTCGCGGCGGAGCGCCAAGGCGATCTCGACGAAGCCGCAGCGATGTACGGACAGGCTCTGGACCTCGACCCGGACAACGCCAAGGCCCGCGCGAATCTCGAACGAGTTGCCAAGCCATAGCGAATAGGCAGTCGCAGAGCGGCGAAATGCCTTGCGCGGGCAACGTAATTCCGCCGGGATTGCATGAGCCGCACGGATCAGCCCCATCTCCCCCGCTTTTCTTCGCGAATCCGATTTGCCCAGCCAAGAACCCCAACCTATGGTTTTGCAGAGACTCTTCTACACAACCTCTTCTAGACAACGAGACTATCTAACGATGAAGACTTGGACACTCGTCATTGCACTGGTAGGCGCCTTCTGGATGACCACGGCAGCCGAGGCTCAAGAGAGCAGCCGATCGAACGCCGCAAACTCCGCCCGCTCGTATAGAGCGCACATTCGATCCATGCACATCCTGGACCGGCCTAGTCGGCCAGGGCATTTCTATGGCAACACGGTTCGCCGTCGCCACTACGGCCGCAGCTCCCAGGGGTTGCGACTGCGGAGGCGGTAAACGCGTACGTGGTGCTTCTCCGCACCGGATGCGTTGTCTTTCTGTTCGTCCGTATTTGGCCTACGAACTGTCGGTCGACTGATTTCCTCCGCGCTTGTTCGTTGGCACTGCTACGGAAATCAAAATCGACCCGGCGAGCACCATCAGAGGCAGTGCAATGCGTTGACAAGTCAACGCACTCCAAGAGCTGCCTGCGGTCGACGAACTGTTCGGCACTTACCGAAAGTGCTTCCAATACGCATCCGATCACTGGTTCATGCACCGCGGCCAGGTGGCCGACGCGCGCCGTGCTGCTGGATTGGAACGCATGTGGTACTAGCGCCTCGTCAACGCCGATTCTGCCGTAGCGAAACACGCCAAGAGTTTCGGCAGAACTGGCGAATCACTATTGGGGTCACGAAATGTAGCGCTCACGCTCCGAGCGTTTTCTCCTTCAATGCCTTCGACTGGCTGATTGGTTGTCAGAGCGGATCACCGTCTGGCTGGCGGGGCTATCGACTTTCGCTGTGTTCTTCGGCTTCAGCGAGAATCCGACGGCTTCGATCTTCCTGCCTTGGGCCGCCCTTTACCGCCGCCAGGACGCTTTCGCTGTGGTGCGAAAAGTCGGAAAGCCCTTGGATTGGCTGTTGCGGCGAGTTCAAACTTCTGTCCGTCAAAACGGTACGGTTTGGCGAAGCCGGCGTTGAGCCCCAGACGCGAGTTCTCGCCGACAATCGCCCCATTGTCGAAACAGAAGACGATCTTCAACAGGCCGTCGGCATGGTCCAACTCGTTGATCTCTACGCGAAACTTCCCATCTTCGGCCACCTTTCCGACAAAACACTTCAACCAGTACGGGGAAGGCGTGGCGCTGGATCCGTTCGCTACCACAACACTGTGGGCGGGGTAGTCCGATTCGAGCTTGCCGGTAATGATCAGGCGATCGTCATCCTTCGCGTAAGTGGCCTGGAATTCCGCAAGCTCAGCTTTCGGGATGCGATCGCGGTCCTTCACCGTGCCTGAGAACAATGGGTGCTTCCACAACATAGCGGCCGAGGCTTCCGATAGATGGACTCGCGTCTCGTTGGGATTCGCCCGCGAGAAATACACCTTGTTGATGGGGCCCATCAGCGAGTTGCCGAGATTATCCCGTTGCCTCGGGCCGATGTGAGGGAGACCAAGAGCATGGCCAAGTTCGTGGATCACCCCTTTGAGCCTGAGTTCGACCAGGAACTCTGAGGCGAGCTCATCCGCCGTCTCGATTTCGCCGAGTGCCGTGTAGAAATAGGCCGTCGCGACACCACCACGTTGGAAATTTCCGCCCCCTCGTCCCCATCCATTCTCCACGGCTTTGTACACAAAGATCCACCAAACCTGACCTTGCGGCGATATGCCACCTTGTTGCGAGGCCGCCTTGACGACCTCCTGCTGGAACCCGTGTTGGTTGTACCGGCCGCTGGCCAACGTGTGCTTGCCTCGAACGAAATGGATCACGGGGTAACCTTCCTCGTCCCGCTCAACCGGCAGGGCTTGGTTGCACTCGTAGCCCCAATGTTTCAACCATCTGGTGTAGAAGGCCTGCGTATAGTCGACGATTTTCCGGACCCGCTCACGCACGCCATCGGGCGGATCTACATCGGACGGCGTGAAGAACGCGATCCGCAGAACCGGCCTGACGGCGGCGTCTGGCTGCTCGCCGCCGAACGACGTTGCAGGAAGGAGGATCGCTACGATCAACGCTGAAAGTCGCGTCTTCATTGGGTGGTTTTCCTTGTGTCTGAGATGAACTTCGTGAATTTACTTGGCGTACGCTCACCGCATCGTCGCTGAATTGTCAGGCCGGTTCTGAATTCCATCGGTCTTCGGCGACAACTGCACGGCGTGCTTCAATCGCCGGACTAACAATCCAATGTGACAAAGCCACCGTTTCTTGCACGATTCTACGAGAATTCCAAGAAAAACACCGACGTTCCGCTGGGGGCCACTGTTCGAATGTGGGCAGACGGGCACCTTCGTGCGTACGTGCGACCTGTCGACCGCCAACCGAAGCAGAGTTAGACTGCATACTGCTGAGCGCATTGTCATGTGAAAACGGTAGTATCCCTCTCATCAATCCCACCGAAAGGCCCTGACCATGAAACCCTATTCCATCCCCCTTGTTCTCGCATGCCTTCCCCTTGGCATTGCCGCTGCGGAGGAGGCCGAAGAAGGCTTTCGTCCGCTGTTCAACGGCGAAGATCTCGCTGGTTGGGTTAACGTCAATACGGCTCCGTCCACGTGGACGGTTGAGGACGGAATGTTGATCTGTTCAGGGAAGCCAATCGGCGAGCTGCGTACCGACCGGATGTACCAGAACTTCATTCTAGAGCTGGAATGGCGGCACATGAAGCCCAAAGGCAATGCGGGTGTGTTCGTCTGGGCCGACGACATCACGGCTCGCGGCCAGCCGTTTCATCGCGGAATCGAGGTGCAGGTTCTTGAGAACGCCTACGGCAAATCCAATTGGTTTACCACGCATGGCGACATCTTCCCTATTCACGGGGCAAAGATGACGCCGATCAACGGCCGCGGAGGCAGCCGCGCGTTTCCCACCGAGAAACGCTCGAAACCCAGCCCGGAGTGGAACCACTACCGCATCACCTGCAGGTGCAATCTCTGTGAGGTGGTAGATGCTGGGTTTTTCGAGATGGGTCTATTT
>CAZUAH010000333.1:0-14934 GCA_964617665.1 uncultured Pirellulaceae bacterium
GCAAGATGTACGACACCATCATCATTGGCGCAGGAATGTCGGGATTGGCCGCGGGTATCCGTCTGGCCCATTACGATCAGCGCGTCTGCATTCTCGAGCGGCATCACACGATTGGCGGCCTGAACTCCTTCTACCGCCTGCGCGGTCGTGACTTTGACGTTGGTCTACACGCCGTCACCAACTTCACCCCAAAGGGCACAAAGAAGGGTCCGCTGGCACGGCTACTGCGCCAATTGCGGTTCAAATGGGACGACCTCGCTCTCTCCCCGCAAATTGGATCTTCGATCGTGTTCCCCGGCGCCGAACTGCGTTTCGGGAACGATATTGGACTTCTCGAATCGGAAATCGCGCGTGCCTTCCCAGCCGAGAAGGACAACTTTCGCCGTCTGTTGGAGCGGTTGGTCGAATACGACAATCTTGAGCAATCGCACTTTGAATCATCGGCTCGTGAAGTTTTGGAAGACACGATCGACGATCCTCTTCTGATCGACATGCTGCTTTGTCCACTAATGTGGTATGGAAATGCTCGCGAACGTGACATGGATTTCGGGCAATTCTGCATCATGTTCCGCAGTATCTTCCTGGAGGGATTTGCCAGACCGCTGGCTGGGGTGCGGTTGATTCTGAAAAACCTCGTCCACAGATTCCGGAAACTTGGCGGTGAGCTGAAGTTGCGATCCGGCGTCGGACGGATCGCTATGGACAATGGCCGAGCCACGGGCGTGGTACTCGAAAACGGCGAACAATTGGAGGCTCGCAACATCCTCTCGTCGGCCGGATTGGTCGAGACGATGCGTCTGTGCGACGAAGGTGACGCCGTACGCGGCAACCGCGCCGGACGATTGTCTTTTATCGAGACGATCTCGGTCTTGGACCAGCAGCCGCGAGACTTGGGTCACGATCGCACGATTGTCTTTTACAACGACACTGACAAGTTTCACTGGGAGAAACCCGAAGACGAATTTTGCGACGTGCGGACCGGCGTGATTTGCTC
Source organism: uncultured Pirellulaceae bacterium (assembly GCA_964617665.1). GTDB lineage: Bacteria > Planctomycetota > Planctomycetia > Pirellulales > Pirellulaceae > JADHUC01. Next base: position 995 of record CAZUAH010000333.1, read on the forward strand.
GCCAAATAACTACTTGTACGGTGCGGCGGACGGCCTGCCCGACGGCGTGATACGCATTACGGCCTTGGCCAACTACGATCGTTGGGCTTCATTGTCCGAGGAGCAATACCGGCTGGAGAAGCTACGCTGGTACGATCGGACCGTCGAATCGTCGGTCCGGTTCATGCCGGATTACCGCTCGCACGTGATCGACACGGACATGTTCACGCCCACGACAATCACCCGGTTCACGTTTCACGACAACGGAGCTGTCTACGGGGCGCCAGAAAAACGATTCGATGGGACTACGGATGTCGATAATCTGTACATTTGCGGGACGGACCAGGGGTTCGTGGGGATCGTAGGGTCGATCGTCAGTGGAATCTCGATCGCAAATCGGTATTGTCTCAGGGGGCAGTGAACGAGCCCCGCCTCCAATAACGTTCGCACGAAATTGGCAGTACTTAATCTGCTAGAGATTCGATAAGAATGCACTCTCGAATACTTCTCTGAACTCATCCGAGTCAAACACCGACTCGACCGCCTTCCGGAACGACCCGTTCAGATTCTCGCACTTCTTCACGTCGACCAAGGCCCCGACGACCGACTCTTCCAAGACTGGCGATTCAAGCAGAGGCGTCAGCGTTCCTTCAAACTGCGCGGCCGTCGGATTCTCGCTCAGCACGATATCTATCACGTTGACAGCCAGTCGCTGGAATTGCTCGTCCCCCAGGAGTTTCGCGAGACGTGACGTAATGATCGTTTTGACCTCGTCGCTCTCGATAATGGTCACAAGCGCCCCAGCGAGTTCCTTTTTCAGCAATGGCATCTTGAGGAATTGCACCACGAATGTCTCGCACCGCTCCTCGGTAAAAACATGCTTCAGGAGGAGGTTCTGCGACGCTTCGGCGTCCGGTGTCTTTCCACCGTCAAGTTCAATAAGCCGCGCCACGAATTTCGGATCCGCGAGACGGGCCGTGAGGCGATCGACTATCGCATCCTCCACTCTAATGTCACCGGTCTCCACCAGAGACCGGACCGCGGCACTGATGAGCGGACGGGATGCAAACTTGCTGGCGGCGGCGGCGACGGACTTGTTCCACGCAGCCCCTTGGCGGTTGCGTTCTGCACGCTTGGACGCCAGCGCTAGCGCCCGGCGCCAGTCCGGTTTCTCGACCGTGGTGTCCAGGATGATCTGCTTCACGGCCGCGCTCTGCACGAGCTTCTCCTTAAAGGCGGGAGCGGACGCAGCGATATCAGGCGACTTGCGGAGGGCTTCCAGGAGTTGCCCCCCGGCCCGCTCGAGTTCCTGGTAATCGAGGAGCCCTGCCTTGAGCTCGTCCATCGCTGCCTTGACCGCCGGGCGATCCATGGCGCGGTCCACACGAGCCTCGTAGATGGCGCGAGAATCCTTGTTCGCTTCCGTGGCTGGTGCCGCGGGCGCATCTGCCCCGGTGATCGACGTCGCGGGCTTGAGCTGTGACGCTGGGGCCAACGCCACCAGGACGACCATACAAAGTCGAGTACATGTTCTCATTGAGGGCTTCTCCCATTACGACGACTTCACTTCGATTCGCTTCCTTCGAACAGCCAATTCGCCGCAGAATACGGGCGGACTCCTGCCGTTCGCGATTTCGCATTTGTCCTCCCCAAGAGGACAGTGTGTTCCGATTTTGCCCTTCACAAGAGGACAAGACAAGTGTGAGTCGTTGGTGGACCGGCGCCACAAAGGCGGGAGCACACCTGCACCTCCTCACGCGCAAACCGCACCAGCCATGTCAGTAACTGGCTGTTTTCGCGTTGGTTACGTCGCAGTTTGTCCAAGGTGGAGAACCTGTCAGCAGACCCCAATAGCCAACTCAGCAACGCCCGACTATGCTGTGTCTCAGATGACGGAGAACGCTACTCGTCAACCCCCTGATAGACAGGGCCTTTGATTGTCTGATGTTGCGCGAGATGTAGCACGGCCCCCTGGTCCGTGTCGACTCGCCAATAGGACAAGGCACACGGACCAGGGGGCCATGCTATAGATTCAAGAACCGACTGTTGTTTCCAATGCCTAAGGATTTCCTCAAAGGCACGAAAGACCAATACGACGTTGTCGTGATCGGCAGCGGGTTGGGCGGATTGACCGCGGCGAATGTACTGGGGCGCGCCGGTCACTCGGTGCTGCTGTTGGAGCAACATTACAAGCTGGGTGGCTTGGCCACTTGGTTCCGGCGTCCCGGCGGGCACATCTTTGATATCTCGCTACACGGTTTCCCCGTCGGCATGGTCAAAAGTTGCCGGCGTTATTGGTCACAGGAGATTGCCGACTCGATCGTCCAGTTGAAGAACATCCGGTTCGATAACCCAATGTTTTCGCTGACGACCACATACGAACGGGAAGACTTCACCCGACTGCTAACAGATCGTTTCGGCGTCGCGGCGGAGACCGTCAAGCGATTCTTTGACACCGCTCGCGGCATGAACTTCTACGACGACCAGGCGATGACCACCGGTGAACTGTTCCAGCGGTTCTTCCCAGGCCGTCAGGATGTCATACGGTTGTTGATGGAGCCGATTGTCTACGCCAACGGCTCGACACTGGAAGATCCCGCGATCACTTACGGTATTGTTTTCTCGAATTTCATGTCCAAGGGTGTGTTCATCTTTGAAGGCGGTACGGAGCGGCTGATACAGTTGATGCACGACGAATTGACGCGAAACGGCGTGGACGTGCGAATTCGTTGCGGTGTGGACGAAATCCTTACGAAAAAGGGCAGCATAACCGGCGTCCGCGTCAACGGCCGCGAAATCAAGACTCGTGCCGTTGTCTCGAACGCGAACCTGAAATCCACAATCTTCGAGATGGCAGGCGAAAACAGCTTCGGCGAAGACTTCATCGAAGACGCTCGTGCCGTCAGGCTGAACAGCTCAAGCACGCAAGTGTACATCGCCTTCAAGCCCGACGTTTCCATCGACGAGTCGACGGGGGATCTCCTTTTCACATCCGCTGCCGACGAGTTCCGTACCGACTTGCTGCTAAGCCGCGATATCACGAGCAGAACGTTCTCTTTTTACTATCCGCGGACGCGGCCCGATCGCGAGCCTCGCTGTGTGGTGGTTTCCAGCACCAATGCTCGCTACGAGGATTGGGCCGACCTGCCAGAGCAGGAATACGAAGAGAGTAAGCAGGCGTTGATCGAAACTACGCTTGACTCGCTAGAAAAATACGTCCCGAACTGCCGCGAGAAAGTGGCGTGCATCGAGGCGGCAACGCCCGTGACGTTCAAGCACTATACAAAACACATTGCCGGCTCCAGCTTCGGAACAAAATTCGAAGGATTGGCCGTCAGCCGCGGCCTGCCCGACCAGGTCAAAGGGCTGTACCACGCCGGCAGCGTTGGCATTATCATGTCCGGCTGGCTCGGTGCGATCAACTACGGCGTCATCGTGGCCAACGACGTCGATGCGATGCTGATGTAGAAACCAACATAACCAAAGACAGGGAACCAATGACCCTCGAAGCAATTCACGCCGCAATACCGCACCGCTCGCCCATGCTGCTGATAGACGAAATCGTCGAACAGAGCGACAACAAGATTGTGTGCCGTAAGACGTTTCGTGATGATGAGTTCTTCTTTCAGGGACACTATCCTGGGTTCCCCATCGTTCCAGGCGTCATTCTCTGCGAATGTGCCATGCAGGCAGGCGCCGTTCTGTTATCGAGTATGCTCCAAGAAGGCGAAGGTGTGCCGGTCGCGACGCGGTTGAATGACGTCAAATTGAAGAAGATGATACGACCGGGCGACATCATTGACATTCAGATCACGCTGAACGAACGCATGGCCAATGCCTTCTTTCTGACGGCAAAGGTTACGTCCGGGGGCAAGGTGGCAGTGCGTTTTGAGTTCGCGGTTACGATGGCGAAGATAGAGGAAGCCTGAACGAAATGGCTGTCGTCGAAGTCAATTGGAATCTGAGCCCAAAGCAGTTGCGCATCTTCTCCGTGCTGCAAATTGTCTTTTTTTCCATCATTGCTGCTTGGCTGCACTACGGAACCGGTCACGGTCAAATTGGCAGGATCGTTTTGGCAGTTTCTGCGATTGTCGGCGTCGTAGGCTTCGTGTGGCCGCCACTGATGCGAGTGGTCTACGTAGTCTGGATGGCGCTCGTCTTTCCCATCGGCTGGACCGTGTCCCACCTTGTGTTTGCGGTATTGTTCTACTTGGTGATCACGCCGATTGCGATTATCATGAAACTGTGTGGCTACGATTCGATGCAACGCAAGTTCGACCCGAAGGCGTCGACCTATTGGAAACGACGCGAGCCGAAAGAAGATACAAGTCGATACTTCAAACAGTTCTAGTTTGCCATGTCAGAGCCGAAAGACGAACGCGAAGCCAAAGGCACCAGTTTCGCACAACAGGCCGAAGAAGCGCCGCCGGGATTCTTCGCCGAGTTCTGGGATTTTCTGATTCACAACAAACGATGGTGGATCACCCCAATCGTTATTGTGCTCCTGCTTCTCGGCTTGGCCGCCGTCTTTTCCAGTTCGTCCCCGGTAGCGCCGTTCATTTACACGCTTTTTTAGTGTTGGCAAGTACGTGTTCCCAACGCTGAAAGAAAGCTTCGTAGCCAAATCGACTCGCGACCTCTGTCGCGTTTTGGCCCAAACTCGCGCGTTCGGCGGCACTAGACATCATGCGATCCATCGCTTGCGCCAACGCCTCCACGTCTTCAGGCGGAACCAACAACCCGTCCGTCTCGTGACGCACTATTTCACGAGGACCGCTTTGGCAATCGAAGCTGATGACCGGCAGTCCACACGACATTGCCTCGAGCAACGCGTTGGGAAAGCCCTCATAGCGCGAAGAGAGAACAAACAGATCCGCGTTGTTCAAGAAGATGTGAGGCGGGTCGACCCATCCGCACAATTCAACGCATCCGGTCAAGCCTTGAGTTTCGATGATCTGGTCCAAGTGTTGTCGCTCGTCACCGTCACCGGCGATCCTCATTCTCCAATCTGAATGCTTGTCTGCGATTTGAGCAAAGGCCTTGATCAGCAAATCGAACCCCTTCTGTGCATCTAGCCGGCCCATAGCGGCGATGACTGGGCGATCGCTACTTTTGGGCTCCGCCAAATCCGGCTGTCCAGCCAGCGGAAGGACTGCATTCGGGATTACGTACACCGGCCTCTTGCCGACCAGACGAGACGCGTATTGGGCGACCGCCTCGGTCTGAACAACTAGCGCCGAGCAACGTGGATACGTGCGTCTGCGCAAGAATTCCCATCCGCTGCCCATTTTCTGCCGCCGGGGATCGTTGCGCTCGGCGATGATCACCTTCCACGGCTGCCGCTTCGAGGCCAACAGCGTAAGAACGTTCATTTTGTCGGTAAAACTGACGACATGCTCCGCTCCTGTGTCGCAAATCGCGCGACGCAGGGCTCGAATCCGCGAGAGGTTGTTCGAAACGGCTTGCCACGGATACCTCGATTCGCGCATTAGTCCAAGACTGACGCGCTTAACACGAGAGTGAAGAGCGAATTGATCCGTGTCAGGAGTATCCAATGTGATGAGCGTCACGTCCACATCTTGCTCGGCCCAATGATTGGCCATCGACGCCATCACCCGTTCGGCACCACCCGAGTTCAATGCGTGGATCACAAGGGCCAGTTTTCGCAACATCGGGGCTGTGGTGGTCAAATGGAATGAGACGAAGCACCTGTCAAACGCAACGTGTGTTATACTAACGTCTCGCCGCCATGGAGAACAAGCGACCCGACACGTCGAGGAAAGGGACGAACGAACGTGGGAAGGCTGAGATCCGCAGCGAAAAAGCTGGTGTTGCTGCTTGTAGGCTTGATACTTGCGCTGATCGCCGGGGAGGTGTGCCTCCGCATTTTCGGCATCTCTTATCCGTTGCCGTACGCGCCGGATGAGTTTTGCGGCACACGACTGCGACCAGGGTTCGAGGGGTGGTGGCGAAAAGAAGGCTCCGCTTTCGTGAAGATCAATCGCCACGGGTTTCGGCATGGCAGCCGCCAACCGGAGAAGCCGCCCCGCGCATTTCGAGTCGCCGTATTGGGCGACTCGTTCGTCGAAGCGTTCCAGGTACCCGACGAGGAGACCTTCTGTGCGGTGTTGGAACGAGAACTCTGCGGCTTCCCAGCGTTGAAGGAACGCCCCGTCGAGGTGTTGAACTTCGGCGTGTCGGGATACGGAACGGCCCAGTCACTGCTGATGCTAAGGCACTATGCTTGGGCGTATAGCCCAGACTTTGTTTTGTTGGTCTTCTTTGCAGGGAACGATGTCAGAAACAACTCACGAGAGTTGGAGACGTACAAGGTCAGGCCGTTCTTCCGATTGGAGCAGGACGATTTGGTGCTTGAAAACAGCTTCCGCCAGCACCCGGACTACCTGAAAGCACGGTCGCGGAAAACCCAACGGAAAATCGCGGCGATAGATCGCTTGAGGATTCTGCAGTTGCTGAACGAGACCCGCAACAACTGGCGCCGTCAGGCGACGGACCGACCCGTGGACGATTATGGACGCCCTGGCATTGACGATTTGGCGCTGGCCCCTCCCAAAGATGCGACTTGGGAAGAGGCGTGGGAACTCACAGAGCGGCTACTTGTGGAACTCAACCGCGAAGTCCACGATCGAGGGGCCCAATTCGTACTGGTGGCGGCCACAAGTTCAGTGCAGGTTCACCCGGATTCGTCGGCACGCAAGGCGTGCCAAGATGGTCTTCAGGTGAACGATCTACTCTACGCCGAACGACGATTAAAGGCATTGGGCCAGGATGCCGGCTTCCTGACGGTCGGTTTGGCCGGCCCCATGCAGCGACACGCGGACAAGAAAGGTGCATTCTTGCACGGATTCGAGAACACGAAACTCGGGGAAGGACACTGGAATACCGAGGGCCACCGTCTGGCAGCGCAGATAGCTGCAGAAGCGATAATCGACGGACTTGAGATACCGGAAACCCGTGAGATTAGCAAGGAGTGAACATCTAACGCGTTTCAACCGCCTGCAAATTCTTCCGTATCTGCCGCGACGGCGTCGCGCAATTGCTGTGGGAAATCGGGAAACGCGGTGAGCACTCGTGTCCAGTTAGGGATCGCCTCGCCGCCGGCCGGATCCTGCTGAAACACTTCTCCTGCCGCCATGATCCGTTCGGCGAGCGTTTCAATCGCTTGCTCTTCGTTGTGGCGATCAAACTCTAGGCCGTTGATCAGTGCATCCGCATGATACTGGCGGATTGCGTCCTGTGCGGCTCGCAAGTACGCGGAACGTAGCGTAACGAAATGGCCCATCTCGAAAGTGATGCCTCGGCTGGCGAGTGTGCGGAAGATGGTTGTCAGGATGTCCGTTGCCATCTTCATCAAACCCGAGGAAGGCTCCTCCAGCGAATAGGGTTGGTGCTTGTGTTCGTACAAACGGCACAAGTCGACCTGACAAACTCGCTTCACCGAAGTGTTGCGGAAGACTTCCGCCAGCGTTCCCACCTCCAGCCCCCAATCGCTTGGAATCCGATTGGCTCGCGCCAAGTTGGATGTGACAGCAAACTCGCCGGAAAGAGGATAGCGAAAGCTGTCCAAATAAACGAGGAAAGGCTCCTGACCGATTACGGACATCAAGGCACGCAACAACGGGCTAACCAGCAGACGGACGACGCGCCCGTGCATGCGGTCTGTGACTCGTGCGTAATAGGCTTTGCAGAACTCGAAGTCCAGACTCGGATGAATCATCGGCAGGCACAACCGAGCCAGGATCACGCGATCGTAGTCTACGATGTCACAATCGTGCAGCGCAAACGCCTTCAGTCCCGGGTCGGCCAACAAGTAGCCGAATGCCGTCCAAACCGATCGACCCTTTCCCGGTATTACGAGGTTCAGGCCGGATTCCGTCAGGTTGTCATACAGCGCCTGTATCCGACGTCCATCAGTCCAGAGTACCTGTGCCTTTTCTCCCAATTGGCGCACGATGGCCACCGTTTCCTGGTAGTCTTCCACCGCAGTGGCTTGGCCCAACGTCACGATGATCGTGTCGACGTATTGGACGTCCTGTAGCTGGCCGATGATCTCGCGAAACGGCGTTGCGCGCATATCGGCGGACGTGACCGGCAACACGAGACCGACCTTGTTCTTGCGCGTGGCCTGGACCAACATTTCTTCCAAGCCGGGAAGTTCGATGGTCCCAAAGCCGTGCAGAGTCGTCACTAGTCCGTTTTGGATGAAATCCGGCATCGTGTCGCCTCCTGTCGATCGAGGACGTTCCGCTGACGCGATGGGCGCCAGGTATCCCGCGCACCAATCCGCTCATTTTACAGAAAGATCCATCCACCGCGAGCAGGGGATAGCCCCAGGCTACTGTTCGCGCATAGCCACTAAGGGCCGCAGACGAGCGGGGTTGTTCACGCCTTGAGTGACCATGCACACAGCCATGAACGCCCTGCGGGCCCGTTTTACAGAGAATGCGCGGGTCTTGGCGTTCTGAATAGAGATGTCGGAAAACGCGCCTACCGCGATGTTTTTGCGGCCGTAGCAGCCAACGGCGTTTGGACTCGAGGCGTGACCTCGCGACGAGGTTGCCCACCGTCAACGGGGCGTTTGTTGAAAAACGCGTCGTGATAAGGGGCGTTGGCATCGACCCAGGTAACCAGCGACAGCCACTCGCCCGAATTCAATTCGACTTCGTCGCGGTGCAGCGGGTCATCAAGTAATACTCGAACCAGAGGGCTCTTGTGCGAGCCAAACTGTTTGGGCTTGGAGACGTCGGCATTGGAGAATCGGTCCGAGCATGAAACCAACAACCGGCCTGGTTCTGTCTGGCCCGGCAGCCGACCGAACATCGTCCGGAACGACTGGTAGAGGCCGTCGTCCGTTCTAGTAGCCGTCAAATCGAGACCGCCGTCCGGCTCCTCTCGGCCATGGCACCGAACGCAATGGCGACCCAGGATCGGTTGGACGAGCCATTCGTAGCCAAGCATCCTATCGGAACCCCACGGCGGTGGCGATGGAACGTCCGGCTCGCGCAACATTGCCTTGGGGATCGATGCGAGTGAAGCCGACGCCGAGGCGCGGGATTCATGACACCCGGTGCAACCACGCACCTCGCCCGCCTTGAGACTGACGACCGACCGCATACGGCGAATCTCCATGTGCCGGTCATCAAGAGCCTGGAAATAGACGGCCGTATCGGCAGGTACCGTGAAGGCGGCCGAACCATCATTTTCCACAGGCACGGTGCCAATCACCCGCACTGGCGACCAACTCTGAAAATCAATCCGACGGCTTCCTGCGTTGCCGGGGATGTAGTCCATTTGCCCTCGTTCGTTATCGAAGGGCCAACCTATGTGTTGCGAGATGCGAATGTGCTTGATCGTACCGCGAGGGACCTCGGGCAGCCCGTCGTACACATCCGTGACGTAACACGTAGCATCAGCTATTGGCTCAGTTATCGCGTCCGGCACAATCGGTGGCCGAGGACGTTTGCGGAGCGGGATCGGAAACGTACACGACAGTACGGGATCTCGATGGAGCAGTTCCCGATTCCCGTACGTGTCGATCAAATAGAGTCCGAAACCGTTCGAATCGGCACCGGCTGGGGCCGTGCAGTTCGGGCGAGCGTACGAATAGGACACGAGGAAGCACTTCTCGGACAGCGCCCAAGGCGTTTGATACAGGCCACCTCGATCCGGCACGCCGCCGTCGGCCACCGGCCGGCCAGCCATCGGGCCCTCCTGGGGAACCACGCCGGGCGTGACGATCTGCAATCCCGCTTCGTTGTTCATCCCCATCGCCGGGTCAACGGTCACAACCGGTCCGTAGGCAAACGTGTGATGGCCTGTGGCTATGGAGACCAGTTTCGCGCTGCCGGGTATGGAACGCGTGTCCCGCAGCCCACAGGGGGCTCGCATATGATGCTTGAATAAAGCATCGGACATAGTGCCGTCCGGCCGGGCTGTCCACAGAGCATGCACTTCCATAAAGTGCCGTTCTTGGTATTCCCAGTGCGTGTAGGCGATTCGGCCGTCGTCCAAGCTGTGCGGATAGCGGTCGATGTCCTTGCTGTCGGTCCATTGGCGGGGATTCCCTCCATCGCCCGACATTACGTACAGATTAGGATTGGTGTGATCGTACGTGTCGTTACCGCACTCGGCTGCGCGGCCACAGCGGTCCGAAGCAAATATGATGTCGCCATTCGCGCAATACGTCGGTTCAAAATCGCTCCAATAGGGATCGTCAGTCAGTTGCGTTGGCCCCGAGTCGTCCAAGGGCACCTCGAAGATATGAAGCGGCTCATGCTCCCGTCGCAACTGGAATACGTTGGTCCCCTCGACCGCGTAATTTGCCGTATCGACTGCCGGCGGCCAATTGGGCTGGCGCGCGTAGCCGAATACGACTCGGTCGGCGCCCCACCAAAGGTCTAGCCCCCAGACGTAGCCCGGCCCCAACCTGCCTTCGAGGACCTCGCGCACTAGGCCGCCCTCCCGGAGATTGGAAAGGACACAGATATCGCCGCCCGGCTTATGCTTCCACGAGTACGAACGCGTGATATTCCGCACAGTGTGCGGCACGAACTGCTTGACGAATACGATACCTTCGAAATCCACGGCGGGGTTAGCCAGCACGATCGCCCGCAAGTTGCGCCGTGCTTCGATCCACAACTTCCGGTGGCCTGCGATGTCGTTGGGCCCTGCCGCAACGCTGTCGCGGAGTTCCTCGTGTACGGATCGCAATCTTGCGAGGTGCTCTGTTATGCCGGCGAAGGCGGAACTCCCGTCGCCGCCGGGGGCCAGGTCAGCCTGCATTCGTTCGGCTCGCTGCATCATTCCGTCGACCGACACGGCCAACTTCCTCGCGTCGCGATGCAGGCCTCGCGCCACGGCTTGGCGCACCCAATCGGCCTCCAGCCCGTACTCGTTCGCATGGCTCACCCACTGGCTAAACCAGGGCGGAGCTTCCTGCGTCGGCCACAGTGCCTCCTGTCCGTTGTTCTCGCCGCCGACCTTCATGGCAATCGCCCATTCGGCCATCCCGCGGACGAACACGTCATCGTGGCTGAGAAGTCCGGCGGCAAGTTCGGCCAGTCGTGATGAAAGACTGTTCTTTTCGGCAATCCGCACAAGCAATTCGGCCACCATCGAGGCTGCTTCGGGTTCCCGCTCCAACAGTGTTCGGATTTCGGACGCGGCCAAGTCGTCACTTCGAGCGAGGCTAGTGGCAAGCGTATCGAGTCTGGCCGTAGCTTCGGGAGTCGCCAGAATAGCCACCATCTTCTCAACGTCATCAGGATCGAAGTATTCAGCGTCCAAGGCATACTTCTTCTTCAAATAGGATCCCAATTGGCTGAGTTGCTTGGCATCGAGCGCTCGGTCGTAGACCAAAATCTCGGCCACGTCACCCTTCAGCATATAGAATGTGCCGGTGTTGTCCGCGTTCTGGCGTCGCGCTCCAACAAGAACATCCACATCTGCAGAGCCTCGGCCGGCCTGGAACGAGAAGCTCGGGGCGCCGTTCACGTAAATGTCAGTCTTGTCTCCGTTACACATTTGGACCGCGATTTCCGTTTCCGACCTACCGTGATGCTCCTTCATAACACCATACGTGATTGCCCCTCGCCTTCCTGGCGCGACGTAGAACTGATAGGCTCGCTGGCCGGCGGTTCCGCCACCTTTGGAAAGAAATGTACCGCTGTCTTTGACTGCGACGCGGTACACGACTGCGAATGTGAACGGGTCACCGGGTTGCATGTCGAGACCAGACGGGCTTCCCAGATTCAGAAAGTCGCTTCCATCGAATCGGAGTGCACCTTTGCCATTGAGGCCCTCCGGCAAGTACTGTGGCCGATTGTTCAAGTCCGCCTGCTTCGCGTGATTCCCCAGGCCGGATTTGTCGCTCCAGACGCTGACCCTTCCGCCCAATTCCTGGGTGACCGACCCGGAGTCGTGGGCATCGAGCCACAAGACCAGTCCATCATTCACTGGACTAGCCGCTAGTGCGTTCGGCACAAGGCAGAATACTGCGATAAATACGAGCCGTTCAATTCGGGCGTACGCAATCTTCGCGAACATTGGGGACTCCTGAGAGTAAGTCGATAACCATTCTCTCGGGTCAAAGGCGACCAATCACATGATTATACTTGCCATCCGCCTTCGTTCCCAGAACAGTGTAGATCCGTGTGTGATGCGATCATTCAGCCGATTCCGTCGTCTCTTCTGCGATGCTGTTGTGCTCGACGATCGTTTCCTGGGCACCGCGGAGATCGAGTGCGGGTCGTTTGTCGTCGGTCTTGCGGTTCAAATCCGTCATCACGTTGCCAGTGACTACGACACGGCGGCACTCCGAGTCTGCCTCGATGGCCTGTCGATTCAATCCGGCGAATACGTTTCCGGAAATCGCAATGTCCTCCGTGCCCGCAAGGTGAATTCCGGCGGCATCGTCGTCGCAGTTGGATCGGTATTTCCCTTCGCCAATGTAGCGATCCGAGAAGTTGTTGCCCGTGATGGTGATTCGCCCGCTATCCGGCCCAACGACCAACGCTCGCAACTCGTCGACAGTGAATGTATTGGCCGATATCGTACATCCCCAGGCGTCGCGCAAATCGACGCCTCCGCCGTAGTTGTGGGCGATCACGTTGGCGCTGACCGTAATGCCATGGCAGTCGCGGTCCAGTACCACGGCCGTCCCCTGGCATTCTTCGATCATGTTCCCTGAAAGCACAGATCCGTACGTGGTTTCGATCACGACACCGTGGCGGAGATGGTCGTCGATGTTATTGCCGTTCATGCAGAGGTTGCAGACCTTGATACACAGCACAGCGTCGTTGTTTTCCTCGAACTGGTTGGCGTTAACTATGATGTCATGCGCACCCAGGATATTCAGTCCGGCCTGCCGGTTGTAGGTCATGATCGAATCGCAGACGCGGGCGTCTTCAAGACAGTCGACCAGATTGATCCCGTGTCCGCCGTTGTGATCGACGCTCAGTCCCTCGATGTAGATTTCGTTCACTCGTTGAGCCAACAGCCCGTCGCCGCTCTTCGGTTCGGAGCTCTTGGCATCCATGCAGCCCGGATCGCCACAGATGCGGAAATCGGCCAATTGGACACGCCAGACGAATGCTCGGGGATTGGCTGCTAGATTTGGCGGACGGACGATCAAAGCCGGCTTTCCTTCTTCGTTGCAGTTGATCAGTCGCGTCGACGCACCGGCCCCTTCAATCCGGGTCTCCGGACGCTCTAGCACCAGAGGCTCTGTCAGCCGAAAATCACCGGGAGGCAACCGGACCAAACCTCCGGACATCGGAACCGCATCGAAAGCCTCCTGCAGGCTCGCGTACTTCGACGCGTCAATCACGGCAGGAGAAGAACTTGCTTCACCGCTCGCGGGATCAGCCGCCGTCGTACTGTCAATTCGCGAGATCATCCATCCAAGGGCAGCAATCGCCCCAAGCAACGCAAGCACTGTCTTCGTAGATTTCATGAGATTCTCCTTCGGTTTCGCAAGCTCTATTTCGTCCGCCAGTCTACATCGCCCATCAGCCGCTGCAAGTAAGTTGCGCATTGGGCCTCTTATGGACAACGATCTTCCCGTGCAGTCACCTGTTGGTAATTGTTCGCCTTTGCTTGCGGCGCACAGAAGACACCGGAGAATGGGAACCGCCAGGAAATAGACGAGCCTTGGCCTTCACTAAGGAACGGGAGAAAAATAGGACCGGGAAGTGAACACCATTAGCCGTTTGGGCGCTAGCCCCGGTTCTTCCCACGAGAACCGGACGCTAACGCGTCACGGCTGATTAGCTCGTTACATCCAAAATGTCGGTTCTATTTTTTGCCCGTTCCTAAGCGGGCCAGAACCTGACGAGTGGGCGCCAGCCGAATCGAAGGGCATCATTTCTCCCGTCACCTATGGCAACTGCCACATTGCCGAGAGTTCGATAGATCGGCGGAAGTCGTTGGGGGACCAGCAT
>CAZUAH010000334.1:0-14865 GCA_964617665.1 uncultured Pirellulaceae bacterium
AAAACCCGAACGATCGGAATATTTACGCTATAGCAACTTTGGTGCACCCGAGGCATGGACTTGGCTTGCCAGAAACAGATTCCCGCCCCCGCCGACATCACAACCGACGCATACGACACCAGATCGGGATGGACTCCCAAGCGAACGCAAAGTCGGACCGAACCGTGGGCCGTCAAGCGAAACAGATCGGCAATTGGCCGACGTGATGTGGGCTCGTAATCGGCCATTGGCTTGCCTTACGACGGTCCCGCGTTTCCGATGCCCATGCAATACATTCCCACGATCAACAGCACCATTCCCAGCACGTGGACCGGCCGAATCGGTTGATCGTAGATGATCAGCCCCATCACGGCCGCCCAGATGAACGTCGAGGCGTAGATCGGATACAACACAGTGACCGTTCCGCCAGCGCGAAAGGCGCTGGTGAACAAGAACATGACCGCGATGTAACAGGCTAAACCCGTCAGAATCCAGGGGCTCAGCAAGAACCAGAACGGGCTGTTACCTGCACGGTCGGTGCCAGCTTTGAACAGGTACTGGCCCCCGGCGCCGAGGACGGAGGCGATCAGCACAAAGACAATTGCCGTCGTTGGAGTCTTCAGCATATGGCTTCTGTCTGACCCGGCATGGCGATCTGGTAGCAGCCGTCCTGGTCGGGCTCAAGTGGTGGCTTGTCCTCGAACGACCGAAGATTATCGACGTCAGCAAGCATCACGTCCGATTTCATCGCATCGTCCCAAGTGATGACGTTGCCGGAATAGGTCGCCAACCGTCCCATGATGGCCGTCATGCTGCTGGTGGCACCGTAGTCGCCTTCGTTATAGATATCGCCACGGCGCAGAGCCGTGAACAGATCGTAATGCTCCTCTTGATGCCCACCGCCGCCACCGGGGCCGTATTTCCAGATCAATTGGCCGTTGGCATCGTAAACCTTGCCGCCGCTGATGTCCGCTCGGCCTCGCGTCCCGAGAACATGTTCGGAGACATTGTTCCAGCAACCACGAATGTGACGGCACTGGCTGTACATCTTGGTGCCGCTCGCGTACGTGAATTCGCAGAAGTGGTGGTCGTAGATCTGGCCGTGTTCCTTGCCGGTTCGCACCTGGCGGCCGCCCATGCCATTGCACTCGACCGGCGGCCCGCCCATCAACCAGTTGCTCACGTCCAGGTTGTGAATGTGCTGTTCTACGATGTGATCCCCACACAGCCAGTTGAAGTAGTACCAGTTCCGCATCTGGTACTCCAATTCGGTCTGCCTTTTACTCCGCGGGTGCACCCGAACGCCGGCTGCGTTCCAGAAGACTCGTGTGCAGACCATGTCGCCGATCGCACCGTCTTGCAGGCGAGCTATTGTCTCTCTGTACTTCTTCTCGTGCCGTCGCTGCAGTCCGACGGCCACCATCAGACCTTTGTCTTTGGCGGTCTCGTTCGCCGCCAGCAGGCGTCGCACGCCGGGGGCATCCGTCGCGCTCGGCTTCTCCATGAACACGTGTTTTCCGGCGCGCACCGCGGCCTCGAAGTGCAGCGGACGAAACCCGGGAGGCGTCGCGAGAATCACCAGGTCGACATCACAGTCGAGGGCCTTCTGAAACCCGTCGAAGCCCGTAAACCGTCTTTCGGCCGGCACGTCGACCAAATCGCGATGCTGGCCTTTGATTCTTCGATAGGCACCTTGGACTTTGTCCGCGAAGACATCGGCCATTGCGATCAGCTTGACAGGTCCGTTCGGCTTGAGATCTTCCTTTGTCGCCGTGTTCAGCGCCTGTACTACGGCGTCCGTACCTCGACCACCGCACCCGACGAGGCCAATCTTGATTTCATCACTGCCGTACGCATGGGCCGCCCGCGTGACGCTAAGACCGCCCGCGACGGCTCCACCGGTAACCCAAAACGAAGAACGCTTGATGAAGTCGCGTCGTGAAGTAGCAGCGGATTTCTCCGCTTTCTTACTGCTCATGCGAGCATTTCCTCAAAAGCCCACGTAATGCGGTGATGAACTAGTACTCTGTCGCTGCTTGATTCTAGGCTGGCCGGGGTTGGAGGGCGTAGCCCGAAACCCCGGGGCTTCCATCGCTCACGCTCAGTCCAGCCCCGGCCACCCAACCCGAATCCTCAGGTCTGATAAACTACTAGAGCACCTCCCTAGCCTAGCGTTTCCGCGCGGCAGATTCAAGGAACAGCTTCTTTCGCCTCGGATGCCGGAAACCGTTGCGACTCATAGGTTTCTGCTAGCTCGTCCTCCACTCGAACAACCAGACACGATGCTCCGCAAGTCTTCTCAACGAGCCGAATACCGTCCTTCGGGCCAACCACCGTCACGGCCGACGCCAGACTGTCGGCGGTTGTGCAACTACGTGCTACCACCGTTACGCTGCTGCGATCGGTCGTGCCAATACCGGTCCGAGGATCGACGATGTGGGAATATCGGCTGCCTTCGATTTCCACGAACTGCCAGGCGTCGCCTGACGTGGCGATGCCGCAGTTGGCCAGACGGAGGAACCGGCTTGGCGGATCGCTCGGCGCAAGCGGTGCAATTCCTATCCGCCAACCGGTTTGATCGGGCGGTGCGTCGCTCATGGCAATGTCGCCGCCAGCGTTGACCAACGCTCGGCGAATACCCAGCTTTCGCAGTGTCGCGATCGCCTCGTCCGCCGCGAATCCCTTGGCAATGGCGCCGAAATCCAATCGCATGTCCGGGGCCAACAAATTTGCAGTCCGGTGTTCCGAATCGAATCGTATGTGGCGATAGCCCGTGGCGGCCACGGCCTGTTCGAGTCGCTCGGTCGACGGAAGCTCCTTTCGGCGTCGGGCTCTCCGCCACAACCGGCTCAGCGGACCTACCGTCACGTCGAAGGCCCCGTCCGTCCGCTTGCTCAAGCGAAGCGACTGTTCCAGGACGGTCGCCATTTCCTCGCTCACCCCGACCGGGCGGTCCATGGGCGCGGCACGGCACAGCCGGTTCGTTTCGCTGTCGGAATCGTAGTCGCTGAAGATCCCGTTCAGTTTTTCGATACGAGCGAATGCAGCATCAAATGCACGCTGGGCACTCGTCTCGTCGGGCACGTAGAGCGTGATCTGAAACAAGGTGCCCATCGACGGGCGAGAGGCTTCGTAGCGTTCGAGATCGCCGTCGTCAGCGCACGCTGCTCCGAGGATCACCGCGAGGATGGGAGGAACCAGCAAAATGACTCTCCGTTCGGTGCGAGTCGCGTGTCCCCTCCTTGGTGTTACTTATCCAGTTCCTTGATCGCGGCGGGCAGATCCTTGTCGACAAGGCCCAGAACGCCGCGGCCCTCCTGCATACGGTTTTCGACGCCTTCAATGATGTCTTCGGCGTCCGGCTTCCAGAACTTCTCTTTGTCCTCCCGCGAGATACCCTCGTTCAACGGGCGGATAATGCGGAAGCCGATGCCGCGGGTCGGATCGCTGGTGAACCACCACGGGCTGTAAGGCAGGTTCGGGTCTTCCTGTTTCCACGGCTCCTCGTCCGAGGACAACCGGAACGCCGTGCGGCAGTTCTCGGGATCGTCTTCCCACGAACCGCCTTTGACAACTCGCTCAACGAGTTTGGTGGGCCACACGAGAGCATCGGCGGCCTTCAGCGACTTGCCTTCGAACTTCTCATAGCCGTCTTCCAGCAACTGATCTATGACCCATTCCGCGACATTGCCGTGCATGTCGTACAGTCCCCACGCGTTTGGCTTCTTGCCACCGACTTCGTGGGGCGTGTCATCTGAATTGTCGTAGTACCACGCGTAGTCGTCCAAATCGTCCGGATCGTCGCCGAAGTGATAGGCCGTGGTCGAGCCAGCGCGACACGCGTATTCCCACTCGGCTTCCGATGGGAGGCGATAGAAGTGGCCGGTGACACCGCTGACCCACTTCGTGTATTGCCGGGCAGCGTATTGTGTCACGGTCACGGCGGGTAACTTGGGCTCTTCGCCGAATTCAAACGTGAAGCTCGGATCGTACAGTTCGGTCGGTGCCGTAATGGCGTCGATTACGTTGTCGTCGGTTACTTTACGCATCTTGCGAACTTCGAATTCTTTGAAGATGCCGTACAACGCCATGTAATGCTTGTACTCTGCCCAAGTGACCTCGTACTTGCCCATCCAGAAAGGTGCGACCTCGACCTCGAACTGCGGCCCTTCGTTATCCTCGCGATCATCCTCCGACTCGGGGCTGCCCACCATGAACTTGCCGCCAGGGATTGGGACCATCTCTAACGTCGCGTCCGTCCCAGGAATGGTCATCTCGTAGGGGACCATGTACCCCTGATCGGTTTCTACAGATCGGCCTTCACTCGGAGCGGCATCGGCGATACCGATGACGTCCGCCGCCGAGGCTCCGGAAGTGGCGCAAAGGAGGAAGAGCAAAAACAGGCTGGGTAGGTAGACTTGTCGCATCTTTTCTCTTTCCGTGTACTGAACTTCAGGCTACTTGAACGACCCTACATCAAAAACCGGGACGGGCGTGGGCCAGTCCCGGCTTCAGAGAGGTTTACCTCTATGTACAGTTTAGTAGTCGAGGGGCTGGATGTCGACGGGCGGTTTTCGGAGAACCAGCCGTTCTGTGTAGTCCAGCACCATCGCGGCAACGTCGATTTGCAGGGTATGGGCCAGGGCTTTCCAGCCAGGAACCGCGTTGACCTCTAGAACATGCAATTGCCCGTTTTCATCAAGCAAAACATCCACCCCCGAGAAGGGTGTGCCAGCCGCCGCCGAGGCGGATCGAGCAAGGTCAACGAGCACATCATCGGGTTCCAGCGGTTCGGTAGTCGCTCCACGGCTGACATTTGTTCGCCAATCGTCGGGATTGCTCCGACGCATGGCCAGGACCTTTTCGCCGATCACTAACAGTCGAATATCGAATCCTTTATGCGGGATGAACTCTTGCAGATAGATCACGGCATCGAGCCGCTCGAGTGTCTTGAAGACGCGCAGGGCGAGCGCCTCGTCTTCGACCCGCATGATTCCTCGGCCCTCGCTGCCAAACAATGGCTTGACGACCACATCGCCGTCCAGCCGTCGAAAGCCTGCCATAGCATCATCCACTGTCTGGCAGACGACGGTCTGGGGCGTGTGCAATCCGGCTGCACGCAGCCTTGCCGTTGCCAGGTATTTGTCCACGGCTATTTCGATGGCTCGCGGCGGATTCAAGACGACCACACCTGACCGCTGGAGATGGCCCAGAGCGTCCATGCGAAAAACGACTTGC
This sequence comes from uncultured Pirellulaceae bacterium, assembly GCA_964617665.1. Taxonomy (GTDB): domain Bacteria; phylum Planctomycetota; class Planctomycetia; order Pirellulales; family Pirellulaceae; genus JADHUC01. The sequence continues at coordinate 5,218 of CAZUAH010000334.1, forward strand.
TCCAACGATCCGGGAGGCATGGTACGGACCAAAACGGCGTCGAAGTCGCTCAGATCGTGTTCGCCGGATGTGATGCTCGGGGCCCCGGTCGTGTCCATACCCACAGCGATCTGGTCGAACGTAGAACAGCAAACCTCGTGACCGTCACCAGCCGCTCGACGCAGGTCCTCAAGGTACCAGCTATTGGGCGACGAAAGGACGAGCAACCGCATGGACCTACCCCGCGAATGATTGTCGTATCACATCCGGACACAGTTCGCCAAAGAGAAACGAGCGGCCCGTTTCCAGGTTGATCAATGTAATCTGCGCCGGACTGAACAGCAGCGGGTCGATCTTGTAGAAGTCGTGGTCGTACTTCGCGAACACTTGGGCAAAGGGCTGACCGTGGTCTGGAGACGAACTGCTGGGGATTTTCGGTCCCAGTTTCTCCAGCAGCGCATCCTCTGAACGGACCCACAGAGTCACCTCGCCTCCGTATAAGACGGCATCGTTCGTTCGCCCTATGCCAACCAAGTCGTCCGAAGCCACCGGCGGCAATGACGCCACACCGAAACCGCTTTCTATTTGCGTCAGATCAAATTGCAGCTCGTGCATTTTGTGCAAGCATGTCTCGAGAGTACGCGCAACGACCTGAATGGTGCCGGCGATGCTGGATGTGGGTGCGACCAATAGTGTCAGACTGGCGGGCTCGACGCTGCATTGCTCCGCGATCTGAAGACACACCTCAGTTGGCGGCAATTTGCCGCTTTCCAACACTCCCACGGCGTGCGAGGCTTTCTCGCGAAAGCCGATGCTGCCAAACAGTTCCTCGCTTCCGCGCGCAGCCCGCATCGGTCCCGAGCCCATCGCGAAGTACTTCTCCGCGGCAATCTGCCAACCTGCGTATTGCGATGCCATACACGCCGCGACCGGCTGGTCGGTAGAAACCTGAACAGCGGGGCCAGGCCAGAGATCGGCACGGCCAGGCGCCAGCGAGACAGAACCCAAACCGGACATACAGACCTCGGTCAGAGCCACGCCGGATTGCAGCCCACCGGCGACGTCGACGCCACAGTCGATGACGCGAGTTGTACGCTCGCCCCGCAGAACCGCGACGCGCATCTCCGTGGAATTCTCGACGATTTGCTCGCAATGATGTAGGGCTCGTTCGTTCAGGTTCATGGCAATCCTGGTGCAAGTGCCAAATGCCCGAGAAGTTGCTGGCTGCGTAGCCCGGTTCAATCAACTGGGCCGGCCGCGTCTAGCTCGAGAAGCTCGTTGTCGTATTCCTCCTCCAACTCGCGCACTTTGCCCGCGAGTTCTTCGTTCTCCTCGATGGCTTCCGAAATACGCAATTCCCAATCGGTGCTGGCTGTGCGCAACGAGTCGAGGTCGAGCGGCAGTTTCAGAATTTTCGCGAGTCGGCGTGTGACGGCTTCGATGCTCAGCGGATTCGTGCCCTGCAGGTACCCAGGGATCTCCGCGACAAGAGAAACCATATCCACGCCCGCCCGTTTGGCCTGGGTCATCAGGTAGCTGGTGAACGACCCAGGGCCTTCGTAGGAACTCCGCCGAACGCCATACTTCTCCATCAACGGCAGGAGTTCTGCGTCAGAGCAAGTCACAAATAGACGCGGCTCGCGTGTGTGCGGCACCGATCCACCGAACGATCCAACGAACAAGATGCGTTGGACCCCCACCTCTTGGGATAAATGGAAGATGCAATCGCCGAATGAACGCCAATGCAGATTGGGCTCCTTGCCGATGAACAGGACGAGGTTGCCTGAATCATGGACATAGAAGGTGTTTGTGGGCATATCAAAGGACTTGACCACGCCGTCTTCGATGTCGATGTGAGGACGGAACAAAGCCGCAATCTCCATCGAGCCGGGAAAACTGTAGATATAGAACGGCTCGGGATCAATGTCGGCCATCGGTTGGGCGTCCAGCAGGTGCACCAGACGCCGAACCGTACCCGTCGAAACGTCACCTCCGTCCATCCAACCACTGAATGCGAGGACCAGGGTTGGCTGATCGAGCTTAGGACAGCGGTGAATATCGAGAATGTCGCTGGGATTTAGAGTCATTCCCGTATTGTATCGGCTGTGGCGTCGGTAGCAACGATTGTTCGCCCAATAGCCCAGCGGCCCGGTTCCTCCCATTGACATGTCCCGTGTGAGGCGGAAAAAATCGTCAGTTTGGCTTTCCGAACCGCCGCTCGTTACCACAAGGAGCCCAACCCGTGCAGGTTGACGTTCAGCAAATCAAGGACCAAGTCGCCGAGAAGGCCGACCTGTTAGATCGACTGAATTCCGAGTTGCGAAAGACGATTGTCGGCCAGGATCGTATGCTCTCGCGTCTGCTGCTCGGCCTACTGACCAGCGGTCATGTTTTATTGGAGGGCGTGCCGGGACTGGCCAAGACCACGGCGATCAAATCGCTGGCGGAGGCTTTGCACACCGTCTTCCAACGCATTCAGTTTACGCCGGACCTGCTGCCGGCAGATTTGATCGGCACGATGATCTATCAGCCGGCCACAGGGGAGTTTTCCACTCGGAAGGGTCCCCTTTTCGCCAATTTCGTGCTGGCCGACGAAATCAATCGTGCCCCTTCGAAGGTCCAGTCGGCCCTGCTCGAAGCCATGCAGGAGCGGCAGGTGACCATCGGCGACCAGACGTACCCGCTGGAAGGGCTGTTCCTGGTGATGGCGACCCAGAACCCGATCGAGCAGGAGGGCACTTACCCGCTGCCGGAGGCCCAGGTCGACCGCTTTATGCTGAAGATCAAGATCGACTATCCCAAGCCCGACGAGGAACGCAAGGTGCTGGACATGGCGTTGGAAGACACCAGCCGTCCTGTGCAGCCCGTCCTATCGCCAGATGACGTTCTTGGTATGCAGGAAGTGGTGAAGCGGATTTATGTGGACGACCAGTTGAAAGACTACGTCTTGAACCTCGTGCAGGCCACGCGAGACCCCGCTGCATTCGACATGCCCGATTTGGCACAGCTGATCGACTACGGAGGCTCTCCACGAGCGACGATCTACCTAGGGATCGGGGCCCGAGCCATGGCGTTCTTGAACGGACGCGGCTACGTGACACCTCAAGACGTGAAAGACGTAGCCTACGACGTGTTGCGTCATCGTGTAATTCTGACGTACGAGGCGGAAGCCGAGCAAATGACGCCCGAAGATGTGATCGGGACCATATTGAGCAAAGTGCCGGTGCCATAGCCATGAGCGAACAACGGGTTGCCGAGATACTGAAGAAAGTCCAGCGCATCCAGATCGTGGCCAATCGCACGGTGAACGATCTGTTTGCCGGCCAATACAAGAGCGTCTTTCGCGGCCGCGGGATGGAGTTCGACGAGGTGCGCGAGTATCAGCCGGGCGACGATATTCGTACCATCGACTGGAACGTCACGGCGCGCACCGGCGATTGTTTCGTCAAGCTGTTCTGTGAAGAACGCGAATTGACGGTGCTGTTTCTGGTCGACGTATCGGCATCTGGGGTATTCGGTTCGACCCAGCAATCCAAGCTGGACTTGGTGGTCGAGGTGGCAGCACTGCTGATGTTCTCGGCATTGAAAAACAATGACAAGGTTGGCCTGATCAAGTTCTGTGATGACGTGATCGAATTCCTGCCGCCGAGGAAGGGCAAATCGCATGTGCTGCACATCATCCGGCAGTTGATCGATGTGCGACCAATCGCTCGCGAGACGAATCTTCAGTCGGCGCTGGATTTCCTGAATCAGGTGCAGAAACGTCGCGCCGTGGTGTTTCTGATCAGCGATTTCCTCGGCCCCAGTGCTCGTCGGTCATTGGCAATCACGAACAAACGACACGACCTCACTGCCATCACCGTATCGGATCCACGCGAGCATGCCTTGCCCGACGTGGGTTTCATATCGTTGATGGATGCCGAGACGGGCGAGGTAATCGAGGTGGACACGCGTCACCGGGCGGTGCGGGCCATGTTCGAGACGCGAACGATCGAGCATGACAACGCTCTGTCGGACGAACTGAAGAAGACGGGCGTAGACCAGTTGGCGATCGACACGCGAGGAGACTACCTGGCCAGCCTACGTCGGTTTTTTGACATGCGAGAGAAGCGATTTCGATAGGTTATCTAAACGTGACATGGGGATTTCGTTGGGATGAGCGAAGAGAATAGACCTCAACTGAGCCTCGGAACGCCGCCTGGAAAGTTGAAAAGACAGGCCGCTGGCGGCACAGGTAAACTGGTCTGGGTTCTGATTGGGCTGCAAGTACTCACGATCTGTTTTGTCGTGTTGCTGCTGCAAAAGAAGGGCGATGTGACAACCGGCGTGGCGAAGACCGCAGACGAAGATCTTCGGGCCGTCGCCATGGAATTGGAGAACAAGAGCCTTGCCCGCGAATCAGCCCGTGCGTGGGAGAAATATCTGGACGAGACGCCGAATGTCGAAGACCGCGCGGAGATTCTGTATCGCGTCGGCAAGCTCTATCTTCAGGCGGAAGAGTACGGACCGGCAGCGGCGGCTCTCGTGCGATGTGAACAAGCCGCCGGCGGAGACGAAGAGTTGAAGCGGAAGATCGGAACGCAGCTCGTCACGTGTCTGCGGCGGTTGGGCCTGTACGGAGAGGTGGGACGCGAGCTTTCCCGCCGCGTGGAAACCGGCGCTGACGATGTTGGCCAAGGCAAGGCACTGGCCACGCTGGCGGGCGAGACGCTTACCGATGCGGACTTGGATCGCATGATCGAACACCGCGTGGATCAAATGCTGGCCATGCAGGGCGCAACGGGCGACGAGCAAACGAGGCAAATGCTGCTAAAGCAATTCGCCGCACCGCAAATGCGGGAACGCTTGTTTCAGGAGTTGCTCCAACGAGAATTATTCACACGACGTGCACGCGAGTTGAAACTGGATCAGGACGAAGAGTTTGTCCGTGGCAGGCGAGCTTTGGAGGAAGATTTGTTGGCAGGGCGTTTTCGCGCCGACCAATTGGGGACGATCCGGCCGACCGACGTGGACTTGCAGGCATACTACGAAACGCACAAAGAAACGTATCAGCAGCCGGAATCGGCAGAAGTTATTTTCTTCAAGCTCCAAGAGGGCGAAGACAGTTCGGCATTACTGAAAGACATCGAGTCGGAGGACGACTTCAAGAAGCTGGCTGCTGAACGACAGACCGACGACACGGGTGAAACTTCAGAAAGCCCCAGCGACACGTTGACACGGGGGCGTGATCATCCGGAACTGGGTGATGTGGAGCAGCTGTTTGGCTTGGAGGTGGGCAAGTGGACCGACAAACCGCATGAAAACGGCGATGGTCGTTACTTGGTGCTGCTCCAAAGCAAGACACAGGCACGAACCTTGCCCTTTGAAGAGGTGCGGCGACAGGTCGAAGCAGAATACCGTGGCCGCAAGGAGCGGGAACTGTCGGAGAAACTGTTTCGCGACTTGATGGCTCGGTACGACGTCAAAATCCACGAGGTTCAACCCTCGACCGACGACGAGGGTGAGAATCCGGATGACAAAAACAAGAAAGCCGACGAGCAAGAGAAGCCCTGATGCCAGTCGTGAGTGCCAAATCGTTCGTAGTACCGGCTTCAGCCGGCTTTTTCCGCCTAGAGGCGGGACTACGAACATGGTGTATTTCGGCGTTCTTCTTGTCCCTCGCGTTCATCGGCTGCACGCCGTCTGAAGACGACGGAACAACGAAGTCCAAACCGAAAGTCGCGCGTACGGAGGTCGAAAATGGTCCGGTACACGTGACAGTGGAAGTCGCACCACATCCGGCGCGGCTTTCTGATGAGCCGACAATGACTCTGACGATCGACTACCAACAGGGCGTTAAGGTCGACAAACCGCCGTTTGGCGAAGCCGTGGGCGATTCTCTTGTTATTCTCGACTTTCGGGAACCTTTGCCCGAGACGAACGAGGGCCGAGAAATCATGCGGCAGATCTATACGTTGGAGCCGACCCGGACCGGAGAGTTGCAGATCGACCCGATTGTTGTCTCCTTCAGCGATGAACGCAGCGAAGGGGACGGGAGACCACACGAGATTGAGACCGAAGCGCTGACGCTCGAGGTCACCTCGATCATTGCGGACGAGGCGCCGTCTCTGGACGATCTGGAAGAGATCCAAGGCCCGGTCGCATTGCCAAAACCTCGCTCTACGGCTTTGTTGTGGATGGTCGTGGCGTGTCCATGCTTACTGCTGGCGGGGCTAACCATTTGGCTAGTGTTACGTCGGAAGTCGGCGCAGCCGGAGAAGGTGCTTTCGCCGCAGGAGCTGGCGTACCTGGAACTGCAACAGATCATTGATGCCGAACTTAGCGAGCGTGACGTCAAGGCTTTTTACGTCGAGTTGACCGGTGTCGTACGCCGCTACATCGAACGAACAACAGGGGTCCATGCCCCCGAACAGACGACGGAAGAGTTTCTGCGGGAGATCGGGGCGGGCGAAGTGTTTTCGGGCGACGACAGCGAGCGTCTGGGATCTTTCCTGGAGGCAGCCGACCTGGTCAAGTTCGCCGCCCACCAGCCCACCGCGCATGATGTTGAGGAGAGCTTCAGGCGGGCGAAAGTCTTCATCGGCTTGGAAACGCAGGAGGCGGCGGTATGAATCTCGGTGCTTTTCGCCTCCAAGATCCGTTTTGGCTGCTGCTCTGGATACCGGTGCTTGCAATCGGCCTGCTGGGGATCTGGCGCGGGCGACAGACGGCCGTTCTCTACTCCAGTGTGCAACTTCTGAAGGGGCTGCCGGTCACCATGATGCAGCGGATCAAATTCCTGCTGCCCTTCGTGCGGCTGTTCGGCCTGGCGATCATCGTATTGGCACTGGCTCGGCCACAACGCGGTCTGCACGAATTCCACGTGAGCACCGAAGGCATCGCCATCCAGATGTGCATTGACCGCTCCGGTTCGATGCGAGCCATGGATTTCGAGGTCGACGGCGAGCGTGTTGATCGTTTGGAGGCCGTCAAGGATGTCTTCCACGACTTTGTGGACGGCGGCGGCAGTCTGCCCGGCAGACCCAATGATCTGATCGGTTTGATTTCGTTCGGCGGTTTTGCCGAAGGCAAGTCACCCCTGACGCTGGATCACGGGGCGCTGCTCGAGGTTCTGAAATCCGTGGAAATCCCCGAACCGATCGAAGCTTTGAGGAAGGATCCGCGGTATCTACGCATGCTGGAAGAAGAGATGCAGACGGCAATCGGCGATTCGGTGGCGTTGGCTGTCGACCGTTTGAAGGACGCCAAGGCGAAAAGCAAGGTGATCATTCTGTTGTCTGACGGCGAAAACACAGCCGGCGTCGTTTCGCCGGAGGACGCTGCGAAGGCTGCCAAGAGCTACGGCATCAAGATCTACTCGATCGGCGTCGGCACCACGGGGCGAGCGCCGTTTCCGGCCAGAGACCTCTACGGACGGACTGTGTTGCAGTCGCAATCGGTCCGGTTGGACGAAGAGGCCCTGAAAATGCTTGCCAAGACAACCGATGGCAAGTACTTCAATGCAAAGAGTACACAAGCTCTTGAGGAAGTGTACGTCGAGATCGACAAGCTGGAGAAGACCGTATCCGAAGGGCGGCTGTACACCGAGTATGTCGAACTTTACCAGTGGTTCATGCTGCCAGGATTAGGACTGGTGATCCTGGAGATTCTCCTCGCCAGCACACGATTTCGGTCGCTTCCGTAGAACGTGCAGACCAGCTGTTTGCCACCATGACCCCGGGGCCAGCTATCGCGACTCCTGGGACAGTTGCTTCTTCAACTCGTCGAGTTGATCTTGAAGCGAGCGGAGAATCGCGTCTGTCTGTTGACGCTCCTGCTGTTCGCGCGTCAAGCGGTCCTGCAGGTACTGGATGGCACCGCGATAGCGGTCCAGAGCCTTCTCCAGCAACTGGATCTTCTCCGCTGACGTCATGGTGCGGTTTTCCGGCGGCTCGGGATCGGGCAAACCACCCGGCGCAAACACCTCGCGAAGTGTATTCCGTCCGCTGCGAGACGCGTACAAGCCCTCGCCGACCTTTTCCACGTCCAGTTTGGGCTGAACGTATTGTCCGAGATTCGCAAACGGTGCCGAAGGTAACTCCATGCCCCCGCCCAGCACGACTTCGACCACGCGAACGTCGCCTTGTTGGTCGATGACAAACTCCATTTTGTCGCCTGGCTGCTTGTACAACATGGAGCGAACGGCCTGGTAGACCGAACGTATCTTGACGCCATCGGCGGCCAGCACCGTGTCGCCCACCTGAATTCCCGCCTTCTCAGCGGGGCTGTTGTGATGCACTCGCGATACGACGATGCCTTCGGGGCTCCCGTCCAAGACCATCCCGACAGTAGGCCGGCGACGTTTCAGGATGGTGACTGATTGGTCGCTCGTACCTTCTTCAACTGTACGGATGAGTCGTTTCACGTGACGCACCGGGACTGCGTACGTCCAGCCCCGGCTGCCCAGTTGCTGGTCCGCGGCGACGACGATGCCAAGCATTCTCCCGTCGCCATCCACCACGCCTGCACCGCTCGACGTTTCGGCTGTGCGCAAATCGCATTGCAGTAGCGGTGGGTATGCTGCTCCGGCCAGTGTGCGATCCACGGCGCTGACGATTCCGAATGAGACACTTGGCTGTTCCGTACCCCATGCCGCTGCACTCAACACCCACGATCCGACGTCGGGCTGTGAATCAGCCGATTCGATCGCGGAAAGACTCTGTTCGCTCGTCTCGATTAGCGCAAGTCCAGTGTATTCGTCCAACGCTCGAAGCCGCGCTGTGGTCTGCTCCCCGCCGACGATCGTGATGCGAATCTCCGAATCAGACGCGGCATAGATGGGCGTGACCACCAGTTTGCTGCTGACGGCTATTCCTGAACACACGGTAACGGACGGTTTGGCCTTGGAGCCGACTTCCGTGTTCGATCTGTCGCCCTCGGTTGCGTCACGAGCATTCTGATCGGGAAGCGGGTTTCGAACGCGGACGGTAACCGTAGCCGCGCGAAGCTTGCCAGCTGCTTCCTCCAGCGCGGGCAGTTCACCTGCTACGACCGTTGGCGTGCAAACGGCGGTGAGCAGCCAGGTAGTGACGATATACAAAACGGTACGCATCGCGATCACTCAAATCGAAACGCTAGACGTTGCCGATTGCTCCCGTTCCCATAGATCCAGCAGGCCTTCAAGTTCGGGGCCGGACACGTCCTGGAGGAACACGGCAGGAGTGCTTTCGATGGACGGTTCCCCGTGGTAGTCTGCCGGTTGCATATCCACATTGGTCACGCCGACCGAGTGCGAAGGCGCCGCTGGCGAGACGTTGTCCTCGACGATCCTCGATGGCGAGATCCCCGATGGTGATTCGGTGACCAGCGTGTGCGTATCCGATGATTGCTGCACAAGACCATTGACCAACGGCCAAGCCGCGAGGGCCAGCAGCAGGCTGGCGACTGCAGCTGTCGTGTACCAATACGCGCGTGCTCTTGTCGGCTTCGCATCAGGACTAGCTGCCCGAAATCGTATGTCATCATCGTTGCTGCATGCGGGATACTGCGCCGCAAGCATGTCGGCATCGCTTCTCAAACGTTCTCCCAGCGCCGTCAGATCGTCTGACAACACAAGATCGCCCGCTTCGTCCATCGGCGGTTGATCGGGAGGAATCACTCGGTGCCTAAATCGCATGGATCAGATCCTCG
>CAZUAH010000335.1:0-14857 GCA_964617665.1 uncultured Pirellulaceae bacterium
TGATCGCTTCGTGCGACCATCAACACACAACGCACATGGAGGCAGCAGCCAAGGCGGGAAAAGACGTCTATTGCGAAAAACCGTTGGGCATGTGTTTTGAACGGGTCAAGCGAGCGGTCGACGCCGTCAAGGAGGCGGACGTCGTCTGCCAGATCGGAACGCAAGTTCGCAGCTACCCGACTTCGACCGCCTGTCGCGAATTGTTCCAGAGCGGCGCGATTGGAAAGCTCTCGCGAATCGAGCAGACTCGCAACAGCACTCGGCCCTATTGGTATTCGCGTGTTAAGGACGTGAAGAAGGAGGATGTGGACTGGAAGGAATTCCTAATGGACGCGCCGGATCAACCGTTCCGTGCGGACAAGTTCAGTGGCTGGTACGGCTATCGCGACTTCTCCGACGGTCCCGTACCCGGTCTGGCTAGCCACTTTGTCGATTTACTACACTACATCACGGGTGCCAAGTTTCCGGAGAGCGCGACCGGACAGCATGGGACCTTCACCTGGATCGACGAACACAAATTCACATGCCCTGACCAAGTGCAGGCCACCTGGATTTATCCCGAAGGCTTCATGGTCAGCTTCACGACCAACTACGGCAATAGCAGCGGCAATCACATTTCCTTCCTAGGAGATAAAGGCACGTTGAGCTTGACGCCATGGACGAAACCTACGTATTCGCGCGCTGGTGGCTGCAAACCGAGCGAGTTGCCAAAGGAAGAAACCCTCGTCGAACCGATCGAAACGCCGGACCATTTCCTGGATTGGCTGCAGTGTATCCGCAATCGAGGAACCTGCCGCGCGCCGATCGAAGCCGGTTTGCAGCACGCCGCTGCCGTGATCATGGCTGTCAAGGCGTCGGACACCGGGCGGAGGCAGGTCTACGATCCAGAGAAGCGAGAGATCAAGGACGGCTAGAGTCCTTTCGTCGTACCAAGCTTTTTCCCGGCAACATCAGGCAAGGAGTTAATGCGGTATGAATTGGCGAATTACGGATCCGGCGCACTTGCTGGGCGCAATGCGGATTTCACTACGTCAGGGAGGCGAGTACTTGGCGGGGCGAATCGACCCGAACGGACCGATCCTTCGCGAACGGTGCGTCAGCTACGTGCACAAGGCGTCTTGGGGCATGTACTGCTCGGGAGTCAACCACGACGTCATTGCCCGCCTGCTGGACTGGGCCGAAAAAGAAGCGTTGCGTGAAAACGGTGACTTCTACTTCGACGACGAGAGGCCTGAGTACAAGGACAAGCAGCGAGTCTATCGCCCGTTGACCTTTGGCAAGGTAGCCGCGTGGATTGACCATCCGCTGATTCGCCAGCAGCTCGTGCTGGACCGTATTCTACAGTATCAGCACGCGCCGTCGGGCGGTTGCTTTCACTACATCGGCGACGATCCGGCCAATATCGAACAGCAGGCTGCAATCGGGGTCTTGAACACAACGTTCTTCGGCCACTTGATGGTCGCTCTGGATATGCGCGACCGCGCACGTGCAGCAGGCGATTGGGTGCGTCGTTGGGTGGATGCCAACCGCGAACCGATGGCAGCGGGGCAGTTGTTCACTCAGGTGACTCCTGATGGCGACTTGGTCACCGATGTGAACCCCGGCGAGAAGATCTCGAAAGTCGTTGATACTACGGATCCGAAGCAGGAATTCTGGCAAGAGGGCACAGGGATGGCTTACCTGGCGTTCCTGTACGACGTCATGCGCAGCGATTGGGGCGAGGCCGAAGAACAGGCACGACCGTACCTGGACGCGGCCCTTGCGCTACTGGAATTCGAATCCAGAATGCCATTAGACACTTTCCTGTGGCCGTCGAAGTGCAAGGTCGGCTGGGGCGCCGGTGAACTGCTGCGGATCCTGGTCAAGTACGCTCCGGACGACACTGAAACGATCGAGCGAGCCTATCGCGTGGCCGAACGAGTCGCGGTGTTCACGTTCATGGACAACCAACTGCCGCAGGGTGGATGGTCGCAAATGCACTACCCGCTGAGCGAACTGATACCCGAAATCGCGTTCAGCTACAAACCGCTGAAGAACACGGTGCGTGTGCCGCCAGAGCGTATCGAGGATTCCAATACCATCTTTCTGCCGCCCGAAGAGATCACCGGCGAGTTCCTTGGCGAACTGAAGGCGATCGAACAAGGCGTCGCGGCATGGTTGGAGGGAACGCAGGGGTAGGACCGTTCTCCAGATCCGTCGCAAAAGCCGCCTGCATCGCGCGCTCGTCGCGATTGTTCGGCTAGAGTGAGCTTCAGTCTATCCGCCAGTAGCGACTTACGTCCGGGACGATATCTTCCAGAATGGAGTCCAAAGAACTGTCGTCCAGAGACGCTAGGTCCGGCGTGTTCGCATTGGTGCGAGACGGTCGCGTTAATTCCGCGCCCTGCTGTTGATCACGCAGATCGACCGTACGGGGACGAGCGTCGGGCTGTCTTGGCCTGGACGAGGTGGAATCACCAACAGAGTCGACCGTAACGCTCTGACTCGGCATCGACTGGACGTCGTATAGTTCAAGATCAGGCACCGTTGCGATCTCATCGCTATGCATCAAGCCATCGATTGGTAGTTCGGATAGGTTCAGGCCGGAGTCTCGGCCCGCGGACTCGCCTTCTGGGCCGCCTCTTGCTTGCGCGTTGATGTGGGTGATCACCGCCAAGATGTCCAGCGTTGTCAACAAATAGTCGGGCTCAACATCGGGATAGGGCGGCAAAGTGTCCGAGCCTTGCATTGTCCCGGGCAGTACCCGACGTTGTGCTATGATGTCGGTGATCAGAGTCAAAACGTCCAGCGTCGTTACGAGCGTGTCGCCGTTCACGTCTTCCGGCAAAACGGGGTTCTGCCAAAGGAAACCGGTTCCGCCCGGCGCCCCGGGGTCTACGATGATGCCGTTTTCGGTCAGATCGTCATCACCCCGCGCCCCGTCCACGAAATACAGCTCGATACGGTCCGCGAAAACCTTGGCACCCGTCTGACCATCGAACATGAATGGATACCAATGATCGTTCGTGTTGCCAAGCGTCGGACCATACTTGTAGTACACATTCACGACCGCCCCCGACGCTGGATACACCGTGACAACCACCGACCCACCGACATCGACGCCAGTGACGGTGTAATCGCAGAATCCTATAGGAAACTCCACCCCATCCGGAGCGTTGCCGGGTGACGGGTTGTCAATTGCAGCGACGCCGACCAACGTCGTCCCGGCCGGCGTTGCCAGAGTAACGTAAGTACCATCCACGGTATTGGGAAACGACGCAACTTCTGGCTGCTGGCTATCCGCAGTCCCGTCGTCGTTGCCGTCGCCACCGTTGGGCGCGCCGTCTTCCGTGTCGTTGCTCACACCGTCCTGGTCTTGGTCCGCAGCATAAGTCAACGAAAACTGCGCGGCTGCGACATTCGCGTTGCCCGCTTGATCATCGGCCACATTGGCGGCCACGTCGACAGTGACTTGGCCAGCGGCCGTGACATCGATCGTGGCCGTGAAATTGCCATTGCCGTTGTCCGTTACGTTCGTGACCGAGCCGTTAACGACGGTGATATCGCCTTGCACGAAGCCAATGACCGTCTCTCCAAAGTCGATCGTGACATCAAACGGATCGCTGCCCGTCGGGCTGGCTGGACCGGCAATCGTCGGCGTGGGTGCCGTGTTATCCACGTTGAACGTGGAGCTAGGCCCAGCCGACGCCGCCGTGTTGCCCGCCGTGTCGCTGGCCGTCCCGGCCGCAAGCGTGACACCCAACGTGCCATCGCCCGTGATGCTGCTGATCGTGACCGTCCGCGTGAGGCCCGAACCGCTCACCGCCACCGTGCCGTCGGCCGAGCCCGTCTTGTCGAGCGTCACGTCGCCGTCGGCCAGCATAATCGTATTCGCCCCCACGTACGTGACCGTGTACGTCACCGGACCGCCCGTCGTGTCCGAAACCGAGGGCGCGCCGATCGTCAGCGTGGGCGCCGTGTTGTCCACGTTGAACGTGGTGCTGGGGCCGGCGCCGGCCGCCGTGTTGCCCGCCGTGTCGCTGGCCGTCCCGGCCGCAAGCGAAATACCCAACGTGCCATCGCCCGTGATGCTGCTGACCGTGACCGTGCGCGTGAGCCCCGAGCCGCTCACCGCCACCGTGCCGTCGGCCATACCCGTCTTGTCGAGCGTCACGTCGCCGTCGGCCAGCGTAATCGTATCCGCCCCCACGTAAGTGACCGTGTAAGTCACCGGACCGCCCGTCGTGTCCGCGGCCGAAGGCGCGCCGATCGTGAGCGTAGGCGCCGCCTGATCGCTAGTAATCGAGAACTGGGTGGCCGCCGCGTTCGTGTTGCCCGCCGCGTCGGTGGCCACGCTGGCGCCGATGTCCACCGTCACCGCCCCGTCGGACGCGGGCGACACGTCAAACGTGAAGGTCTGGTTGTCCGAGGTAGCGAAGTTGCCCGCCGAGCCGTTCACCACCGTCACGTCGCCCAACACGAAACCACTGACCGCTTCTCCAAAGTCCACCGAAAAGTTGATCGGATCCGCATTCGTGGGACTCGTCTGAGTGGCCGTAATCGCTGGCGCGGGCGAGGTCTGATCGCTGGTGATCAAAAACTGACCGGCCGCCGTGTTGTCGTTGCCTGCCAAGTCCGCAGCCACGCTGGCCGCGATGTCCACGGTCACCGCACCGTCGGCCGCGGGCGAAACGTCGAACGTGAACGTCTGGTTGTCCGACGTGGCGAAGTTGCTGGCCGTGCCGTTCCCCACCGTCACGTCGCCGATGACGAAGTCGTTGACCGCTTCGTCGAAGTCCACCGAGAAGTTGATCGGGTCGGCGTTCGTGGGACTCGTCTGCGTGGCCGTGATGACCGGCGTGGGCCCCGTCGTATCATAGGTGAACGTGGCCGTGGCCGTGTTTTCCTCGTTCCCCGCCGTGTCAGTCGCATGGGCCCTTACCGTGTAGTCGCCATCCGCTGGGAAGTTGCTGTCCGCGAACGACCGCGACCACGATGTAGTCCCGGTTGCCGCCAGCGGCACTTCGGTATCGCTGTCAAAGGCGTTTGTTCCGCTAAAGTACTGGCCCGTGGAATTCTGCTGGATGCTCACTTCCACGGTGGCTACGGAGGCGCCGCCCGTGTCCGAGGCCGTCCCCGTGATGCTGTCCGTCCAGCCGGCGTCGTTGTAGGACTGTCCGTTGGCAGGGAACGTTAACGTCGTACTCGGCGCAGTGTTATCGATCGTGTAAGTCTCGTCGGCAGTCGGCGTCTGATTCAATGCGTTGCCCGCCAAATCCGCAATGTCCGTGTCGGTGGCAATGTCCAGGCCCAGCGTGCCGTCTCCCGCCACGTTGCTAACCGTCACTTGGTACGTCGATGCATCGGTGTCCCCCGCGTCCGTCACGTCCCCGGAGGCCAAGGCGTCCGTCGTCACGCCGGATCGGTCAAGGACGAAATCGCTGAAATTGACGTTCTCGACACCTTTGCTGAACGTGACATCGAATACCACGGTATCAACATTCGTCGGGTTCGGGCCAGCGCGTGTGATCGCCACCGTGGGCGGCGAATCGTTGTCAGTAATGCTGGCAGCCAAGAGGACGTTGCCGTGGTAGTTGGGATCAATGCTGACGGCCCCGTGGATGATCTGGTCCGTGTGCGCACCTTCCACCACATCGTCATCGACCGCATTGACATGGACGCGCTGTGGCGTACTCCAATTCGCTGACGTAAATCTCAGTTCGTTGTCCGCATCGTCATCCACTGCCGAGATTTGTCCATCAGAGTTGCCAAGGAAAATTGACACGTCCGCCGACGGTTGGCTCCTTAGCGCCACCCAGTACGTTGCTTCTGTTCCCCCTTCGGCAACGTTGACCGAGGTAATGACGTTCTGCCCCTGTTGGTCTGAAGTAATCCTCAAACCGGCCGAGTCGTTGTCCGTGATCGCGGCAGTCACATTGTCGATCGACAGTGTTGTCGGATACATCGAATCGTTCACCGGGGCCGTAACAGCGTGCGTGATCGTGCCCGTATGGGGGCCTTCGTCCACGACGTCGTCCACTGCCCGCAGCGTGATCGCCTGGGCATTGGTCGAATTGAACGTCAGGTCGAGGCTCGAGGAGAAATCAGTGCCGTCGATGCTTACCTGCGTCTGGGAATCGGCCGTGACCGTGATATGCACCGCTCCTGACGGCGGGGTCGCCAGGGCAATCTCATATGTGTCGGTGCCACCTGCTTCGGAGAGATCGGTACTGCCGTCCGACTCGGTGATCACCACAGCTCCGATGTCGTTGTCCGAAACATTGACTGGAAAGTTGCTCTGGCCCAGGGTCAGCACGTTGAAAATGTCGGTAAAATCGTACACCGTATGGACAATTTGCGTCTGGTGGGGGCCTTCGGGCAACGCATCGTCCACACCCGCAACTTCCACTGCCTGAGGCACGTTCCAGTTGCTGTCGGTAAACTCAACCGCGTCAGTGAGTAGGCCGTCATTGTGGGTAGGACTTACCTGGGACATCGAATCCTTGAGTTCGACGTAGATGACAGAACCGGGGGACGGCTCAGTGCTGAGCGCAACCCAGTATGTGGCGGTCCCGCCTTCGGCGACGTCGATCGAGTCAATAACGGTCTGCCCTGCTTGGTCCTCGGTGATTGTGATTAGGTGAAGGTCATCGTCGGTCACATTGACCGTAAGGTCGGGCACGGTCAGGTTCGTGTAGTCGCCGTCCGTGCTAGTGATTGTGTGAGTGATGACGCCGGTGTGATTGCCCTCGGCCACATCGTCGTCATTCGCCGTGACCCGGACGACCTGAGGCATGCTCCAATTTGTGGAATCGAAAACCAACTGGTTGCTCTGGCTCGGGTCGCCCTTGACCGCAGTCACTTGCCCGTCGGTGTTTCCCAGCGTGACGGTGACGTTGGCCGTCGGCTCGCTGGTCAGGACCACGCTGTACGTATCGTCGGCGCCGCCTTCTGCCACGTCGATGGATCGCGCACCCCGAATCCGGATGCCGGGGCCGGGGTCAATCACCTCGTCGACGCCGGCATTCAGATCCAAATAGATGGTCCCCGAGCCGTTGTCCATGTCCCGGAAGTCCAAGTGAACCTTGTCGATGTACCCGTCGGGCTGGCCGGGGTAGAAGAACGCATGGAACCAGCCGCTGGTGAGCAGGTCCGAGCCGAATACGCCTTCGATGTCGGGGTGGATGTCGAGCACCAGCCACTGCAGGTCAGTCCAGACTAACTCCAACTCCTCGCCGGTGGAATCTTTCGTGACCGGAACACGGACCTCATCGATTTCGAACACGGGGGCGTTGACCACGCCGCCGACACCCCCGACCTGCTGATGAGTGACGAACGAATCGTCGTCCTCGTTCAGTTCGCCATCGCCGTTGCTGTCCAGACCAATGTCGATCGCCAATGTCGGCGAGATCAGGCTTATCTGGGCACCGGTATCGAAAAGGAAGTTTCCCTCCTGCCCGACACCATGATGCGTCGGTATGACAGTCAGGAAGGGCACGTCCGCCCAGACGGGCAGGGGATCCGTATCCTCGACCGACCCTGCAGCTGGGTCAAACGAAGGATCGTTGTCAACTTGGATCTTGTAGCGATGGCTCTCGGCAGGCGGCACTCCTTCGCTGGGCACGTCATCGGCAAACGCCACCTTCATGTAGAGGTCTTCCAGCCCGGTGCCTCCGCCCGACCAGCCGGTCATGTCGAACGACGTCACGCGATTCACCATCGCCGGCATTCCGACGATTCCCCAGGGACCGAAGATACTGAAATCTTTGTCGGGATCGGAGAGGATTCGGGTGTCCAGGAGCGTGTTACGCTCTCCACTGGTACCGGCAAAATCCATACGGTAGGCGGCGGAGAGATCCATTTCATGTACGCCGCCTACGCCTAACTCGTGGTACTTGTATTCGGTCTCGTATGCGAGCGGGGGCCCTTCCATATCAGCCACAGCGGTTGCCATCGCCAACACACTATTGGCGCCGGTATCGAGCAGAAACGTATTGAAAACGCTCGGCCCAACACTCTCCCACTGTTCCACATTGGGGTCCGGGTTCACATCCTTGATCAACTCCATCGCCACGCGGGGTTGATCTAGCGCGATGTTGTCCGAGGCTCCCAACTCGATGAGGCCCGCAAGCAGGGTGCGCACTTCGAGTTGCTCAAGGAGAAGATGGCGGAAACGACGGGGCGGGGCCGATCGGCGTCTGTTGCGTAGCGAGGGCTTCATTTTGCCACTCCCTCTGTTCCGAGGAGGAAATGAGAAGAGATATCCCTGGCTGACCGCAAGAATCGAATTCGCAAGAGGTGTCGTAAGCTAGTCGCAGCAGTGGGAGCCTAATCCCACAGTGAGTCAGCCACGGTCAATCCACCAGTGTGCAACATCGCTCCAATCGGCACAACCAGCCGAATGGGGCATGTAAGTCTGCGGCGGGGACTGAGCATACACGAAAGAAACTAGGCCTGGTGGGTGGAGTTGTGTGATGAGCCGCCGTCCTCGCACCCCCATCTAAACCTGCCCCCCCAGCGAAATAGCGGGCGGTGCGTTGTTAGGCAATGGCCTCGCCAATCCGGCCCAGTGCCAGTGCGTGCGCGGCAGTGCGCATGTCGGTGTTGTTCTTTTCCATGAGGTCATACACCGAGTCGAACTCGCGTGCCATGATTTCGTGAAGGCGTTGCTGCACGTCGCCCTCGGTCCAGTAGTAGCCGCCTTTGTTCTGCACCCATTCGAAATAGCTGACCCCCAGCGTTGCAGAAAATGAGCTATGCGGCAAGGACTTGTAGGATATGCAACACGCGGCGTTCTAGTTTCTTGCCGGCGCAGAAAGCTGGAACGAGTTTACCGGATGGAGTGGAGAGACGACCGGCGCGTTGAAGAATGGTTCGTCTGAAAGTCGCGACTTGCTCGAAGGCCCATAGCGTGGGCCGCTTGCGGGTCGTGGTGCGCGTGGGCGGAGCGAGTTGCATCTGCAAGTCGCGGATCAGATTGAAGGCAAACAAACTGGCTAGTAAATACGTTTCGTTGCCGCAACGCCGACGGACGGGAATGTAATCCATCTGGCATTGCGTCTTGAGTTCCCCGAACACGCCTTCCTGGGAACCACGACCGCCGTGGTAAGCGACCAGAGCCGATGCCCCCAGATCTCTATTCGTAGCGGAGCATTTTCGCGCACGGACGCCGCGGAGGGGATGATGTGGTTGGGTCTCCCCACGCGGTTGGCGAAGGTGGCCATGAGGAATGGCCATATGAACGGACGGGGGAGCGTTGGCCCTTTGCAGTTCGTTCAGTTCCGACTCAAAGATCGATTGGCCTTCCGCGAGCCATCGCTTGACTTCCGCGAGCAAGCTGGCCA
Organism: uncultured Pirellulaceae bacterium; assembly: GCA_964617665.1. GTDB lineage: Bacteria > Planctomycetota > Planctomycetia > Pirellulales > Pirellulaceae > JADHUC01. The sequence goes on from CAZUAH010000335.1 coordinate 9,324, forward strand.
GCGTGAACTTGCCAAAACGAGTCCGCAACGAGGCAAGCACCGTCATGGTCACACCGCGCCGCTTGGCCCCTTTTGGCGTCTTGCTCGTGCGGCCACCCTTGCGTATTTCTGCTTCGCGGCGAACGTTGCGCTCGCTGCGATTGTTCGTCGGCTCGACCTCGGGATGTTCGACGAAAACGAACAGGCAAGCCAAGTTGTCCACGAGTTCGTTTTGCAGACGAATGAACGTGGCCTCATGATCCGGCATCCACTTTCGTCAATGGTCTCGCCATGGCGAGTACAAAGCGAACGGATCCCCTCTTGCAGTTCACGAGCCTTCTGGGCACGACCAACGTTAAGCCGACGATCCTTTTGAAAACACACGGCCTGTTGATAGATTGAGCACAACTCGTCCAGGAATGTCGCGTACCCATCCAGTCTCGCTTACTTCCGCCACAGCGTGGCGACCCCTGCCGGGGACAGCTCGGGTGGGTATCCCCAGTATTTTCCAAAGAACCGGCTAGGCAAGAGCTTGCGTCTTCTCGCCAAAGCCGGGTAAGATCGAGCCACCGTCTGACATGCATTGCTTCGAGTGACTAGATGTTTGATCCTTATCACAAATGGCTTGGCATTCCTCCCAAGGATCAACCGCCCAACCACTATCGTTTGTTGGGCATTGATGCTTTCGAAGACGATGCGGAGGTGATCGATGCGGCGGCGAATCGGCAGATGGCCTATCTGCAGCAGCGTGCTACGGGAGAACACGCTGCTCTTTCGCAAGAGTTGCTTAACGAAGTCGCCGCAGCTCGCCTGTGCCTTCTCAATCAGGAGAAGAGAGCGGAGTATGACGCCAAGTTGAGAAAACAACTCGGTGAGCCTGAAGAAGCCGTCGGAGAATCCGGCCCCCCTGTGCTTCCTACCAAATCAGACAGCACACCAGCCACACCGCCTTCCGGCGATCCCTCGGCCGGCAACCGGACTTCCATCGTTCTCGAGCGGCTACGAAGTCTTCAGCCGTGGCATTATGCTGTGGCCGCTGGCGTGGTGGCTCTTGTGCTGATTGGACCGATCGTGGTCTTTTCGCCAGGAGACTCTACTGAGGTTGATGAGACTGGCAGTCAACTGGAGCCGGCCGCGAAACAGTTGGCCCAAGGTGATGAGTCGCCTGACGAAGAGGAAGAAATAGATGATCCTCAAACAAGTATAGCGAGCGTGGAATCGGAACCAGATGAGAAGACCGAGGCTTCCGAGGAAGGAACCGAAGGGCCGGACGATAGTTCCGAGGAGAAGGAGTCGGCCGGCGAGCCCCACGTGTACGACGTCAGGATTTCGCCGGAGCATGCCAAGTTGGAGGTGCAGTACGGCGAAGCAACAATCACCGGTAGTGGCCGTGAACGCAAGATTCGGGTCGAATGCCGAAAAGGCGCAGCAAGTAGTGTGCTTGTGATCGCGTCATGCCAAGGCTACGAGACAGATAGTACATGGGTAACACCATCCTCTGGAAAGCAGTCGCTTCTGTTCCTTACGCTGACGCGAAAGAAGCCCGAACCGGCGGTCTTTAATGTTACGGTCGAGCCTTCGCACGCGCGCTTGGAAGTGAAGGAAGCCGAGGGGGAAGTGTCCGGCAGCGGTCGGAGACGCACTGTTCGAATAGAAGACTCGACTAACGTGAGCAGTGTCCTCATTCGTGCGACGTGTCAAGGACATGAGTCGCAAGAGCGTCGGGTATGGTTGAGCAGCACGAACAAGACTGTGTCGATCTCATTGTCAAAGACCTACCGTCCGTCGAAAACGATGAAGCCACGGAAGACACAAACGGTCACCAAGAACAAGAGCAGCAATGTCACGGTTCTGAAGCATTCCAATTCGGTAACCGCGCTCGCCTGTTCTCCATCAGGAGACATCATCGTCACGGGGGTCGGCTCTGGCCATCTGACTTGGTGGGAAACCAACACAGGCAAACAGGTTCGTCAAGTGCGCGCACATGACGAAAGAATTGAAGACATCGAATTCACGCGAGACGGCAAACTGTTGGCGACGTGCGGTCGAGACGCTAAGGCGCATCTCTGGAATCCCCACACCGGCCGAAAGATCCGCTCGTTTGAAGGGCATACGGCCCTCGTGTGGAGCGTCTCCTTTTCGCCCGATGGCGAGTATCTTTTAACCGGCGGTTGGGGTGGCGAGCCCAACAACGAAAATCGTGTGTGGAATGTGCAAACAGGGCAACAAATGCGTCGTCTTCCTGCCACGTCGAAAGTTGCCTGGTCGCCGAAAGGAACCGTCATCGCCATGGGGGCTGAAGACAACTGCGTTGCATTGTGGAACTCACTAACAGGACAACGAACGGCCTTGCTCCGGGGGCACGGGGCATGGGTACACGAGATGGCCTTTTCGACAGATGGGGCGTTCGTCGTGTCGGTCAGCGGGTTCCCGGAATGGGAGAAGAAGGCTTCTGACGATGTGTCTATTCGGATTTGGAGCGTGGCGTCCGGCCAGCAGGTCCATCGCTTATCCGGTCATGCCGATGCTGTGTTCTGCGTGGCGGTCGCTTCGGACAACAAACGCATCGTGTCCGGAGGGGAAGACAAGACCGTGAGGGTGTGGGATGCGCAGAGTGGCAGAGAATTGCAGTGCCTAACTGGCCATCGAGAAGCCGTGACTTCCGTTGAATTCGTGCCCAGAACAAAGTACATCGTGTCTGTGAGCTTCGACAGCACGGCACGCATATGGCGAAAGATTGACTGATGACGGCAGCCGCGGACAATCCGCGACGCGGGCCAGCATCGGAAGTGTCGCCAATCCCGCATTGCCCTCGAAACCAGTGCCGCACGAGCTTGCGTCTGCTTGCCCGATCCGGGTAAGATCGAGCCATCGTCTGACACGCACGGCCTCGAGTGATTTGATGTTCGATCCGTACCACAAATGGCTCGGCATTCGCCCCAAGGATCAGCCGCCCAATCACTATCGGCTTCTCGGCCTCGATTTGTTTGAGTCCGACGCCGAAGTGATTGACGCTGCAGCGAATCGGCAGATGGCCTATCTGCAGCAGCGGGCGACCGGGGAACATGCCGCGCAATCGCAGAAACTACTCAACGAAATCTCGGCGGCTCGTCTATGTCTGCTGAATCCGAAGAGGAAAGCCGAGTACGATACCAAATTGAAGGAGCATCTAGGCGGAACGGGGGCGAGCGGCAAGACGACGGAACCGGACTTGTTGGCCGACGAGTTGCTCGCCGCCCCCGAGCCCACTGTTGCCAAAACCAAAGCAAGCCCCAGTTCATTACGTGAGAGGCCCCGCTTAGAACTGTGGCATTTTGCAGTCGCCGCTGGTGGCATTGTCCTGGTCGTGCTCGGTTGTCTCTGGTTCTTCTTGCCTTCAGCTTCGCGTGATTCCGCCACCTACAGCGATGACAATAATCTCGTCGAGAACGTCGAATCTCAAGGCAGCATCACGGCAAACCAAGACGAAGCCGAAGCTGCGACGGAGCAGCCCGAACGGGATGTAGTAGTAGAGACCACAACTCCTCCGCAGACTGGTCCGCCCGAGAGTCGTTTGTCTGCAAACCCAACTACGCTACCAAGTATTCCAAGTGCCAAAACAGTGCCGCCAGCACATAAGGCAATTGACGAGCCGTCCAGCAGGATATCGGGCGAATGGGTAAGTCTTTGTGATGGGAATTCGCTGGAGGGTTGGAATGCTGACCGAAACAAGCGTGCATGGTCGGTGGTGAACGGTTCTGTTGTAGGGGATACTCCCGATGGATACGGGCAAGCGGGCACCCTGTACTCCGAGTCTTCCTTTTCCGATTTTGAGTTCATAGCCGATGTCAAGATCCGCAACGGCCATGCGGGTTTCTATTTTCGCGCTGCTCAGAATAGGCCAGATCCTCTTGGGTATAAGGTTCTGATTGTTGCCAATGACGTTAGGGAACGGGGCCGCACCGGAAGTCTGTATGGAAAAGTGAAGGTGTGGAGGAGACTGACGGAGGACGATACTTGGTTTACACTTCACGTCACGGCGGTCGGTAATCGCATACGGATTGCGATCAATGGCACCATGGTCGTTGATCATGTTGATGAGGAGTATCAGTCGGGGCAATTCGCTGTCCTATGCAGGCCGGGTACAGAGTTGTGGCTGCGTAACCCGAGAGTGAAGAGCAGTCAATAGAATGGGACTGACAACGTGGCATGGCGACGTGCCGGGGTGAAAGAGCCGGGCAACGTTGTTTTGGCCAGCAACGGCACATCGCCCTGCAAGTTTGGGCGACAGAAGGTCCAACCACAGTTCGGTTCAGAGACATCCGCGTTAGGCCCTTGCCGCCATAGTCGGCGATGGGCGAGCAGACGACTTTCTCCAGCCGAACGCGGAAATAAAGTCACGGCTAACAAAAAACGCTGCATCCAAAACATCGTCGATCCTGCAAGCTAAACAAACCGGTGCCTCGGAGCTTGCATCGCATCGCCCCGTCGGGGTAAGATCGAGCCACAGTCTGAGAGACACTACTGTGAGTGGCTAGATGTTCGACCCCTATCACAAATGGCTAGGCATTCCACCCAAGTATCAGCCGCCCAACCATTACCGGCTTCTTGGCCTTGATCCGTTCGAGTCCGACGCCGAGGTGATCGACACTGCGGCTAACCGTCAGATGGCTTACCTGCAACAACGGGCGACGGGGGAACACGCCGCGCAGTCGCAGAAGCTGCTTAACGAAATCTCGGCGGCTCGTCTATGCCTGCTGAATGCGGAGAAGAAAGCCGAGTACGATGCTCAGTTGAAGGGTAACCTGAGCGAGACCGGCGTAATGCCCGACACCGCTACCCCGACGGACGTCGAGGTCACGCAGGCCGCTGCCCGGACGCCCACAACTCATGACGGCACGCAACGACGGAATGTGCTGAATGGGTCTCCAAAGGCTCTTGAACCGTGGCATTATGCTGTCGCAATTGGTGCAGCTTTTTTGGTTCTGTTCGGCGGTTGGGCAGTCTTCTTTCGTGATGACAACACCGTGTCGATTGACGAAAACATGGGCGAAGAGACTGCCGCGATATCAGCTCAGGTTGCCGGCTCAGGTCAAACAACAGAAACACCGCCGACAACGGACGAAACGGCGGAGGAATCAGCTGATCGAGATACTGAAGAGACCGTCTCGCCCGATACACCTGATGCGGAAGTCGTCAAGCCGGCCATCTACAATGTGACCATCGAGCCATCCTGGGCGCGGATGGAAGTGAAGGATGGAAAGGGCGTGGTATCGGGATCTGGGCGAGAAAGGACGATCGCTATACAGAATCCTGTTCGCAATTGGTCCGTGCAGTTCGTTGTATCGTGTGATGGCTACGTGGCAACCGAGAGATGGCTTTGGCCTTCATCGGGAACAGAATCGACTGTGACGATCTCTCTCAAGAAAGAACCAAGCAGCGCACCTAGAGGTGCGGTTGAAAGCGGTAACGTCGCTCTGGCCAGCAATGGCACTACCGTCACTGGCCCATACCGAGATCCGGCGTCCGGCGGCCCAGATTCTCTTCACGATTGGGGATCATTTTGAGGGACTCCA
>CAZUAH010000336.1:0-12183 GCA_964617665.1 uncultured Pirellulaceae bacterium
ACGCGGCGTTGCGTCTGCGGAATTCGGGGGCATCTGCCAGTCCAGGCCCATGGGCGTCAATTGCTGCCGAATGCGACCCAAGTCCCAAACCTGGATCGAATGGCTCAGACTAGCGGCTGCCAGCCGGTTTCCGTCCGGACTGAAGGCCAGCCAGAACAGGCTTGCTGGGTGTTGCGATTCCAACGTGGCCAGCGGATCGCCGGTTTCCGTATCGAACAATTGCACGAGGCGACGCGATTTGCTCACGGCCAGCATCTTTCCGCACGGCGAGAATGCCAACGGTACGAATTGGGATAGAGGCGGGTGAGGAATGGCAAGGCCCGCTTCCCAGACGCCGACCTTCCAGAAGCGATACTCCCTGTCCGTTCCCGTCACTAACCACTGGCCGTCCGGGCTGAAGGCGACCTGCGATTGGGACGTGTCAGGTAGACACTCCCTGGTCTTCGTGCCGTGTGCGGCATCCCAAATCCTCACGCCGGGATGCCTCGCGGCGGCAACCCATCGGCCATCCGGACTGATGGCGAAAAAATCGGCTGCGCTCTCCGGAGCCTCGAACACCGGTCTGTCTTCCGGCTGGGTCAGGTCGAAGACGGACGTTGTGCCATACCGCCCGACCGCCGCTAGAAATCGGCCGTCGGGGGTCAAGGCGGCCGGCGTCCCCAGCGTGTCGATCCGTCCTCGAAGCATCAGGGGAGGACCGATCCGCACGGCCGCTGTCGGTTCGTCCAAGGCGATCGGCCAACGTCGAAGTCCGGACCGGCTGCTGGTGATCAGACTGCCGCCGCGTGGATCGAAGATAGCTGCCTGGCCTATGCCTACAGGCAGATGGGCGACAGCCTGACCAGCATCCAAATCCCACAGTCGTACACCATCGTCGCTGGCAGCCGCCAGCAGAGGCAGATCGGGGCTGAAACTCGCGTGCCAGGGACCTTTGCCATTAAACTGCCTCTCGTACAGTGTTTGACATTCTCGCCCAGTAGCCACTCGCCAGATTCCAACAGTTCCGCGAGTGCGAAAGGCCAGTCGACGCCCATCCGCGCTGACTCGCAAGAATTCGCCGGCAATACTCAGCAGTTGTCGTCCGTTGGCCGGGTGCCAAAGCCGGGTGGTTTCGTCCCAAGACTCGGATGCCAGAATGTTGCCCCCAGGATGGAATGCCACGTGGGTCACCTCCGCCTCGTGACCGCGGAGAACCGATACCTGCTCGCCGGTGTCTATATTCCACACGTAAGCATGGAAGTCGGGGCAGCCAATTCCCAAGAGCTTCCCGTCGCGGTGCCAGGCGGCATAGCGTATGGCGTGGGAAAGCGAAAGAGTTTGGATTTGGTTTCCCGTTTGCAGGTCGAAAACCTGCACGGTAGAGCCGTGCTGACGGTAGACGGCCAACTGACGACCGTCTGGGCGAAAGCAGCCGAAGTTCGCACCCGAGTTGGGCACAAGGGACAGGCCCGGCCGACCGTCGTTCAGGTCGTACAGTCGGATGGCGCCATCGGGCTTGGCCACAGCGATCGTCCGGGAGTCGGGGCTGAAATCGCACAGTCCGTTGGCGACTGCCGGCGTTTGCAGAATGACCTCTCGCCGGCGCAAGTCCCAGACAGTGCATTCGACACCCGCGCTCGTGCGGTGTCTTTCGGCCAGCATTAGCCCGTCGGGACTGAAACGAAGCCGCAAGTTCCGGCGGTCGCCTGGGGGTAGCCGAAACAACTCGCGATCATCCGCCACAGATCGAATGCTGATCTCGTCCCGAGTGTTGTGCCTTGCGTATCGGTCGAAATCAGAAGCAAAGTCCACAATCCAATTGCTATCGAGTTCCCACTCATGCTCGATCCGCAGATCGGCCAGTGCCATGCAGGCAATGGCCTCGTTACGCAGAGATAGTGAAGTGCGCATCTTGGCCGCGGCGGCAATCGTATCCAGGCTGTCGAAGCGCTGTCCACTGCGCCCGCTACGTCGATTGGCCTGCGCCTGCGCAAGGTACGCTTTCCAGAGCATCTGTTTGGTTTCAATTTCGGCCTGCTCGGCCCGTGCCAAATTCCCCAACGCCTCATCCCGCTGCTCGCTGAAAGTGAGGGCGGCCAATAGGGAACCGATGCAGGTTAGCAGCACCACCACGATCAGGGCTGCTGTCAGCGACGCCACCAAAGGGTTACGGCGACACCATCGCCAAAGCTGCTCGACGGCTTGTGACCGACGAGCCTTGATCGGCCGGTCATCCAGGAACCGCTGTAGGTCCTCCGCCAATTCTCCTGCCGTGGCGTAGCGCGCTCTCGCGTCTTTGGCCATGGCTTTCAGGACGATCGTCTCCAAATCCGCGGGGATTGCCTTGTTGATTCGGCGCGGCGGGGGCGGTTCTTTTTCGACGATCCGCCTCAAGAGTTGCTGCCGGTCGCTACCGCCGAAGGCGCGTCGGAGTGTGAGCAACTCGTACAGCGTTGCACCCAGTGAGTAGATATCGGTGCGATGGTCCAATACACGGGGGTTGCCGCCTGCCTGCTCGGGGCTCATGTAACGAAGCGTTCCCAATAGGTCGCCGGTCATCGTGAGATTCCCCTCGGCCTGCGTCATCGCTAAGCCGAAATCGGTAACCCACAAATGGCAACTACTGTCCACAATCAGGTTGGCGGGTTTGATATCGCGATGCACCACCCCCATTTGGTGCGCGTGATCCAAAGCCCAAGCCGCTTGCACTCCCAGCCTGGCTGCGGATCGGAACAGGTCTTCTTGGCCGAACGATGCGTGGGTGGAAATCTCTGCCTGCAACTGGTGCTGTGTTTCCACGTGCGCGGCAGGGGAATCGGCGTTCATGGCGACATCGCTATCGCTTGGTTGGCCGCCGTCTGGCTCACTAATCGATACATTGGCCCCCGTTGATGTCGATTGCGGCTCAAAGTCACCGATTGCGTCTCGTGTTTCGCTTGGCACACTGGTGGCAGAACGCTGCCGCAACTCGTCGATCAACTCAGCTACCGTCTGTCCTTCGATGTATTGCATGGCGTAGTAGTGCACGCCTCGTTCGCAGCCCACCGAATGGACATGGACGATACTGGGGTGCTCCAACGCAGCAGCGGCTCGCGCTTCGTTCCTAAACCGTCGAAGCTGCTTCTCGTCCAATACGGAAACAAACGGCAACACCTTCAAGGCAATCTGGCGGCCCAACGAAATCTGTTCCGCCTCGTAGACGATTCCCATGCCGCCCCGGCCCACTTCGCGGACTAAGCGGAAATCGCCAAGGGTTCCAAGGGCATGGGAAGAAGGCCCATGCAGAAACTCATCCGAATGCGTACTCTCCGCAGGCGACCTCCTCAAATCGGCCAGAGCCTGCATCGCGGGTAGCATTCTTCGCAAGTGTTCCGCGCATTGCGGATGCTGTTGAACGTACGCCTCCAGGTCAACCGGTTGCCCGGAATGCAGCTTTTCGGAAATCTCCGCAATTAGATCGTCGAGAAATTGATCGGTTGCCATTGTGCAGACCGGGCGACTGTTTCGCTAATCGGAAGTCATCTCGGCAATACCATCATCCAAAGCAAGTACGAGCCGTTCGAGTGCGCGGCGATGACGCGACTTGACCCCCGCCCGCGTCATACCGAGCACCTCCACCATCTCGTCGATCGAGAGTTCCTCAAGATGCCACATCACCAGGATTTCACGATCGTGCGGCGACATTCGGTCCAGAGCTGCGCGGACTCTTTCGCGCAACTCTTCCCGTAGAAGATGCTCGACGGGGCTCGTTCCGCTGGCCACGAGACGATCGACCAGATGGATCGCCGACTCGTCGGGCAAAGCCCAATTGCCGCTTCTCTCCCGGTTCACGCTGCGTTTCTGGGCTTTGACGTGCCGGTCGTGCAAGTGAACCAGACGTTCCCAAGCAATCTGACGCAGCCAAGGGTAAAAGGCCACCGGGCGCTCCCGCAGGTAGGCCGGCAATCTTCGAGATGCTTCGGTAAGAGCTTCCTGCACAACGTCGGAAGGATCGACACGAGCGGCCAATCGCTGGTCGATCCGCACTGCGACCATCCGCCGCAGACGATCCCGATGCTGGTCCCATAGCTGGGCAGCCGCTGACTGGTCCCCGGCCTCGACACGGTTCAGCAGGCCGTTTACATCATTTTGCTGGCATGGCATAGTTGCACCCTATTACAAGTCCTCCAAAACGCGTCGAAAAGGATTCACGCAACCAGGAAGAATCTTCAAGAAACGGCAGAAGAAACGCGGCTAGGCTCTGCGCAAGCGATTGTCGCGTCTAGCGTGACGGCCCACAACCTGTCGATGCAACGCCTGTTGCTGCGATGGGGTCGTCGCCGCGACCATTCCATGAGTCGCGTGCAATGGCTGAAAGCCGAAACGCTTCTTCAGTGTGGGAAGCTGGCGGTTTGGCGCATTGATCGCAGATCAGCAGGCCGTCACCACGCCTTCGACCATAGGACTTCGCGCACGTCTCGCTTGTGCGTCGGGCTTGCATATGACAGAGAGTTCGAAGCAGGCCCCAATCTGAGCGCAGTCCAGGCTAGATTTCGCGAAGGTGAACCAGCGCGTCTTCCACGTCCTCTCGGTATTCAAAAAGCTTGCCCAGGCTTGTCACCGAGAGGATCTCCAGCACGCCTGGCCGAAGACCGGCAAGGATCAAACGCTGGCCGCGTTCTTTGCACTGGTTCAACAGGTCCACCAGCACACCCAGTGAATCTTCGGCAACCTGCTCGACGTGCGACAAGTCCAGAATCACCGGCAAGTTCTGCGTCTCTGCCGTGGCGGCTGACACCATGTCTTCCATTTCGTCGGCATGGTCGTCGTCCAAGTCCGTACAAGTCGGTGTGACCAGGATGGCATCGTCACGAACTTCGATAGAAGTGCTTTCCTGCGAGGACATTGAGGTTTAGCTCTTTCAACAAGGGTTACCGAGATCTCACTTGTTCTTTTTCTTCTTGTAGCGGCTCATGCGCATCTTCATGGACAGAGCTTCGGCATTCGACGCCCATCGAAGCGCTTCGGTCACCGAGATATGCCCGGCCACGTGCATTTTCAGGATATGTTGATCGAACGTTTGCATCCCCGAATCGCCGCTTTCCATGTATTTGTGCAGGGCTTCGAGGTCGTCTTCCACGATGTAGTGTTCCGTAACCGTGCTGCCGCGCAGGATCTCCACGGCTGGCCTTCGACCGCCGTCCCGCGCGGTAAGAAGTCGCTGCGAAATGATGGCTTCTAACGAGCCGGCCAGTTGCGACATCAGCAACTTGTGTTCGGGCGGCGGGAACATGGCGATGATCCGCTCGATGGTCTGCGGCGCGTTTGCGCTGTGAACGGTGGAGAACACTTGATGCCCCGTGTCCGCGGCGTGCAGCCCAATCCGCAAAGTCTCGACGTCACGCAACTCGCCAACCAAGACGACGTCGGGGTCTTGACGCAATGATTGGCGCAGAGCGCGACCGAACGACGGCGTGTCGATACCCACCTCGAACTGGGATATCAAGGACTTCTTGTTCGTGTGAACGTATTCCACTGGGTCTTCAATCGTGATGATCTTGCTGGAATGCGTGCTGTTCGCAAGGTCGATCATCGCAGCCAACGTCGTACTCTTGCCGCTGCCAGTCGTACCGGTCACCAGAATCAACCCTCGGCGAGCCAGAGCAATATCGTGAACGACCTTGGGCAGATTCAAGCTTTCGATAGACGGTATATCGAGTCGAATGACCCGTACCACAATCCCGAACTCGCCAAGCTGTCGGTAGACGCTGCAACGGAACCTGGCCAGTCCAGGCAAGGCATAGGAGAAATCCAATCCTCGCGTGCTTGCCGTATCGAGATCGTATCCAGTTGACTGGGGCAAGATGGATGCGATCCAGCCTTTCGTCTGCTCGTCCGTTGCCGGCTCCATGTCCAAGCGGCACATCTCGCCCGAAATCCGCAACAGCGGCGGGGCATTTGTCTGAACGTGCAAATCCGAGGCACCCTTTTCGACCGCGAATCGAAGGATCTCGTTGAAGTCCATGTTCTACCCCGCGTGGTCTGTGAATTGGCGCCAATCATTGTAGACTTCGTCGACGCCATTTGGAACGAGTTGCAGAGAATTCCCTTTTTGCGACGAAGCAGAATTCCTCGGTGCGCCGAGTAGGGCCGGTTTCTACCGGCCGTGTGCTTGATCGTCGTGTGATCGGCCGGTGGGAACCGGCCCTTCGACTCAGTACTCGGTACTCAGATCCCAATGGGCCGTGACCTGTTCGTCCACTCGGCTGACACTCTAGGTCAGACTCACAACCGGGAGACCATTGGCGGCCGGAGTTGGACTACCGCCATCGGTCGTTGGGAGGACATGGCCTCGGATGGATATCGTCGCCTCGCGCACGGGCGTCTGAGTGCCGGCCATTTCCACTGCCGCTTTTGTTATGTGCAGCAGGCCCGTGCAGCACGGTACCTCCATTTTCAGCACGGTGATGCTACGAATGCCGGACGCCAGGATGATCTGCGCTAACTTCTGCACGTAGGCTTGGCCGTCGTCCAGCTTCGGGCAGCCGATCACAACCGGACGACCGTCCAGGAATCGACGGTGAAAATCGGCGCACGCGAAGGGAACACAGTCAGCCACTAGCAACACGTCGGCTTGCTGGAGGTAGGGTGCCTGAGGCGGCACAAGGTGAAGCTGCACCGGCCAGTTGGCAAGCCCCGAAGGCACTGCCTCGTCGCTCGCGCCGCTTCCGGCGGCGGCAGCCGTTTGTTGCGATGTCGCGGCATCGCGTAACTGCATCGCAGCTGCGCCGGGGCAACCGCCAGTCGCCGGCGCGGTTGGAAGTTCACGCTTCGTTGCGGCGAGATGCTTAGCCACCGCTTCCTCGTCGAACTCCACAGCCTCTCGTTCGACAATCGTCAGCGCCCCCTGGGGGCAATGCCCAAGGCAGGCGCCCAGTCCGTCGCAATAGACGTCCGCTACCAGTCTTGCCTTGCCATCGACGATCTTGATGGCCCCTTCCTCGCAGGACGGGACACACTGAGCGCAGCCGTCGCATTTCTCTTTGTCGATTTGGATTATTTGTCGTGCGGCCATGTTTCCTTCTCCGGGTATTGGTTTGTACGGCCCAGGTGGACTCCACCTTCGCCCTATCGGTTCAGCACTTGTCCTTCCACAGAGAAGTATCGCATTCGACGGGCGCAAAGTCCTTGATACAGGTCAATTCCGTTCGGCCCCAGAGCCAAGTTCTCAACCCTGCAGGCACGACACACCGCTCCAGGCGGGGTCGCCTGCTGGCCTGCCGGCGGGAGGGGGGGCCGTCGGCACACGAGTCGGACTAGTTGAGCTTGGCGTGAGTATGTCGGTAGTTCGTGGACTCTCTCGGCGTGAACGGCCGCGCGAGCCGTGAGTTTCCGGTCAGCAATATGTATCTACCGGTTCGCCAACGTGTAGGATCTCGCAAACGCAGTGAATCGGCGGACCACGCGCAGCCGCAAGTCCACCCGTGCGTGATAACGTCGTTCTCGACGCGAAGATCATGTGTTCAGCGGTCTGCCTGTGTGTGTCCATCTCTGAAGTTCGAGGAACAAGTTCTGGACAGGCACGGACCCGCCCAGGTAGACTTCAGTCGCCGAGGCGACTTCATCGTTTATTGCGGAGCGACTCTTGCCTCTCCGCGACCAAGCTCGTGAACCCTGCGGCTCACGCGCGAGTTCCGCTACTGTAACTTTCGCATTGACAAAGCACTATTTCTGAGGACGCTTCTTCTGTGCCCTACACTAGGCAATGTGTAAAACCTAACCGTAAACGGGATGACACTTACTTCTTTGACAGGTTTCGACAATGAATAGAAATTGCACTCGGCTAATGCTCGCCCTTTGTTTCGCTCTGCTTGTCGCTCCGGCGATGGCGGCAGAACGACCGAATGTCCTTTTCATCTTCACGGATGATCACGCGCCGCACGCCATCGGTGCTTACAACGGGTGGTTGAAGTCGGTCAATCCGACTCCGAATATCGACCAGCTGGCGACTCAAGGGATGGTGTTCGAGAACAGCTTCTGCACCAACTCGATCTGCGGGCCAAGCCGAGCCGTGATTCTGACTGGAAAGCACAGCCACAGAAATGGCTTCATGAACAATGGCAACAACTTCGACGGCGACCAGCAGACGTTTCCGAAATTGCTGCGCAAAGCGGGATATCAGACAGCCTTTTATGGCAAATGGCACCTCAAGAGCACTCCGCAGGGCTTCGACGAATGGAAAGTCTTGCCGGGGCAAGGACTCTACTACAATCCCGATTTCCTGACGCCGAATGGACGGATTCGCGTCGATGGCTATTGCACCGATATCGTCACCGAAATGGCGGTCGAGTGGCTGAAACAGAAACGCGACCCGAATCGTCCCTTCATGCTGATGTGCCAGCATAAGGCGCCGCACCGGAACTGGATGCCGGCTCTACGTCATTTGAATCTGTACGACGACATCAAGATTCCGGAACCGACGACTCTGTTCGACCGGTGGGAAGACAACGCGCCGCCGGCCCGGTATCAGGAGCTGGAAATCGATCGGCATATGGATCTGAACTACGATCTGTTCGTCGATCTGACGCCGGACTTCGAAGGAGAAGCCATACAACAGCGACAAGACCGGTCCGCCTGGCGGAATATGAGCCGCATGTCACCTGAGCAATTGAAAACTTGGCGCGCCGCGTATCGTCCCAAAGACAAGGCGTTTCACGAGGCCAATCTGAAAGGCAAAGATCTGGTTCGTTGGAAGTTCCAACGCTATGCCAAAAACTACTTGCGCTGCGTGCGGGGCGTCGACGAAGGTGTGGGCCGCTTGATGGATGTCTTGAAAGAAACGGGCTTGGCCGACAACACGGTCGTCATCTACTGCTCGGACCAGGGATTCTATATCGGCGACCATGGCTGGTATGACAAACGCTGGATGTACGAAGAGTCGTTGAAGATGCCCTTCATCGTCAAATGGCCAGGCGTCACGAAACCCGGGTCACGCAGCCAACTGATGATTCAGAATCTGGACTACGCTTCCACTTTCCTGGAAATGGCCGGAGCGGCGATTCCCAACGACATCCAGGGTGCCTCGTTGGTTCCCTTGCTGAAAGGCGAATCGCCAGCCGATTGGCGAAAGAGTATTTACTATCACTACTACGAATACCCCAGCGTTCACATGGTGCCGCGGCATTACGGCATTCGCACCGAACGTTACAAGCTGATGCACTTCTATGAATTCGACGAATGGGAATTCTACGACCTGAAGAATGATCCCGAGGAACTCACGAATCTGTACAACGATCCGAAATGCAGGGATCAAATCCAACAGACGAAACGCGCCCTCGACCAACTTCGCACTCACTACGGAGACGATAGCGACGTATCTCTGAAGCCAGCCGAATGGCGCGCCAAGTATCGTCAACCGCTGCAGTGATCGCCTTTGAACAGTATTAGGAACCAAGACGCGCGTGAACAACGTGGGATTCGAAAGGCAGTGAACAATGAGTCAACTCGCAAGATGCATTGGCTGTGTAATCCTCCTGACAGCGGCGCAGCCGTCGTTTGCCGAGGAGTCCGTTCGCCCAAATATCGTTCTGGTGATGGCAGACGATCAGGGATGGGGACAGACCGGGCACTACGACCATCCCGTTTTGGAGACGCCGAATTTGGACGCCATGGCCGCCAATGGGCTGCGGTTCGATCGTTTCTATGCCGGAGCCCCGGTCTGTTCGCCGACTCGTGCCAGCGTGTTGACCGGACGTTCGAACAATCGCACCGGTGTGCAAACTCATGGCTATGCCTTGCGTCTGCAGGAGAAGACGATTGCGGCCGCGCTGCGTGAGGCCGGCTATGCGACCGGACACTTCGGCAAATGGCACTTGAATGGGCTGCGCGGGCCAGGAGTCCCAATTCTCGCTGATGACACACATAACCCGGGTGCCTTCGGATTCGATGAATGGTTATCCGTGACCAATTTCTTCGATCGCGATCCAATCCTCAGTCGCAAAGGCGAATTCATCGAATTCCAGGGGGACTCGTCAGAGGTCGTGGTCGACGAGGCTCTGAAGTTCATTGGGCAGCAGGCGGCCGCGGAAAAGTCGTCCTTTACCGTGATCTGGTACGGAACGCCTCATAGCCCGTTTCGCGCGTTGGACAAAGACAAGGCTCGGTTCGCGAAATTGGACGCCAATTCGCAAGAACACTACGGCGAACTCGTAGCGATGGATCGCAGCATTGGCTCGTTGCGG
Organism: uncultured Pirellulaceae bacterium; assembly: GCA_964617665.1. Taxonomy (GTDB): domain Bacteria; phylum Planctomycetota; class Planctomycetia; order Pirellulales; family Pirellulaceae; genus JADHUC01. Next base: position 10,200 of record CAZUAH010000336.1, read on the forward strand.
CAGGGATTGCGCGAGCTGGATATTGCGGACAACACGCTGATCTGGTTCTGCAGCGACAATGGCGGCCTGCCGAAGATTACTCCTGAAACCGTGGGCGGGTTGCGAGGCTTCAAGGGCACTTTGTACGAAGGTGGTTTGCGTGTGCCGGCAATCATCGAATGGCCGACTGGTATTAAGAAAGCACGCGTCACAGAGTTTCCCGCCGCCACAATGGACATCTTCCCAACGCTGGCGGATATCGTCGGACTTCCGGAATCTGTGATGCTACAGCCTCAAGATGGCATTAGCCTGAAAGACCTGTTCACAGAAGAGCACGCTCGGCGCGAAAAGCCGATCCCGTTCAGTTGCTTTGGGAATACGGCCTTGATCGACAACAACTACAAACTGCTGCACATCGGCCGAAGACAGAGGCAATACGAGCTGTACGATCTGCGCGTTGACCCCAAAGAAGAGAACAATCTGTTCAGCGAACGCACCGAGGTCGCCCAACGCTTGAAGACCGCTATGGACCGCTGGAACGAGTCGCTGGCCGTGAGTGTGGCAGGTGAAGACTATCCCGAAGGCAGGGTCAACCCTGGCGAGCCTGAACCGCGTTTCTGGATGGACGTCGACGCCTATCGACCGTACTTCGACCAGTGGAAGGAACGGCCTGAATATGCCTCTCGGCTGAAACCGAAGAAGCGGAAGCCTTGAGTCGTGCGTAAGGCAAAGCGACCGTTGGCTTTCTACTGTGGCGTAAGCTTCCAGCTTGCGAACGGGATCGAGGCTCGCCTTCATCCCAAAACACAGAAACCCTCACCCTAGCCCTCTCCCGCAAACGGGAGAGGGGACAAGCGGAGCCGCGACGCGGCCAGTTTCGTACGTTTTGAGACAAAGCCTGGTACGCCCTTCACCTAGCCTCGCGTTTGAGATCTTCCCAGGCCTTGCGTTCCAGGTTCTTGCGGGCGGTCGGGTTCACTCTGCTCCTGGAGTAGAATTCCGGCGGCCACCAGTGTTCCGGTTCCTTCATCCACCAGTTGTTGTCGTTCATGCTCAGATCACAGTCAAAGCGAGCCAGGATGCTGTTTTGCATCGCAGTGTCGCTCAATACTGCGATGTAGTTCTTGCCGACTTGTTTGTGGCGGCGTCAGGCGACGGATTCTGAAGATTGTATCAGCAAACGAGCCTACTCCGACAGGAATGACTTGAAGTGTAGTCTGCGGTCAGATATCAAAGGCTTCGATCTTCTCCCCGGAGGCGGTACCTCCTGCTTCTCGAAGCCGATATAATCGTGGGCACGCCACCCCTTCTGAAAGCGTTGCCCATGAGCGATGTCACTCGGATTCTATCCATCATCGAACAGGGCAACCCTTCGGCGGCGGAACAGCTCTTGCCCCTTGTCTACGGTGAACTACGCATGCTGGCGGCGGCCAAGATGGCTCAGGAGAATCCGGGGCAGACATTGCAGGCGACGGCTCTGGTGCATGAGGCGTATATCCGGCTGGTGGATGTCGACAAGGCCCAGCACTGGGACAGTCGAGGGCACTTCTTCTCCGCGGCTGCGGAGGCAATGCGGAGGATTCTCGTGGAACGTGCGCGAAAGCGGGGTGTGAGGGAACGGCACGGATTGGGCTATCGCGTTGATTTGGAGGAGAATGCGCCAGGTGATTCATCACCGTCCTTCGATTTGCTGGCCGTGGACGAAGCGCTGACGGAGTTGGAGAAGCACGACTCTCAGGCGGCCGAATTGGTGAAACTACGCTTCTTCGCGGGACTTACGCACGAGGAAGCCGCAGAATCGATAGGCGTGACCAAACGGGTCGCGGACCGTCTTTGGAAAGTCGCACGGGCGTGGCTGTTCCACCAAGTGAGCCGTGGATAGGCCGCCAATCTGGTTTTTTTGAGGGTGTTCGGGAATTGGGAGGGCGAAGCTCCCGCTGAGCCGGGTTTCGGGTATGGACACGCGGCTCGGCGGGCGCCTCGCCCTCCCGACGCCCATGGCTTT
>CAZUAH010000336.1:12193-14850 GCA_964617665.1 uncultured Pirellulaceae bacterium
TTTGCGGGGGGGCGGCCCCGGGGGGGCCCACCCCCCCGCGGCGCGGGGTGGCGGGTAGGGCCCCCCGGCGCGGGGGCCGCCGCGCCCCCCCGACAACGATGGATTTTGACGTATCGAATTCCCGGACGCCTCAGTTTTTTCGAGTTTTTTCAATTTTTCCGGTGCGAGCTGCGCGCGCCAGACGCATTGACCATTAGATGACTCCTATGATCTGAGGTCGCAAAATGAGCGAGTGGAATCCGAAAGCCAACGACATCTTCTTGAAGGCTCTTGAGTGCGAGTCCTCCGAGAGCCAGCAGGCCTATTTGAACGAGGCCTGCGGCTCCGACAAGGATCTCCGTTCCCAAGTCGAATCGCTGCTCGAGGCAGACTCGGAAGCCGGCGGTTTCCTTGGGCAACCTGTCGCGGGCGATCGGCCGACGGAAGTGCTTGGCGCTCTGACTGACCCTGAACCACTACCTGACGCGACCAACTCACCTCCAGACGAGACCTTGTTCGACTTCCTCGAACCGTGCGATGTGTCCGATCGCCTGGGGAAGCTCGGGCCGTACGAGGTGATCGACGTGGTCGGCCGGGGAGGCATGGGCATCGTGCTTCGGGCCCACGATCCCAAGCTTAACCGGGTGGTGGCAGTCAAGGTTCTTGCCCCAGAATTCGCCGCCAACCCGACCGCCCGAAAGCGATTTCTACGCGAAGCCCGGGCGGCCGCTGCGGTCAGTCACACGCACGTGGTCACCATCCACGCCGTCGAAGATGACGACAAGACGCCCTACCTGGTGATGGAGTACATCGATGGGCAGACGCTACAAGCCAAGATCGAACGTGACGGCACGCTGCAGCTTGAGGAGATTCTCCGCATCGGGTCGCAGATCGCCGTCGGGTTAGCCGCTGCCCATGGTCAGGGCTTGGTCCACCGGGACATTAAGCCGGGCAACATCTTGCTGGAAAATGGTGTCGAGCGAGTGAAGATCACCGACTTTGGTCTGGCCCGAGCGGTGGACGACGTCGGTATCACCCGCACTGGCGATGTGGCCGGCACGCCCGAGTTCATGTCGCCCGAGCAGGCCCAGGGTTTGGCGGTCGAGCACCGTAGCGACCTGTTCAGCTTGGGCAGCGTGCTGTATGCCATGTGTACCGGCCGCTCGCCCTTCCGCGCCGATTCGACTGTGGCCGTGCTTCGCCGGGTCGCCGACGATATGCCGCGCCCCATCGGCGAGGTCAACCCGGAGATCCCCGAGGAACTGGTGGGGATCATCGATCGGCTCCTGGCCAAAGACCCCGACGATCGGTTCCAGAACGCGGAAGAAGTGGCCGACCTCCTGGGGCAGCATCTGGCCTATCTCCAGCACCCGACCAACAGGCCCCCGTTAGGCGCGACGGATGTCGCGCCGGGCCGGTCGGCGAAAGCCGGGCCGGGCGACGCGCCCTCACAGTCACGTCGTGGTTGTTCGCGCCGCCGGTTCTGGACCGTCGCCGGGCTCGTCCTGCTGGCCTTGCTGGCCAGTTTGAGTATCACCGAAGCCACCGGCGTGACCCAGTTTGCGGCCTCGGTCATCCGCATCGTGACGGGCGAGGGAATTTTGGTTATCGCGGTCGACGATCCGGAAATCAGTGTCACGATTGAAGACCACGATATTGTCATCACTGGCGCGGGCCCGAAAGAGATCCGGCTGAAGCCCGGTAGGTACCGTTTGCGTGCGAACAAAGACGGCAAGCCGGTCGCAATCGATCAGGAACTGGTCACGATCACTCGCGGCGGACGCCAGGTGGTCAATGTGACGTTGGTGCCGCTGGCCCCGGGGACGGTAGGCCCCCCGCGCCGGCGCGAAACGGTGCCATGGACGGCCACTCTACCGGCCGATGCACCTGCTATCGCCAAGGCTCCTTTCGACGCCGCCACGGCAGAGCGTCATCAGCAGGCCTGGGCCGATTACCTGGACCTGCCGGTGGAGCGGGAGGTCGACTTGCCCGGAGGCGAGAAGCTGACGCTGGTACTGATCCCGCCCGGCAAGTTCCTGATGGGCTCGTCGGAGGAAGAGCAGAGACACTTCCTGGAAGAGGCGAAAACCGTCGGTGACATGCGGGCCGTCGAGTTTATTCCTTTCGAAGGGCCGCAGCATCGGGTAGAGATTGGCCGGCCGTTTTACCTTGGCAAATACGAAGTGACGCAGGCGCAGTGGGAGGCGGTCATGGGAAACAACCCCTCCACCCGCCAGGACCCGGCCAACGCCGTGGAAAACGTGAGCTGGAATGACGCCCGGTTCTTTGCGCAGAAGCTCAATGCAGTAAGCACGCCTGGGGTGCTGTCCGCAGGGACGCCCTTGGAGGCGTCGCGCATGGTGTTTACTCTCCCCACGGAAGCCCAATGGGAATATGCCTGTCGCGCCGGAACCACCACAACATTCTGTTATGGAGACAGCGTGGACAGGCTCGGTGAATATGGGTGGAACCCTTACAGTGCGGAGCAAAGCACGCACAGGGTAGGTCAGCTCAAGCCGAACGCCTGGGGGTTATACGACATACACGGCAACGTTTGGGAGTGGTGCGCGGACTGGTACGCACCGGACTCCTACGCTCAATCTCTGCGGATCGATCCAAAGGGCCCTGATACGGGCGCGACGCGCATTTTTCGCGGCGGAAGCTACGGGGCCTACCCT
>CAZUAH010000337.1:0-14846 GCA_964617665.1 uncultured Pirellulaceae bacterium
GTGAATGCTCCTTCGGACAGACTGAAAGGCTTCTGGCCAGGATAGAAACACAATTCGTTCTGAATGTCGACGGCAAAGACCGCAGTGAGGGCATCCGGGCTACGCCGGAGGATCTCAGAAAGAAAGTCCTGCATGTAACGCGTCTTGGCTCGAATCCAGCCAGCGTGCAGGAAGCACTGGTTCTCGCCCGTCACCATCGGGTCCGGCTTGCCGTGGTACTGCACGTAACGGCGAATGGCGGGGTGTCGCCGCATTGACAGCATGACGTACACGTCGTGCGACTTTGCGAGATTCAGGAAATCCGTCACGTTGTCCAGGTAGACAGACGACAACTCCCTGCTATCGCGACTTTCGATCACCTCGCCCGGCTGGGAATTGATGAAAACCCGGACCGTATTGAAACCAGACGTCGCCATCCGTCGCAGCATCGCTTCATGCTCGGACCGGTCGTAGCCGGTTCGGCTGAAGTTGTCATGATCTGCGGTACGCCGTTCGTTGAACAGCCGAATGAAGTTGAATCCCACTGGGCAAAACGGCTTTCCGCTCTCTCGCAGCACAAACCGTCCATCCCGAACGATCACGCCGGGCTCGCGTGCCGTCTCTCCGCCGCATGCCAACCCCGTGAGCGCCGCTACAAATATCGCCGTTCTCACGTTCTTCGTCCCCTCCTACGTACGTCGTGTCCGGCTAGACGACACCCGATTCCTGATCCACCTTCATTCCGCGTTCGTGGCCGCTGCCGGATTTTCCCAGACAGCCTTTGTCGACGCAGTATAAGTGTCGTATCGCGTCCTTAACGCTTCCACCTCATAGGCTCCGCGATGCAACAACAAGCGATACGCCAGCCGGATAGGCTTCTCTGGCTCGAACGGTCGCGCCTTGACGCCGGGCCAGCCGACGCACAGCGGGCCGTAGTGCCGGGTCAACCAAGTTGGCGGATAGTCGGGATGATCGGGATGCACAAACACCGCCCCACCGCTACGGCCGGGTGCGTTCTCGAACTGAGAGGTCAAGTCCGCCCAAGGCAACGGAGTTTCCTTTAGGTCTCCGGTCGTCGGTCCGTCAGGCACAGTAATCTTCACGTCGGTGCGGTTGCGAACCGCAAAGCGAGCCACCAAACCGCCGTAACTCTTGCCGCCGGCGCCCTGTAAGGCAATCTCCTCTTTCGGGGCGAAATACAGATCAACATCGACCGAGCGCTCTCCGTCACTCTCAGGAAAGACGCGAACCCATACTCGCTCGGTCATCACTAGCCGTTCGCCGACGAACCATCCGTTTTCGACGCCAAATACGGCGGCTACCGGCCCAGCCTCCCGATGCAGCCACCGCACAAACCGCTGTTCGATACCGCGCGTCGTCCACAAATCGTGCTGCTCTCCGCCGACGGCCACGTGGGGCCAAGCCCAGAAAATACCATGATGATGGAAATGATCACGGGGAAAATCGTCCGTGAGTACTTCACCGTCCGGCCCCCACAGAGGATGGATGTAACAAGCACGCCTGCGTCGGCTGTCGTTCTCCGGCACGTTAGCGCCGATGATCATGCCATAGTTATAAGTCAGCACAGGTTTGTCGCCCTCGATGATCTTCAGCGACTTGTCGTCAATCGTCGTGAACTTGAAAGGACTGGTCGCTGGTTCACCGCTGCTCGCCGGGTCGAGCTTGAACCTCCTCGGCCCATTCGCTTGCTCCTTCGGCGGAATTGCTGCGACAAAGCATTGGCCGTCCTCGGCAACCAAGCCATCTGCTGCGACTCGCGGGACAAATTGAACAGGCACACTCGCCGAGTCGCCATCGGCCTCGACAAGCTGTACGCCTGACTCGCCATTGGGTAGATCCACAACCATGTGAACCGCGAGTGATGTTTCCGGGACGACCAGCGTGCCTGTTTCGTCCGCTGCGGTAGTCAAGACAAAACACAGGACAGCAAATGCTGTGCAGAGGCTCGTTGCGGCGTATCGGTGAACAGGCAACCTCATGGTGACTCCTCTCACGTAGTAGGACAGAATCTAGGTGGAACAAGAAGACAAGGATACCATCAGAAAGATGCGAAAGGTAGTTCCGGCAGCTACGGCCAGAGTTTCAGGAAGGCGACGGGCCTAATGATGCGGATACCGTGATACGGGTCGACATCCAGCAAGCCCTGGTCGTTCGTGACAATCGCATCGGCTTCGCCCGCTACCGCGGCTGCCACAAACTTGTCGTCGTCCGGGTCTTCTGCGACGACTCGGGGCGTAGTGGGCGGCGCCACTGCCCGGCTACAGCGAATCAGTTCCATGGCCCGGTCCAGTTGTTCGCGATCGTGAATGGCCCGAGGAAGGATGTGATTGTATTCGCCCTTGATCGCAAGACTGGTTATCACTTCCAAGTGTGCGGCAAGACACGCATCGACGATCCGCCGGCTGGCCGATTCGCGATTATAGGCACTGGCGACCAGAACATTTGTGTCAACGACAATACAGGTCACTGGAATTCTCCGACAAAGCGCTGCGGACCGTTTAGGGCTGGTTTCCTATGAATCGGTTTCCAAACCGGGAGGGCGAGGCTCCTGCCAAGCCGCGCAAGCGAAGACGGTCAGCGGGAGCTTCGCCCTCCCTGAATCCGGTGTTGGAACGCCTGCATGGCCATTACCGACCTGTGTCTTCTGCCATTTCCAGCAACGCGAACGCTGCTATCACCTGGGCGTGGCATAAATCGCCGGCTCTCACCAGCGAGCGGATCTGGTCCTGTGGATACAGAGCGACTTCGATCTTCTCCCATGGATCGGGGCTCGGCTCGGCGGCCAAGCGGCACCCTGTGGCGACGGCGACATGGCAATAGGCGCTATTCAACGCGGGATTGGGCATCAACCGTCCGATGACCTGAATGTCCTCTGCAACGTAGCCCGTTTCCTCTTGGAGTTCCCGTGCGGCAGTCTCCTGCGGAGACTCTTCCCCATCGACGATCCCGCCCGGCACTTCCAAGACAACTTGCCGTATGCCATGGCGATACTGACGCACCAGCACAACTTGATCATCGGCTGTGAAGGGTATCACAAGCACCCAATCGGCTGATTCGCAGACGACGAAATCCGTCTCGCCGCCGCTCGGCTCGAAGCGGTAACGGTCTTCCCGTACGCGAAGCACTCGGTATTCACGAACGTAGCGACTGCCCAGAAGGGTCCAGCTATCTTGTGGCATCAATCCTCTCCGCGTGGTCCGTATTGCGGCAACGGCTTGCCGAATTCGTACGCTCCCAGGTCCGGTGCCTTGCCGGTGAAATCGTCATTGATATTCGGCAGCACATCACCCGCGTCAATCGCGTTGCAGCCGGCCTTGAGCGTCAAGTGCTGAGCGGACACCGCGCCTGGCTCTGCCGGAATATCCCATCTTTCAAAAATCTCTTCCTTCTTCACCCGGACCCCGTGACGCTCGATACCCACTGCTTCGGCAAAGCTCTCAAGGTCGGGAAAACGCTTCCTGTTCTCCCAGCGGAATGCGGTCTCCGACTGGCCCCAGTCGAAGCCGTCGTAGTCGACGTCCGTCATCCATTTCGGTGTGTAAACGTTAGGCAAACAGTATTGCGGCTGATTGCAATCAATCGCGGCCCAGATTGGCGCTTTCCCGTCGGCTGAAATATACAGGTTGTTTCTCGACAGGCTGGTCAGGATGTGGTGCATTCGATTTCCCATCGAGCCCCATTTCACGAAGGTATTGTTAGCCAGCACGAACCGATCCTGCACGCGGAACTTGAAGATGGCGCCGGTCCCGATCACTTGATTGCGAATGAAATACCAAGGGCCGCAGTACATGGGCTGAAAACTGAGCCCATTGTAGTGGTAGTTGTAGATCCGGTTGTTCCACATTCGCACGTTTGCGTGTGCGTAGTCCGGTTCCAGGCCGTCATCAGAAACGTCGTGAATATCATTGCCGTAAATGTCGCAGTTTCGATCGGGATAGGAAATACCGTCGGCCGCGCCGGAGATATCGTTATAGGCAACGACATGGCCGCTTGAATGGCTCAACTCGATTCCTTCGCCGCTGATACCACCCGTCTCAGGATCATTGTCGCCCACGATCACGTTGTCGGTAATATGCCAGTAGCGACTGTCTCGGCTCAGCAGGATCGAGTAATGAAATCCGTCGAAACGGTTTCGGCGAATCACAACGTCCGTGCACTTGGCTCCGGCACGCAAGCCCGGCGTCTTCTCCTGCCGCTGCAGTTTCAAGCCTTCCAGCCAAATGTGACTCGCCCTGACTTGTAGCGATGCAAAGACAACATCACCATCCCCGGCCGATTTCCACACAATGTAGGATCCTGGCTCGCCAGATTTCTGAAATGCATAGCTCCCGTAATTCCCTTGGTGCAGCAAGCAGACATCGCCCGATCTCGCTGCTGCCTCCGCTTGGGCTAGACCTCGGAAGGGCTCATCGGCCGAGCCGCTACCTTCGCCCGTTCCGGGGACGACGTGCAGGGTCCGTCTTCTCTGAGGCAGTTGAGGGATTGGACGCGTGGCAACAGAGATAGCTTCGCTGGCCTCGCCACCATCCGGGTCGGCGAGTTTCATTTTGACGTCGTACTTCGTCCCCGGTTTCAGGAAGAGGATGCTACCAGCGAAGATGTTGAGCGCGCGTTCCGCCTTCGAGGTGTGATACCACCATGCATAATCGACGCGGAAAAGCGGCAACGCCTGCTTCCACTTCCCGGTTCCCTTCTCCCTATACTGAACAGAACACTTCGCATCGTGGTCGCTGTCCCCGGACACATCCCATTCGATGGAGATACAGTTGGGTGTCGAGTCAGTACGCAGTTCGCCGGGTGTGCAGGCAGTTGTCCCCTCAGAGGCCTGCTGGCCAACAACGACGTGCTCCCCAAGAAGTGTAAACGCAAATACTGCGGCGATTGGTGCAAAGCGTCTCATGGTTCGACCTCCTTGCTGGAAGGTATGGTGCTATCCACGATGTACGGAAGCAAGTTGGCGATATTCCGCGCGTCGTCGATGCCCCGGTGATGGGTGCCTTCCAGTGGCAGTCCAACCTTTCGCAAAGCGCCTTTCATGCTCTCCGGCTTGCGTAACCCCAACCGCTCGGCGAAACGTCGCTTGAGGTTTAGGTGATCGTCGAAGGGGTATCGAACACGGTGGAAGGAGCAATCCCGCGCGAATTGCTTTCGATCGTACTCACCCCACGAACAGAAAAGGTGATCTGGATACTGCGCCGCCCACTCCAAGAGGCGGTCCAACACTTCGCGAAATCCGTCGGCGCGCTCGACTTGCTGCTGTGTAATGCTCGTCAGTTCCGTGCAAAACACCGTCAGCGTTGGATGTCTCACGGGGCGTACGAAAGAATCGAACTCGTCAATCGGCTGAAGCGATCGCGCATCGGCCATCACCGCACCAATCTCGATCATTTCCATTTCGCCTTGTGGGAAACTTCGTCGGTCGCAACAAGTCGCTTCCAGGTCAATCACAAGATAGTAGTCGTATTGCATGGGATAACATCCACTTGCCGAGATGGGACGAGTTTGATTGTCCGTCTTTCCGTGTCTCTCGTTGAGGGTAACCGATCGAAACGTTGCCAGAAAGACGCCCAACCTGATCGTTAGGGCGAAGCCCAGTTCATCCGCCACGTATGCAGGCGACGGTTTGGCTTCGCCAGACTTGCATGAAACGCTCGTGGTGTTTCGGTTCCAGCGTTACGGACACTCAGAACACTGGCTACAATAGGAGGAACCTTGGAGGAGCCGATGAATAAAGGACAAGTTGCCGTGATCGTTTCAATGTCGTGGGTTGTCTGGTTATCAAGTCTCTCGACAACAGAAGCCGAGTTGGCCGACGAGATGATTCAGGCAGCGGGCGTCAGCGGCGGTCTGATCGTGCATATAGGGTGCAGTGATCCGGAGTTTCTCGTAAGTCTGCGGCAGAATGATGCTCTTCTGGTTCATGCACTGGACACGGACGCGGAGAAAGTGGCCACGGCCCGAAAAGCGATCAAGGCCCAAGGTCTTTACGGACGAATCTCCGTCGATACGTTCGACGGGACGAACTTGCCATACGCCGAGAACCTCGTGAATCTGGTTGTGGTGGATACGAGATGCGAGATGCGAGATACGGGAAGCGAGATTCTGCGCGTTCTGACCCCGCGCGGTGTGGCTATCGTGCGGGAGAGGGGGAACGAGGGGTGGCTGTCCTGTATTCCGCATCCCGCAGAGCGTATCCCGCATCCTGTATCCCGCATCGGAAACCGTTTCGCGATGTTTGCCAAACCTGCCTCGGCAGAAATCGACGAGTGGACGCACTATCTGTACGATTCCACGGGCAACGCCGCGTCGCGTGACAGGCTGGTAGGTCCCCCGCGTTCCATGCGATGGGTAGCCGCACCGCTTTGGCCGCGCAGTCACGAATACACCCCGAGCATATCGGCCTTGGTGACTTCCGGTGGGCGGATTTTCTACATCATGGACGAAGGCGTCCGAGGTTTGTTCGACAGCCGGTTCCCCGAAAAATGGGCTGTAATCGCCCGCGATGCCTTCAATGGGCTTCTCCTTTGGAAACGCCCATTTTCCGACTGGGGGCCATCGCAATGGAAAGCCAGCGGCCATTGGAGTACGCCCATGTCGTTGCCGAGACGCCTGGTGTGCACAGACGATCGGCTGTACGTCACTCTGGGCTACCGGGCGCCGGTTACGGTTCTGGACGCACGTACGGGCGACATCGTCCGCGTTTTGGAGGGGACACAGAACGCCGACGAGATCATCCTGGACGATGCTGTTTTGCTCGCTCGGTCCTGCAAGAATGTGCCGGACTACCCCAAGGGCGCTACGGCCTGGGACGTAACCACACGTGGGAAGCGGACGACGGACACTTGGCCGTTGGCCCCTGCGGTACCGGGCGACGAGACCATCGTCGCGGTCCACACTAAGACCGGGAACGTGCAGTGGGAGCAAACCGAGAAACGAATTGTCACGCTATCGTTGGCCGCGTCCAAGGGAAGAGTCTGCTATCACACGTTCGAAGAGCTTGTCTGTCTGGATTTGGCGAGCGGCAAGGAATTGTGGCGAGAGGAAGGCCAGCCTTGGCCGGATCTGGTAGGGACGGGCGTCACCTTGGTTATGTACGAAGATGTGATCTTGACGACCAGCAGCGAAGGACTGGTCGCACGCTCGGCAGAGACAGGCAAGCAACTCTGGCGTGGACCGCGCATTCCGCGCGTCGCACCGCGTCAGCCGGCGGACCTTATGGTCGCCAATGGTTTGGTCTGGAGCAGCCTCACGCCCGAGATGCCGATGGGCACGGTTCCAAAGCAAAGAATGGAAGCTCCGCGCGTTACCGGGCAGAAGGTGTTGGGCTTTGATCCCGTAACCGGCGAAGTGAGGAGATCTGTAGACATCGGACATATGATGAGCGAAGGCCATCATGTGCGGTGCTATCGCAGCAAAGCCACGCAAGAGTACTTACTCTGGCCCAAGCGAGGAGTCGAATTTGTCGACATAGCCGAGGGAAACGGCCACATGCGCTGCGATTGGACTCGCGGCGAATGCAGCTACGGTGTGATGCCCGCAAACGGACTCCTCTATGTCCCGCCGCATCCCTGCGTCTGTTACACGGGCGTGGCCTTGAACGGATTCAACGCCCTGGCAGCCAAACTGCCCGAGACGTCAGACGCTAACGGTGTAGAGCCTAAGCGGTTGATAGAAGGCCCAGCGTACGGAAGTGTGTCTGCTCCCCCCCACTCCACGCACGCGTGGCCCACGTACCGTGGCGACGCGACTCGAAGCGGTGCCGCGGATTGTGCTGTGCCCCACGATGCCAGCCTCCTTTGGAAAGTCAGCGTTGGAGGGCGTCTGACACAGCCGGTCGTTTCCAGCGGGAAGCTCTTCCTTGCGTCCGTGAACGAGCACGCTATCCATTGTCTCGCCCAGAAGGACGGGCGACGATTGTGGACATTCACGGCAGGTGGAAGGGTCGATTCGCCGCCTACACTCTATCGAGGACTGGTGCTGTTCGGCTGTCGGGACGGGTGGGTGTATTGCGTCCAAGCGTCCGACGGCGAGTTGATGTGGCGTTTCCGCGCGGCGCCAGCCGAGCGACGTATCGTCGCGTTCGGGCAGCTCGAATCGCCGTGGGGAGTGCACGGGAGTGTTCTGATCGAACACGGCACGGTTTACTTCGCGGCAGGCCGATCAAGCTTCCTGGATGGAGGTGTCGGCCTGTACGGCTTAGATCCAGAGACGGGAGCGGTGCGTCACCACAGTCATCTGGACGGGCCATGGCCGGACATCACGAAGGACCGAGGTCAGCCGTACCACATGGAAGGCGCGAAACCGGATATCCTGGTCAGCGATGGCAAGTACCTGTACATGTTTCACAACAAGTTCGATTTGGAACTCAATCAGGTCGAGACCAAGCCGCGAGGCGCAGGAGGCGACCGTGTGACCGGCCTGCGTCTGACTACTACCTCAGGCCTGCTGGATGACACATGGCATGACCGGTTCTACTGGTTCCACAACAAACTGTGGCCGGGGAGTCATTTCGCCACCAGAGGGCCCAAATCCGGGCAGATACTGGTCTTCGACGAGAAAACCACCTACGGCCAACGCGCTTTCTCGGTTAGGGAGAGACTTAGCCCCAAGTTCACGCCCGGCCGTCAGGGATATCTGCTATTTGCCGACCATGCTGATACCGAGGCATTAGTGCCCGGCAACCGAAGCGGTCGCGGAACCGAATACAAACCGGACAAGCCGCCAAAATGGTCGACACATGTGCCTGTCCGTGCGACGGCGATGGTGCTGACCCCGAACACGCTGTTTCTGGCCGGGCTACCCGACGCGGTTCCAGAGGAAGATCCATACGCTGCGTTGGAGGGGAGGTTGGGCGCTGCACTGTGGGCGGTTTCCACGGAGGACGGATCGAAACTCGCCGAACAGCATCTCGACTCGACACCCGTATTCGACGGCATGATTGCCGCGGATGGCATGCTGTACATCTCCACGGCGGACGGAGATCTACTCTGCTTTGGAGCCCAACCGTAGTCCGGCACGGCCTACTGAATCCAGCCTCCCCCGAGGACGCGATCGCCATCGTAGCAGACGGCCGCCTGGCCTGGGGCCACGCCAAACCGGGGTTCGTCGAACTCGACCTTCAAGCGTCCATCTGGCAGGATCTCGGCCGTCGCGGCGGCTGCTTCCGCGTTGTAGCGGATCTTCGCATGACAGCGAAACGACCCGGTGGGTGGATCGACCAGCCAATTGCAGTCATCGGCTGTCAAATCGACGCGGGCCAACTCGTTCTTTGTGCCGATGACGACTCGTCGTGTTTCAGGTTCAATGCGAATCACAAAGAACGGCTCGCCCATGGCCACCCGTAAGCCCTTTCGTTGGCCGATGGTAAAGCCCTCGATGCCGGGATGCCGGCCGACTACACGGCCGCCGGTGGTGACGATGTCCCCGGCCACGTCCGCCTGTTCGCCGCGCTGGGCACGGACGAATTCCACGTGCTTTCCGGATGTAACGAAACAGATCTCCTGGCTGTCCCTTTTGTCCGCTACGCGCAATCCAAGTTCGCCTGCAATTTCGCGGATGTGCGTTTTCTCGTGATCACCAACCGGCAGCAGTATTCGATCAAGCACCTCCCGTTTGATGCCAAACAGCGCGTAGGACTGGTCCTTTGTGCAATCCATCCCGCGACAAAGTGATGGAACGGTCGGCAGGCCGGGAGAAACGACACGGGCGTAATGCCCCGTGGCAACAAACTCGGCTCCTAAGCTGTCGGCGTACTCGAACAGCTTGCCGAATTTCAGCCACGTGTTGCACATGACGCAGGGGTTTGGAGTGCGACCCGTGGTGTATTCGTCCACGAAGTAGTCGATGATCCGGCGGAATTCATCCTGCATGTCCAAAGCATAGAAGGGGATGTCCAACCGATCTGCCACTCGGCGAGCGTCCTCGGCATCCGCCGCGCTGCAACAGCCCTGTTTGTGATCGAGTCTTGCGGTGGATACTTGCTGTAGGCGTGGGCCGGGCGAATCGTCGATGGCGCATTCGGCAACGGGCGACTGTTCGCCGTGCCGCATGAACACGCCGGTCACATCGTGGCCTTGCCGCAGGAGCAGATGGGCAGCCACACTGCTGTCGACTCCTCCAGACATTGCCAGTACGATTCGTGCCATGATGACAGCCGAAAGGCTCCTTGATGCTCGCGACGGGTCACTCTGTGGGAAATCTCTACGGCAGGCGGGACGTGCAGCCTATTCGATTCAATATGAGCGCATCTCAGTCCCCACGTATTAGCGGGTGGGTTGTCGATGCGGGGTAACTGCCCGTGCATGAGTCTATGTCTGCCGCGGACTACCGACAAGCCATACGTTGCTCGTAGGCGGTGCGAGAGAACTCTGAGTGAACCACCTTTTCGGATCTGGCATCTTTGAGATAATAGCGTTTCGAGCTTGCAGTATTAAGTCCAGCAAAGGAAGTACGAATGGACGCAGAATTGGTCGACCGAGCACAGATGATTCAGCAGCGGCTCTTGCAGCTACGAGACAGTCTTTGACTGCGCTGCCAAGAAGCAGCAAATCGCGGGCATCGAGGCCAAAATGGCCGCAGCGGATTTCTGGGACAATCACGAGAAGGCTCAAGAAACGGTCGGTCAGCTCAAATCGCTTAAGACGCTAGTCGATCCCTTGGAGGAAGCGTCGACGGCAGGCGAAGACCTTGACGACCTCCTAGAATTGGCCGAAGAGGACGACGAGTTCGCCGAAGAGGCTGTCGGCGAGATCGAACGCCTGGAGCAGACGGTCGCCGATCTGGAGCTGAAATCCTTGCTGAGCGGCCCCAATGACGATGCCGGGGCAATCTTGTGCATTAACGCGCGTGACGGTGGTACGGACGCCAACGATTGGGCCGAGATGCTGTTGCGCATGTACATTCAGTGGGCCCAGAAAGGCGAGTTTTCGGTATCGTTGCTGGATCGTAACGAGAACGATGAAGCCGGCATCAACAACGCGACTATTGCCATCCGCGGCCCCATGGCCTATGGGTATCTGAAGGGCGAAACTGGCATGCATCGACTGGTCCGCATTAGCCCGTTCAACTCGGAAGGGAAACGCCAGACTAGTTTCGCGGCGGTGGATGTGTCGCCCGAGATCTCGGACAATATCGAGATCGAGATCGACGACAAGGACGTGCGCGAGGACACATTCCGGGCCAGCGGCGCCGGCGGTCAGCACGTGAACAAGACCAGCAGCGCGGTCCGTCTGAGTCACGGGCCCTCGGGCATCATGGTCCAGTGTCAGAACGAGCGCAGCCAGCACAAGAACCGCGCGATTGCATGGAAGATGCTGCGGTCGCGTCTGGCGCGGATCGAAGAGGAGAAGCGTGAAGCCGAGCAAGAGGCGAAATACCAGAGCAAGGCTCGCGTCGGTTTTGGATCGCAGATCCGCAACTACTTCCTTCATCCCGATCAGCGCGTCAAGGACGCCCGCACCGGATACCTGATCGGCAATTTCAACAGTGTGCTGGACGGCAATATCCAGGGCTTCCTGGACTCGTACTTGCGTTGGCGCGTTGGTCAGGACCAGAACGGTTAAGGCATGGCCGACTTGCCAAGTCTGGAGGTTACGGATCCGGCGGGTCGCTGTTTGCGTGCAACGTTCGTTTGGCAACGCGATCGCTACGCGCACCGAATCGAGGTTCTGGCTCAAGGCCTTCCGGCGATTTGTCTCACAACCGAGGAAGGCGACATCGACGATCAATGGCCGCCCAGCCCTCCGCTACAACAGCACAGCACAGCTACGAATGCTGCTGGCAATAGCGTCGCCCTATTGGTTGGCATGGCGGGCAAGAACCACTGGTCGGCCAGCGTCGAGAGCGGCTCCACGACGACGAGCCTAGTGTTCGACATGGCTTGCCGCGTCGGGCGGCAGCCCAGGTGGCTAGGGAGCAGTTATCGAACAAGCTCGCACGTCACGCTCGATGATCTACGGACGCCACGTTTGACGGTAGGCGATGGTCCCGTGGAGCTAATAATCGAGCCAGTGGATTCTACGTGCATAGCAACCGTTTCGCGGGAAAGCGATCGCGTTTCGCTCGTTGCTCCGCTACCCAACGCCGAGCCACCATTCACGATTCGTTGGAAATACCGCGTCAGGCTGCTGGGATGAGGCTAGTCATCCTGTCGTTTCGCCCGCTGCTCCATACTTGCCAGGACGGCGGACATCGTCGTGCTGAGAAGACCGAAAATCTCCTCCGCTCGCGTCCAGTCTTCGTCTGTCACAGGTTGCTCGTCGGGCGGATCGGGCTTCTTGCCAATCTCTTCGATCTGCCATGCCTGCTGACCTGCCTCGGAGCATTCGAAAATCCTTAACGAACCCTTCAAGGTGTGTGCCGACCGGCGAAGTAGTTGCGTGTCACGTTCGTCGATGCCCTGGCGGATTCCTGACATTACGGACGGTGCCTCATCGATGAACACCTTGACGATGTCTAGAAGCAGTTCTTCATCGCCGTCGGTGGCCTCCAACGCGGCTGTCCAAATGACTGGGCCCGAACCATCTTGCTGAAGTGGAGATGAGTCTGACATTTTGTTCCGTCCTGCTAGTCGTTTCCTTTGGCCCTATTCAGGAACAAACGGGAATAGCCGTGCCATGTCCGCTGCCGTAAATGGCGAGCCGTATTCGCACGGTTCAAACGCCTCGACGAACTTGATTGCCCGGCCGCGCTCGTCGCCGTAGGTGGCAATCAGGATGTCTCGACACTTGTCCGCCAGAGGTAAGATGAGCTCCAGATACCAGTCGCGCAAGAACCGCCTCTGCCCCTCGGGATCCTCGGGAACGGGTTCGGGCCGGCAGAAGTTGTACGGCAAGAAGTCGAAGAACTGCGAGCGATGGCAAGCCAGCATATCGATCACCGTGTCCAATACCGGCTCGATATCAACGACGACCTTGGGCGAGAAAGGATAAGGCCGCGTGAACTCATCGGACATATACGTGATGACTGGATTCTTGCGCAACGCGGGCACGTCGGAAGCCACAGCCGGCACCGTCACCATATAGGCTGCGTCACACACCAATTGCGAGGTGTAGCGGTGATCGGGATGGTAGTCGTTTGGGCGATGGGTCAGGATCAAGTCCGGGTGATACTGACGAATCAGGCGGATTATCTCGAAACGCGCTTCAAGCGTCGGCTCCAAATGGCCGTCGCGATAATCGAGCACTCGATATTCAAAGTCCACCACCTTTGCCGAGGCCATCGCCTCGTCGCGACGAATGGCAGCGATTTCTTCGCCGTACCGAGTTTGATGGCCAGACTCACCGTTAGTGACGCTGACAAAACAGACCTGGTGGCCCAGCTGTCGATACAACGCGGCCGTGCCGCCAGCCTTGAACTCGCAGTCGTCCGGGTGAGCGCCGATGCCTAGTATCCGAAGACGTTCCTTCTCCATCCTATATCCCCAACTCTTGCTTCACTTCGCAGAATGCCTTGATCGCGAACTCCAAGTCCTCACGCGAATGGGCCGCTGAGATCTGCGTCCGGATTCTCGCTCTGCCTTTGGGTACTACTGGATAAGAAAAGCCGATCACGTAGATGCCTTTCGCCAGCATCGCGTCCGCCATCCGAGTCGCCAAAGCTGCGTCGCCTAGCATGATAGGTACAATCGGATGCTCGCCGGGCAGGATTTCAAAACCGGATTCGGCCATGCCTTCGCGGAAGAACCTAGTGTTCGACTCCAAGCGGTCCCGCAATTCCGTCGATCCTGATAGCAGCTCGATCGCTCTGATCGACGCCGCTACGATCGGCGGAGCAACCGAATTCGAGAACAGATACGGACGGGACCTCTGGCGCAGAACCTGAATGATCTCCTTGCGACCACTGGTATACCCGCCGCTGGCGCCGCCCAACGCCTTACCGAGTGTGCCGGTCAGGATGTCCACGCGGTCCATCACCTCGCAATGCTCGTGAGTGCCCCGTCCACGCGGGCCCATAAATCCGACGGAGTGCGAATCGTCGACCATGACCATCGCATCGTAGCGATCCGCCAAGTCGCAGATGCCAGCAAGATTCGCAATATATCCGTCCATCGAGAACACGCCGTCCGTGGCAATCAAACGGAATCGAGCGGACTGAGCTTCCTTCAGCTTCGCCTCAAGGTCCCCCATGTCGTTGTTCTTGAACCGATACCGCGCGGCTTTGCACAATCGAACGCCGTCGATGATGCTAGCGTGGTTCAATTCGTCTGAAATTATCGCGTCGTCTTTGGCCAGCAACGTTTCAAACAACCCGCCGTTCGCGTCAAAGCATGAGCTGTACAGGATCGTGTCCTCGGTCCCCAGAAACTCGGTCAGTTTCTGCTCAAGCTGCTTGTGAACAGCCTGGGTGCCGCAAATGAAACGCACGGACGCCAACCCGTACCCCCATTGATCCAGCGCCTCTTGGGCCGCGGCCTTCACATCGGGATGTTCGGCCAGCCCTAAATAGTTGTTTGCGCACATGTTTAGAACCGCCTGGCCTTCGCCGACTCGAATGTGCGCGTCTTGCGGGGTTGTGATTACCCGTTCTGCCTTGTACAGACCGGCTTGCTTGATTTCATCCAGTTGGTCGACCAGATGCTGCTGGATTTGACCGTACATCCTTGGGGTGCCCTCCCGGTACGAAAGCAGTCGTGTTTCACGCGGCGGCATTTCGCCGTATCTGTTGAGATCCCAATAACTTGGCGGTTTCTGAGCGACGGGCTTTAGGCCCTCGACACCCAAAGCACCTTTCGCTAATATTAATAGCTTCAAATCATGAAAAACACCCCATCAGCAGATGGGAATGACGGTATATTTGCAGGGTTTGCACACAGGACCAGACATGTACGCGATTATTGCAGACAGCGG
>CAZUAH010000338.1:0-14769 GCA_964617665.1 uncultured Pirellulaceae bacterium
CAAACGAAACACGGATCTGATCAGTGGCTGGATTCAAGACGAGATATCCCTGGGGGATGAGGCTGTGTTCACAATCGGCACGAAACTTGAACACAACGACTACACAGGGGGCGAAGTGCAGCCGACGGCCCGTTTGATGTGGTCGCTGGACGAACGTCGTGTACTGTGGGGCGCCGTGTCGCGGGCCGTTAGAACTCCCTCACGTATCGAGGATGATATTCGATTTCGTGCTCCGGCCGGCCCCGGGACGTTCCTGTTTCTTCAGGGAAACGCTTTCGTCGAATCAGAGAACTTGATGGCGTATGAAATTGGCTACCGGGCTCAGCCGGCGGATTGCTTCTCATGGGACATGGCCCTGTTCTACAACGAGTATGAAGACCTGATTAGCTTTCGGCCAAGTGGCCCACGCGACCCACCCGTCGGTGTTCCAGCGGACATCCCGTTTCTGCACGACAACATCGCCCACGCCGAGACCTACGGGGTCGAGCTTTCCTGTCAATGCACCCTAACGGAGTGTTGGCGTCTGGATGCTTCGTATTCGTTCCTGGAGATTCAGTCGCACGGGAGTTTCAACGATGCGTGGCAGGAGGAGCGGAGTCCGCAGAATCAAGCGTTCTTGATGTCCTCCTGGGACTTGCCGCGGCGCGTCGAGCTGGATCTCATGGCTCGCTACGTGGATGTCCTTCCGAACGTCAACGCCCCCCCCTACATCTCGCTGGATGCCCGGCTTGGCTGGAGACCGAATGACTGCTGGGAGTTCTCTGTCGTTGGCCAGAATCTGCTGGATTCCCACCACGTGGAATTCTCACCATCATCACTTGTGCAGACAACACCGACGGAGGTCAGGCGAGGCGTCTACGCGCAGATCGTGTGGCGACCGTGACTCTCGCGTTGGGCACAGTGTCGAGCGGATGACCGAATCTACTGCGCGAGGGCACGGGACGCGATCACTGTCCCGGATTAGCCCAACTCCCCTGCCAGCCTTGGTAGAGATCGTTGAGGAATTCTTCCCATTCAGATCGAGAACGGTAGCCGGGATACGGAGCTGGAGGTACAGGTTTCGCCGAACTCCACACGATGGTGAACTGGCCGTTTTCCTCGACTCTACCAATCCGCACCGTCTTCCAGAGATGGTTATTGCGAGGATCTACGTACACGGTCCCACCCGGTGCTTCGAACTTCTGATTAACGACTGCCTCGCGAACCGCGGCCACGTCGTCCGTGCCCGCTTTGCGAACTGCCTCAGCCCATAACTTGACCGCTACAAAGGCTGCCTCCATCGGGTCGTCGGTCACTCGGTCCGTTCCATATTTCTCTTGAAACCGCGTTACGAACTGCTCGTTCTCTTCGCTTTCGACGCTTTGGAAGTAATTCCAACTTGCATAGTCGCCTACCATAGCGTCCAGTCCCATTGTGCGCAGTTCGTCCTCGGCGATGCTGAACGACATGGTGGGAATCTGCTCCGGCGTAATTCCAGCCGCTCGCAATTCGCGGAAGAAGGCCTCGTTCGTATCGCCATTAATCGTGTTCAGAATAACGTCGGGCTGGGCGGCGAGAATGCTCTGCACCACACCCTGCACGTCGTCGCTGCCTAGCAGAATGTACTCTTCGCCCACGATTTCGCCGTGTAGCGACCGAAGCTGGTCGCGAATGATCTCGTTGGCGGTCCGTGGGAAAACGTAGTCCGAGCCGACCAAGAAGAACTTCCTGCCGATATTCTCGAAGCACCATCTCACAGCCGGAAGGATTTGTTGGTTCGGCGCCGCGCCCGTGTACACGATGTTGGGAGACTCTTCCAAGCCTTCATACTGCACGGGATAGAACAGAAGATGATCGTGCTCTTCAAACACCGGCTTGACGGTCTTCCGACTGGCCGAAGTCCAGCAGCCGAAGATCGCGCTCACCTTCTCTTGGGTGATCAATCGCTCGGCCTCGCTCGCAAACGTAGGCCAATTCGACCTCCCGTCCGCAACCACGGGCTCAATCTTCCTTCCAAACAACCCGCCTGCCTCGTTGATTTCGTCGATCGCCAGCAGTGTTGCATCGGCTACGGATATCTCGCTGACCGCCATCGTGCCCGACAGCGAATGAAGAACGCCAACACGAATGGAGCCTTGCTTCGACGGCTCGCCCTGATCCGGGTTGGTTCGCGATTGGCAAGATATCCAACCGGCTGCGGCAATCGGAAGCAGAACAACGACGAGTAGTTCTTTTCTGTTCATCGTTTCAACACGATACCACCAGAATATGCACGATACCGGTGGGCCCCCCAAGCCAAAATCGACGGCGGTGAGAAACCACTCGCTTGATTCTACCCAAGTGCCTGCCCTATTGCACCACCTTCACGAAGGGATATCGCGGCAGTGGCCCTGACGAGGAGCCGGTCTTGGCGGTCGTTCCGGAAAGTGGTTCCCGCCGGGGATGATGTCGCGTCGAAATGGTGCCCTAACTGCTGGCCGGCGCTTGCCGCGCGTCGTTCACGGCAATTGCCGCGCGGGCCAGACTGGCAATTAGTGCCAAGAGAACGGCGACGGCTGCGCCCAGCACAATGTAGATCAACCACGGCAATCGCTCGGTCAGTGGCAGTGGTTCCGGCATGTACGCTGGATTGGCTTGCCGTCCACCCACGACAAGCCGTGCCGGACTCGAATCCAACGGGTTCGGCAGATTTCGTGCGAAGTCGTAGTTGGGGGCTTCAGCTTTTGGATTTCCAAAGTACAGACGAATTGGACTGGCGAGTTCCGCTTTGCGCTCGACGATGATCGCGCGCACTGGAGCAGCGACTTTGACCGAACGAATTTGCAGCGGTGCATTACGACCGTCGGTTACCACAAGCTTCAAGCGAGCCGCGCGTACATCGTTGAATCTCGCCACCATGTCGGTCTTCTTCTCGCCGGCCCGGCGCTGCCACACACCGCGGCCTACCGTCTCAAACGGCTTGCCGGAATTCGGGCGTCCCGCGGCTTCGATGTGGTAGTTGCGATGGAACTCGGAATCAGCAATCTCGACCATAATTCGATCGCAGGGCACGTTTTCGCCGCCCAAGTCGATTACCCATGCTGATCCATCACCGCCATCGGCCCGTACCGGATCGCGTTTGCCGATCGACACGCCTCGAGTGTCAAACTCGCCCGGCATCTTCACTCGACGCCGTACGACGACCTCGCTGATCTTCACGACACCCCTATCCTTCTGTGGATCTGCGTGAACGGTGATCCGCACATAGCGGTAACGGCATGTGTTGTAGGCGATTGTCTGGTCGACGAATTCCTTCGACTCGGCCCGGAAACGAACGATGTCCTGTTCGGCCACCTTCTTCCATTCCTCGCGATCGCCGCTTCCTTCCACCAGCACATGGCGGCGGAAGCCCGTGCCGGGCGTTTTCACATCCACTTCGTTGTGCTCGATCTGCTCCTCGCCCAAATCGAGCGATATCTGGCTGGAACCGTCGGCGTTCTCTACCTGATTGAATGGGGCGGCCTTGGCGGCAACGGTCGAGTCCTCCGGACGTCGCACACGCAGTGCGTACGGGACTTCTCGACCGCTGGTGTCGTACAGTCGTAGGTCTGCCAGGTCCGTTCGCGCGTGGCTGAACGTGTCGGGCGTCAGAATGAAGTCGAACAGCCGCGCATCGCCTTCTTCCGCAATTGGTACCTCTTGAAAGTACTTCCACGCAGCCAGCGATTCGGCCACAGCCGAATCCGGGGCTTGCGGCTGATCGCCCGCAAACGTGAGCCCACAGGTCGCAAGCGAAAGCGCGAGAAAGACCCTCGGCACCAAACACCCACGGATCCCGATTCCCTTAGACGCCATCATCACCACTCACCTCCGATGGTTGTCGATCCACCTGAATACGCTGATAAGCCCATCCCGCGATACCCAGCACCACAGCGACGATAAAGAATGCCAGGATGCGGTAGAACTCTTTCAATCCAGCCATGTCGAAAAGGAAGACTTTGGCAATCGTCACGGCAAACACGAACAACGCCGTCCACCGCAGTGGCGGAAGCTTTCGCGCAAAGCCTACTGCCAAGATGGTCACCGCATAGACAGCCCACAGAGCGGACAATGCCATCTGGCCGATCCATCGCCATCGATCGGCATCCTTTGGAAATGCCTGCGATTGCGAATGGAAGTAGGCGTAAAGATCGACCGACAAGAGCAACCACAACAGCATGACTCCCGCCATGCCAGCGATTCCGATCAGTATTCGTTCTGCCTGCTGCAACCGGCCTGCAAAACGACCGGCCACCGCGACGGACGCAAACAGACAGGCTGTGACGCCCAGCGCAGGCAGGGCGTACTCGTTCAGGATTGGTATGTAAGGCTCGATCGACTGGATGGTCCACGTGTCAACAAACAGCAACCGGCCTACTGCCAACGAGATCAGCCCCGCCGCCATGCAACGCAACGCCCCAGCGTTCACTCGCAAGCCAAACCACCACAACGCCGCTGCCTCGGCTGCCCATCCCAAAGCGATCCACTCGGCATCGGCCTGGATCGGAAAAGTCAGGCCGATGAAGCCGACGGCCGCGGCCAGTGAGGTCAGAAGCTGCCGGCTATCGTCCGGCCTTCGCCCGAGGATCAATCGACCGACAATTACGTAAATCATGGCCATCGCGACGGCCAGCAGCCCCATCCACTCTCGATAGTCCTCCTGCAGCAGAGCAAAGGCGGCGGCAAACCACAAGAACGCGTTCATTAGCAGCCGCGCGAGATCCTCCCATGTAGCTCTTCGCGATCGGAATACGTGCGTTGTAAGACTGTGCGCGACAAACAACAGGTAGATGGCCAACTGAAACCCAATCGCCCAGGCCAGCTTCTCAGGGTGGTAATGCAGGGCATGCCAGTACCAGAATAGCCCGTGAGTGCCCAATAGAGCCGCACTTCCCAGTCCCCACCAATGCCGCCACGCGGCCAGTACCACGACGCCCAAGTCGAGTATGGCCAGATATGTGAAAAACGCTTGATACTGATCGGTCTCCGATTGCATCAACAGCGGTATTAGCAGGCCGCCCAACAGCGACGTCCATGCCAGGGACGGCGCGTTGTACAACACGGCCAGCAATGCAGCCTCGACGATCACCACCAACAGGAAGCCGGCCGCGATTTGTTGCGGAACAAGCTGATAGAAGCCAAACGCGCTATAGACAGCCAGAAACAGGACAACAAAACCGGCCGCCGAGAGCATTTGCGAAAAGATGCGCCAGTCACGCCGGTAGTATCGCCAGCCCGCCAGCGTCAATCCCACGCCGGCAAGCAACCCGATGCCTACACGGCCAAGAGGCCCGATCCATTGGTTCTCGTACGCATAACGAAGAAAGAAAGCCGTGCCGAACAAGACCAGCACTACCGCAACCCAGCCCAGTGCCTTGCGGCCAATCAGCAATTCCCAATTGATTCCGTCCTCACTTGGGGCCGGCGGCGACGTCACGGCAACAGGTTCTATGACTTCGGCCGCAACGATCTCTTCTTCCTGCTGCGTTACAGGCGTCGCCGTGGCTTCCGGTGTTGGCTGCGCCGGGACATCGATCCCCGGTTCCGCCGGCTGCAGTTGCCGCTGCTCCAACTCGTTCACGCGACGCATCAGCGCTCGGGTACGGCGCATGAGGACGAAAACGAATACCAACGCGACGATAGGAGCGATGATCACGAACGCGAGGAGCAACCACGCCAACAGGATTAGGAACCACTCCAGCACGGTGTTCGCCTCTCTGGACTACTCATGCGTTCCGATGATCTTCTTCGCCCGATCAGCATCTGCGGATCGCACCATCAGGTCGATCGTCAATATGCCAGTTAACCCGCCTTGCCCCTCGCCGCCCAACTCGCACGGAATCCCCTCGTTTTCGAGTGCCCCCTTGATAATCTCTGCCTGAACGGCATCGGTCACCGAATAGACTTTGACCAAATCGTTTGCGTCCATGGTTTCCTCGTTGTGGAGCCAGACAATCCACTTATGGGCTGTCCGACAAGAATACGCGACTTTTTACACGATGCGGGCTAACGTTGCCTGCAACATTCTAGCAAATCTGCAGCGTATATGGTCGCCCTCGAGATTCTCGGGACATCAACACCACAGATGATCCGCAGTGGATTGACAGGATTTGGTGAGAAAATCGCTTCTCAATTCCACTTCCCCGCAAACTGACGGGATCGCACGAAATCGGCAAACGACAAAGATCGCCTGCTTGCCGCGATGGTATCGGCGCGGAATGCGACGCTGCTAAACTGTACCAATCATCACATGTCATTTTCCGTAGGACGGATTGCCAATCCGTCCACGGCATCGTCCCGATTGGCAATTCAATCTGTATATTCGACATCAGATGCCGAATCCCCAAGACAAACAACCATCGCCACTCGATCCGGAATCGTCCGTTGGTCAGTGCGCCACGTTGGCGTGCCTGCTGGAAGTGACCGCGCCAAAGCCCGGCAACGTACACCGCGGTGCCGACTTCGATGATATGACCTTCATGGATTTCGTGGTCAGTGCAACGGCCATCGGCCCGGCGATGGACGCGGCTGTCGAAAACGGCGTTGGCGAGACCGTATTGCGAGCCGTGCGAGCGACGCGGCAGATGGTCGACACAAACACAAACCTGGGCACCGTTCTACTGTTGGCTCCACTGGCCTGCGTGCCGCGCGAACTGTCTCTGGAATCCGGTATCGCCGAAGTGTTTGGCGCCCTCACAGCCGACGATGCGAGCAAAGTCTACGAAGCCATTCGCATGGCAGAACCGGCCGGACTTGGCGAAGTGGACGAAATGGACGTGGCTGACCACGCGCCGAGCGAACTATTGGCCGCCATGCGTGCTGGTGCCGAACGAGACATGGTCGCGCGGCAGTATGCCGAGAACTTCTACCAAGTCCTGCACCACGTAGCCCCGGCGCTATGCCACGGCGCACAGACCGGTTGGTCGCTGACCGAAACAATCATTCACACGCAACTGCAACTTCTCGCACAGTTCCCCGATAGCCTGATCGCCCGTAAATGCGGTCCCGACATCGCCGAGCAGACCGGCGACCGGGCCGCCACCATTCTGGATACCGGCGATCCGGGTGACGAGCAATATCTCCAAGCCCTGGGAGACCTGGACTTCTGGCTACGAAGCGACGGTCATCGCCGCAACCCCGGCACAACCGCCGATCTAATCGCAGCCGGTCTGTTCGTCGTCTTGAGAGAACGGCTGATCACGCCACCGTTCCACTGACTGCCATCATCGGTGGACGTCCCGCATCAGATCCCTACATCGTCAGTGGTGGAATCTTGGGTTCAAATCGATGTGTCCGTTATGGCAACGGTCGTAATGCCCAGGTACATGATGCGGTACGTAATCGTAATGGCCGTGGCTGTGCCAGCCGCGATGCCGCGTCCAATGCCGGTACGTCGGGTGGTAATAACGATCGTAATGCACCGAGGGGCCGTGCCACGTTGGATGGCTGCGGTGGTAGCTATGGCCACGGTAGTAGCTGTGACCCCCGTGGTAGCTGCCGTGATGCCCCCTGTAACCATATCCACAGTCTTGAGCGTACGCCGGTGAATCCCAAAGCAGTGCGGTACCTCCGAAGACGACTGCTACCGAAAGCCCGATCAACGTTCCGCTTCGCCTAGTCATAGTCACGCTCCTTTACGTGGCAATTGAAAGAGTGGTTTACGCATTGAGCTGTCACTGCTACCGCAACTGCCGTACCCGATCCCGTCTTGGCGATGCGTGTACCTGGTAAACCTGGACGCAAACGGCCTACCGAACTCTGGGCCGCCGAACGAACCGTCCCGCACCTATCGAAAACTGTCGTCGTCTTTGCGTCACGCGTTGTCACTGCGACGACACTTGCGGCGGGCCTGCACTAGCGGACTCCGCAGTTGGCCATCTCGCACAAGTCCTCGCGACGCGACGATACACCTTTGTTCAAGGCTAACCGAACACTACAATGCGATGAACCGGAGCCGCTGCTTCGGCACGCGGGCATCACTTCACGATACTTGTCGGCTGCTCGTTTGACGTCGTCGAGATACCGGAAAGCCAAACCATGAGCAATGCAGAATCGCGCGATGACATTCCGTCCCAATCGCCGCCCGATCGGACCTCCCTTACCGACGACGAACGGATCGCCGACCTCGTTCCGCTTCCGCCGCCCGCACACTTGATCCGGTTTTTCCCAATTCAGGAGACGCCGGTCGAGACGCTGATCGTCCAGACGCGCGAACGGGTGCAGCAAATCCTGCGAGGGGAGTCGGATCGGCTTCTCGTCGTCATTGGCCCCTGCTCGATCCACGACCCAGCTGCAGCAGTCGAATACGCTAGTCGTTTGGCGGAGGTCCGCAAGCGTCTGGCCGACGATTTAGAGATCGTGATGCGAGTCTACTTCGAGAAACCCCGTACGACGGTCGGCTGGAAGGGCCTGATCAATGATCCGTATCTTGATGAGACGTTTCGCATCAACGAGGGTCTGCGCATTGCGCGAGACCTGCTGGTCCGGATCCAGCAGCAGGATGTGCCGGCCGGCTCGGAGTTTCTGGACACCATTTCGCCGCAGTACATCGCCGATCTGATCAGTTGGGGAGCGATTGGTGCCCGCACTACCGAATCGCAGGTCCACCGCGAACTCGCATCGGGGCTGTCGGCGCCGATCGGCTTCAAGAACGCCACTGACGGGAACGTCAATGTTGCAGTGGACGCAATCGTCGCCGCGAAGCATCGGCACCATTTCCTTTCGGTCCACAAGAATGGCCAAGTGGCTATCGTCAGAACGCGCGGCAATGACGACTGTCACATCATCCTGCGTGGCGGTCGGACGGCCAACTACGACGCGGACAGCGTCGCATCGGCCGCGGCGGCACTGGTAGCGGCGGGCCAACCTGAACGGGTAATGATCGACTGCTCGCACGCGAACAGCAACAAAGAGTTTCAGCGGCAAATCGCTGTCGCGGATGCCATTGGCGCACAGATCGCCCGGGGCGACCGGCGAATCATCGGTGTGATGATCGAATCGCACCTGCAGGAAGGGCGCCAAAACCTCGCGCCGGGACGCCCGCTTGTCTACGGCCAAAGCATCACAGACGCCTGCCTCGGCTGGGGCGATTCAGTCACGCTGCTCGAGTCACTGGCCGAGCGCGTACGGCAGCGTCGGGATTCCTCCGCCAACGCGTAGCGTTCGTCCGTTTGAACAGAGCAGGAATCGTATCCGCGTCCGGCCAAACTCGTGCCGATCCGGATTCCGGTTATTGAGGCGGCGCGCCAGGTTTCTTGGCCTGGACCCACTCGTAGTATTCGCGCATCTCGAGGTTGGCCGCGGCCGCATCGTCAATGAACACGTGGGCATCGGCATGCTGTTGCAGCGCGCTGGCCGTGATCATGCTCGTCACGGGACCCTCGATCATTTTGGCCACCGCGTCGCCCTTATTCTCGCCGTTGGCGACCAACAGGAGCTTTCGTGCTTCCAGGATCGTGCCCACGCCCATGGTGATCGCGTAAATGGGAACGTCTTCGATTCGATCGAAGAAGCGTGCATTGTCTTCGATGGTCTGCTGGGCCAATGTCTTCAGACGCGTGCGCGAGGCAAACGAACTGGTCGGTTCGTTGAACGCGATGTGCCCATCCGACCCGATGCCCAAAAGCTGCAGGTCGATTCCGCCAGCGTCTTCAATGCGTTTCTCGTACCATTGGCAAAAGGCTCTGTAGTTCTTGGTTGTTCCCGAGGGGATGTGGATGTTCTCACTGGGGATATTGATGTGTTTGAACAGGTTTTCGTGCATGAAATAGTGATACGATTGCTCGTGCCTGGTCGGCAGGCCCACATATTCGTCCAGGTTGAAGGTCGTGACCTGGGAGAAGTCGAGGCCGTCTTCCTTATGCATTCGGACCAGCTCCTGGTATAGCCCCAACGGGCTAGAGCCTGTCGCCAGACCCAATACCATGTCAGGCTTCGTATTCAGCTCGTCGGCAACGAGTTGGGCTGCTTGTTTGGACAGTTCTTCATAGGTTTTCGAGATGATGACATGCACAGGTGGGCTCCTTCGTGGCGGTATGGATGTACTACGGTAAGCTTCGTGAGCGCATCCGGATGCCACGACTCAACGGCGAGACGACCACGAAGTTCCTTCCCTTCAGGAACTCCATAGTCTATTTACTAGAACCGACATCGACTACCCGGTATCGGTCCCGTGACGAGTTCGCCGCCGTCTACCATACGCGTTCTACCCCGGGACGCTTCGCCCGATAGAAGATGGCAAAACTACACGGGCTTTGATCTATTTCCTTGTTTTGACGTTTGCCCCGCTGTAGCATGGCCTACGATCCGGGCGGAGGCTGGATGATTTGCGCCCCAGAACTGCGGTAAGACGCTGACGGATGTCGCGGCCCAATCCCTGGTACACGACCATCGGGTTTTGCAGGTGAGAGATCAGCCATGGCGAATTTTCTTGGAATCGATCTAGGCACGAGCGCCACGAAGGTCGGCGTTTTCAATGAAAAAGGGGAGCGAGTGGCCCTCGCGTCTGCTCCCTGTGCGGTTTCTCGACCAAACCCCGGTTGGTTTGAACAGCGGCCCGACGATTGGTGGGGCAGTGTGATCTCGTGCCTGAAACAAATTTGGTCAGCGGGGGTCGCACCATCTGAAATTGAATCGATCGGCCTGAGCGGCCACTTCACGACCGTCTTTCTGACGGAGAGCGGACAGCCCGCGCGTCCCGCTATCACGTGGCAGGACGCTCGGGCCGCAGATGAAGCGGCGGAACTTGCACGGACAGTCGGCCCCGACGATGCGCAGAAACTGCTCGGCATCGATCTTCCATTCTCGCCATCAATGCCGCCAGCCCGCGTCGCATGGGTCACGAAGAACGACTCGAACTGCGCTGGTGACATCCGATGGATCGCTCAAACGAAAGACTACATCGCCAGTCGACTTACCGGCGAGGTGACCAGCGATCGCCATTCCATGCTTGGACTGGTGCACACGGTCACAGGCCAGACGGATGAAGAATACTTGAACCGGCTCGGTATCACTTCGCAGATGATCCCAAGGCTGGCCGAGCCGGACGAGGTCGTGGGCTGCGTTTCCAAGGTCGCGTCGCGTGAGACGGGCCTGCCCGTAGGTGTTCCCGTGGCGGCCGGTTGGATCGATGCATATTGCAGTATGGTCGGAACAGGGATGAACTTGCCGCAATGCGCGTTCGATTACGCGGGCACATCGGAGATCGTCGGCCTACTCAGCAGCGAAATGCCGAGTGAGCCTTGCGGCTTGCTGGCTATCCCTTTGAAGCCGGGCAAGGTCGCGATGTACGGCTTGACAAACTGTGGCTCCGGTTCGCTGGCATGGGCGGTGGAGGCGATTGGTGGCGGGGAGCCGATCGAGAAGCTGCTTGCCGAGGCCGAGACCGCTCCGCCTGGATGCGACGGGCTCCTCTTCCTTCCTTATCTTGACGGAGAGAGAAGCCCAATTTGGGACGCGGCGGCGAGAGCCACGTTCCTCGGTATCGATAGCCAGCACAAACGGCCTCACTTCCTGCGTGCCGTGCTCGAAGGCGTCGCCTTCAGTGTGAGCCAGATCATCGGGATTGCTCGGACGCAAACGGGCATTGAGCCCATTGCTTTCATGGTATCCGGCGGAGGCGCGAAAAGCGCGCTGTGGAGCCAGATTCGCGCCGACGTGAGCCAACTGGCGGTGAACGTCTGTAAGGAAACCGAGACGGGTGCACTTGGGGCGGCGATACTGGCCGCTGTTGCAGGTGGATTCTACGGCGACATGTCCGAGGCAGCGGCCAACATGGTTTCTGTGGAAAGGACCGTCGAGCCGAATGCCGGCCACCGTACGCTTTACGCCGAATCGCAAGCTCGTTATGAAGCCGCGTATCCCGCGATTCGAGACGTCTCACGGCGATCTGGTCCGTGACGACGAGCACCTGCGAGCAATCATCGGCGGCAGAAATCAGTTGTCTATAGCCAACTCGCTCACCACCGGAACTCGTCCGTCAATCTGCTTCACCACAACCGCAGTGCCGGTATTCAGAAATCCGCGATCGATGCGTGCTTCGATCGTGTCCTTAGCGACTTCGATCGTGCCGAACGGCGTCAGGTCCGTCAACGCTTTTCCCTCGCGACCGACCAACTTCTGCAGCAGCCGTCTGGCATGCTCGCGTTCTTCTTTCTCCTGAAGCTCGTCTTCATCAAACCGAGCCTTTCGATCGGCTGCCGCCAGCGAGCCGTAACGGCAAATCACGGCCGCAAACGGCAAGCCCATCGCGACGGCGACCATCATCTGCAACCATTCACCTTTTACCGTGGGGATTACAATCGCAACGACAACGATGAAGAGGCCAAGAGCTGTTAGCTCGCGCGACGGCTGCGGAGCAAGCCAGTAGTTCGTAATCAGAATGAGCGCCCCAAACGCTAACAGATACCCCACGACCCCGCCACGAATGAATACGGAAATCCGATGGAACGTCGTGGACTCCAAAACGATGCCCAACTTGCCGGTTGCCAGCGAGCTTCCTTTCACACTTACGTGCCGCGTGTCGTCGTGTCGCCCCGATCTGCTGACCGTCAAGGAATACTCGCCATCGGGCACATCGCTAATCGAGAAGGAGCCGTCCTTTCCCGCACTGACTTCCTTCGTAAAAGACTGTGTGCCGGAGGATGATCTCAACGTAACCTTGGCATCGATCGCCGTTCCCTTGGAATCCGTGATTCTTCCTTCAACCTTTCCGGCCCGGGCAGAAAGCGGCGAGCAGAAGATGGCGACTACAGCAATGAGCGCGCGCAGTGCAAGTTGACGATTCATCGTAGTTCTCCATATGTAAGACGAGATAAGCTACCGAAGCCTGCGGCTCCGGATGATACGCCAGCTGTTTTGGAAAACTATCTAGAGAAGAGCGTCTATATTATGTCACTTCGGCTTCATTGTGACAAGAAGCGGTCTCGAACCCTGTGGCGGCAAGCTGCCAGCTTGTCATCGAACCGAAAATCTGTGCACAAGCTGGCAGCTCGTGCCTACGAGAAGAGGTTGTGTAACTGCATCGAGACAATTGGACGCTGAGATGGCAAAATCAGCGAGGCTGGACATCGCTTACGCCCGCGGCGTCAGTATATCGTGTACCGCGTCAAGAAAACCATCAAGCGATGGAAAGGACTCTCGGCTGATTGGCCGTGCAGGAAGCCCCTGGTGGCTCTGGCGCCTGCACCATGGAGATGGTCCCATGACGCTTCACTTCTCCGGCGAGCCTTGAAGCTGGCTTCGTCCGGAGAAGATAGTCACGCTCCCGAGCGAATCGCGGTTATTGCCGAGGCAATTCAAGACTTAGCTGACTCACCAGTCAAGCTGCGCGCCAAAGTACGCGCCGTGATAGAACGGGCTGCCGCCCATATCGAGCTCGCCTAGAATTGGCACGGCCAAATCGTCGAGTTGTTCGGGCAGGACGGCAACACCTTCGATCCACATCGCCTGGTACCCGAGTCGGAGGGCAAGACAGTCTGTCAACTGGTAGTTCACACCCAGCCACAGGTCACCGGCAAACGTGGCGTCGGTGTGGAAATCCTCGGAGGCGTGGAATACCGCGGCAGGACCGGCCTGAGGAAATGCCGCGTCGAAGTCGGCGGAATTGCCGTAAATACCACACTTAAGACCCCCGTCGATTTCCCAGCGGCCACGCCTAAGGATGGTGGCCTCCAGACCCAATTGAAACCCATATAGATGATTATCGATGTCTCCCACGAATAGTTGCGGCGGGGAAATGGCGTCGGTAACCGTCAAAGCCTCGCTCAGTTCAATCATACGGAATCCGATCAGTGTCTTTACGCAACCGGCACCCCAGGCCCGACGCCAGTTTATCTCGAAGTTGTAAAGGTCGGTGTTGTATCTCACGTTGAATGGATCCGTGCCGAACGTCGCACCATACACCAGCATCTGGGCACCGGGCGTTGCAACGGTCGTCGAGAAACTCAACGGGTCGACATAGAAGAACTCAAACTCAATGTCGTCGCGGTAGCCGATGTCGCGAGCGGCGGCGAACCGGAGCCCGCCGCGATAGCCCAGGCTAAGGTCGTCAGCGTCCAGCAACACGGCACCACTGGTCGGGTCAATCACGAGTGGCACAGTATCCATGTGCTCACGCTGGAGCGCGATCCCGTCTACGGTAAATCGCCAGTTAGTACACTGGCCACAAACTTCCGTATGTGGTGCGCTCACGATCAACTGACAATACCAAGACTAATCCTCAAGAAAGTCATGTTCGCTACTCCCCAATTTTCTACACTGCCTGAACCGAAAGGCGTCACCAGCACAACCCGCGCAATGAAGGAATGGTGTGTGCGCGATGGACATCATCGACCAACGTATCGGTGCAACGTGTCGACGTTCGACACGTTCAATCGCACTGCGACAGAATTAATCACAAGCGTGCGACTGCATGGCCGAATCGCGACATCTGCATAGGTATTTCATTTAGCCACAGTCCAGGAAACAGATGCGATCGTGTGGGCAATTACCAGACGGAAGAGTTTCAGGTTAGAGCCCATTGTCAGCGAACTGCAGGTTGTAGGAGCGGTTCGAACTCCCAATCTATGCGGGTAACGGACGGCTGACGTCGAAATATCCCTCCCCGACCGGGCGCACCATCACAAGCCCTTCAGATGTCCATCCAACAAGCGTACAATCATCGGCACATTTCCCGTGCGGCAGAAAGACGTAAGAGTCGTTGATACCGGTAGAAGAATCCCGCTCCGGCGGCCCAGATTCTCTTCACGATTGGGGATCATTTTGAGGGACTCC
>CAZUAH010000339.1:0-14730 GCA_964617665.1 uncultured Pirellulaceae bacterium
GCCAAACAACTCTTCGATTTCCTGTGCTATCGCCCCAAAGGGAAGCCGCAAGACAATCCTCTGGTGAGCTACCCACGCTTGGAACGTAAACCCGAATACTTGGTTCCTGAAACGGCTCATGGCATTCGGAAGGTAACTGCGACGGCACAGAGGACAGTACCCCTTCCTGCCGACATACCTGACGGTAGTTTTTCGGCACCCACTCGTGGAAAACCGGAGATCGATAAGGCGGTGTTCAGATAATTGATCTGCGGGTTGGAGAGGCTTCTTGTGACGTGGACACTTCCGTCGCCGGGGCACCCGCACGGTTATTCCGCCTTTGGTCGGAACTCGACGCAAATCAATCGCCCGGGCTCCTTTCGGTGGGCGGCCTCTCCTGCTTTCGTGACTGACACTAGAGGCTCTCTGCGCAATACGTATGTGCTTTCGCTCGTAGTCTGCGTGGGCCGAGGTCAGAATCCCATCTAGCGCATGGTGAATGTCTTGGCCGATGGTCGTTGCGAGTTGCTTCGGTGCATTGGCGAAGTCTACATCTTCCCGAGCGTCGGCAGCCTTTCCAATCTCCCGCAATCCCGATGTCAAGAGGCTCAGGGCGTGGCAATCATTCCTGTTGTATTCGATAAGCCGTTGTTTCAGTTCCTCGCACCCCGTGTCTTCCCAGCGATATCGCCAAACGAGACTCTGGAGCCCGGACGCATCCGGGGAGTCCCACTTTGCACCGACCAGCGGGCCGAGATCTTTCAAGCCGTTGGACCTCGATGGGAAGTACACTCGCCCGAAGATCCACGAATTGACATTCACAAGTCGGTCCACGAGAGAATTGCACTTGATCCCGTAGTCCTTTGCTGCTCGGAGCAACGCCTTGGGTTCGTAGCTTCCATAGTGGTAGATCGGCGCATCTCCGTAGCGAGTAGCTACATCGAGGCATTCCTCGAAAATCGACTGCTCGTCGGTCTGCGAGTCGGCCCAGAAGCAGTGTTCCATGGTCCGGTCGTGATCTTTAACCAACAGACCGATGAGGTATTCGAAGTTCTCGTCCGGGATACCTTCAATGTCCAAGAAAAGCTCGACTGGATTCTCAGGGATGGAAGGTGATTCGTTGAGGTAGATTTTTCCCGTTCGAAGGGCTAATGCCTGAAGTTCCAGGTTGAATGTTGGTGGCGGCTGCGCTTTCCGTTTTCGACGCCTTCTTGGCTTGAAGAGATACGAAAGCTGAGTGACGGTGAAGATCCCCTTCGCTTGGTACTTTCTGATGAGCTTGGGGTACATGCGGTCGAGTAGGCAAAGGCTATCAGCCTCCTCGGCCTCTTGCGAGCAGTGCTGACGGAAAGGGCATTTCGAGCAGTTCTCGTTCAGAATCAGCGGGGGCGACTCTGGGGACTCGGTGTTAATCACTTTCCGCAAATCGGCGATTGTTGTCCGAACTGCTGGATAGAGAGAATCAAGGCGTATCCGCTGCGGCTTGCCAGAGACCGGGATGATGATTCCCATCTTTGGACGATATCTTCGCATTTCGCCGATGACGAATCCGGCGAAGGCCAAACGGAAACGGTGTTCCTTGGTGACGGAATGAGTGCCGACTACGAGATGCGGTTCGTGGGGTACATGCGTCTTTTCCTCCTTGCGGGTTTGCTGGGAAATGGCGTCACAATCCGCCCGGAGATCCATGGCTCCGACGCTGCCGTTCTGGCATCTTTCGAGCGTTCCAGTCAAATCATGGGAACTTGAGCCGAGTGTGGTGAACGAGTCGAGATACACATTGCGATTCGCACATGCACGCTCGGTCAAGATCTGCTCGTACTCGTGCGGGACTCCTCTTGGGTTGCCACGAAGCACGTAAAAGGCTTTGCGGTGGCATTGGAGATAGGCTTCAACAAGCTCAGAGGTGATGACACGTTCCATAACTACTCTCCTGGGAAAAGGTGACAATAGGGTGGTGGATCGACTGAGAAACTGGCAATTCGGCCTATTCCCAGTCACGTGCTACCCGCACCTTCCATGATAGACACGACCATCCAGCCCGCCTCGCCCAACTCGAAAGGTCTAAGGACTATGCAGCCGCTGAAGCCTGAGTGTTTTCAACGCACAGGCAACCACACGACCGATAGTCCGCTGACGCAGGAGATGCTCCTTGCTCGGATCACGAACCACATCCCGCACCATATCAAGATCGTCGAAGAAGAACGGGTGGCGAGTGTGGGGCAGTGATGTTGTGGCTCCACGTGTTCCCAGCCGGGGCCTATCTTCCGATTCCGTCGTTTCCGGCGTGTGCTAGAATGGCGTGAGCCGCCACAATCAGCGGTGATATTGATCAAGTTCGAATAGAAGTTCGCAAACCACAAAGGAAAACCATCGTGGTAGAAGGTCGAATCGTAATCATCCCCTTCCTCCACGGCAAATTGGCCGTGGACGGTACGGTCGTCGAACCGGACATCGACGACATCCTGGAAAAGTGGCTGGAACGTCACCCCGAGTTCCGAGGTCGGGACTTCCATGTCATCCGGGGCAAGACGACTTTGGTGGACGAAGATGTCGAAACCGACCTCGTTCGAGTCACGACTGACTTCAGCCCCGACCTTGCGGACTACGATCCAGCCGAGGATGCCGACCTGTACGAAGAGTTCCTCCCCGATGAGGAAGAGTCAGGGCCGCCGCTGTTTCGCAAGATCTGGGTCCAGCAGTGCGAAGCGGCAGAGGGGATCGAAGCTGACTACGGGACGGAGAAGGCGTTGGGCTACCTGATTGGCGAGAAGCTGCTCAACTTCCTGGAAGTCGCAGAAACAAAGCCAGAGTGGCAAACAGAGGTTCCACACTTCATTGCCAAAATCAAGAAGATCTTCGAGCCGTGGCAGATTGCCGAGTTTTTCGAAACGCCTCGGCGGCTGGGGACGCTGGGGCACACGGCAGACGAAGAGGGGCACAAAGTGCTCCGTGGTCAGGTTGACGAATCGGAGAACCTACGTGAGGACGCCCGCAACCTGATGTTGTTCGAGCAAGCTAGGGAATGGCTCCTAGGCGACGATGATGCCGATGAATGAGCCCTGGTCCCGTGGCCAGTGGTCCCAAGAGTGCCTCCAAGTCTACCACCGTGGTATAATGACCTTCGCCGCTGCAACTTGCGGTGAAAGGAGGCCACCATGCAACCGCACATCGATGGAACCAAGTTTGGCAGCATCACGGTGGACGGCGAAACGTTCGACCATGACATCGTGATCCGCCTGAGCGGCACGGTGAAGAAGCGGAAAAAGAAGTTGTCGAAGCAGCAATACGGGACTTCGCACACCGTATCCCTGGCCGAAGCTGAGCATATCTTTAACGACGGCGCAGAACAGGTCATCATTGGCACCGGCCAGCATGGGATCTTGAAGCTGTCGGACGAGGCCGAGGGCTTCTTCAAGGATCACGGCTGCAAGGTCCAGACGGTCCCAACCCCCGATGCTGTCAGAGCCTGGAACGAAGCTAAGGGAAGGGTAATCGGGATGTTTCATGTGACGTGCTGATAGCCGCAGCAATGCAAGTAGGGAACTTTCGGTGTACATCGACGAAGCCATCGACCTGATTCGATCAAAAGCTATGGACGAAGCAGTGCCTGGGAAGCATGGAAATCTCTGGGACACGATCCTTGACCAGATTTCGGCTCGGGATGCTTTTGATGGGGAATACGCCGACACTCTCCTCCGCCTGATTTCGGACTTCTTGAGTGGTCTGGACGACGGGGCCATCAACGCTCTATGGTGCCAGACGGAAAGCGGTATGGCAGATGATCCCGAAGGATTGGTCGCTGACTCTGTGCGTTTCGGGCTAAACGACGAATTGCTGGGGGAGATAACCAGGGTCGCCTGGGACGAGGCGAACGGAAAAAGAAGCTGATGGAGATTGATTCGATTGCAGGAAGCGGCAAAAACGCTCCAGGACATGAAGGATACGTCGATTGACTGGTTTGAAAAGCACAAGGAATGACCAATGGACGATCACAAACATGCAACTCCAACCCATCCCATCCACGAATTGATCGTAAAGCGTTGGAGTCCTTACGCCTTCTCCGAACGACCGGTGCCCGATGAAGATCTCCGCTCGCTGTTCGAGGCGGCTCGTTGGGCGGCTTCGTCCTACAACGAGCAGCCATGGAGCTACATCGTGGCGACCAAGGCAAACCCGGAAGAACTTGAGCGAGTGCTCTCTTGTCTTGTTGAGGGCAACCAACCGTGGGCCAAAGCTGCACCCGTCCTTGCCCTCGGCTGCACCAACCTGTATTTCGCCCGTAATCGAAAACCGAACGCCGCCGCTGTTCACGATCTCGGACTTGCCAGTGCCAACCTTACTTTGGAGGCCACGGCCCGTGGCCTGTTCGTCCATCAGATGATTGGCATTTTTCCCGACAAGGCTCGTGAGATGTACGAAATCCCCGAGGGTGTTCAGCCAACGACGGCTTTGGCCATCGGTTATCTTGCCGATCCTGGTTCGCTGCCTGATCCATACAGAGAGCGTGACTTGGCTGGTCGTGAGCGGAAAGATCTGAGCCAGTTTGTCTTCAGCGGAAGTTGGGCTTCGGCTTCACTACTGGTCACATAGAGACAACCTTGCCGAAATGCCGTCGTACAGGAGCACCCCGATGAGACCAATTCTCGCTGCCATGTTTTCCATCCTGGCCTTTGGCCAACTTGTTTATGCTCAACAGCCGATCCGAGAACGGATTGAATGGGCCGACATCTGGGTGACTGACGCCGACAAGGACGATCTGCCACGGGTGCTGCTGATCGGCGATTCGATTACCAGGGGATACTTCGGCGAGGTCGAAAAGCGTCTCCTGGGAAAAGCGTACTGCGCCCGGCTCACGACCTCGAAGTGCGTCTCAGGTCCGTCGTTCCCCGACGAGGTTCAACTTCTGTTGAAGCAGTACAAGTTCGCCGTGATCCATTTCAACAATGGTCTTCATGGCTGGGGATACACCGAAAGCCAGTATCGGGACGGTCTGTTGCGGCTGATGGCGACATTCAAGGAACATGCAGCCGGTGCCCAACTGGTTTGGGCCACGACTACACCTGTTCGTGAGCGGGAAAACCTGCAACAGATCAGCGAGCGCACGGAACGGGTCAAGGCCCGAAATCAGATCGCCGCTGAGATTATGAAAGAACGTGGCGTCCCAACGGACGATCTATACGGCCTTGTCGAGCAGCACGCCGCTTGGCATTCGGGCGACGGAGTGCATTTCAATGCAAAGGGCAAAGAGGCTCAGGGAGCGGCGGTGGCTGAAAGTGTACTGAAGTGTCTGGAAACCACATCAGCGCAGCCAGAATGAGGCCACCCAGCACGCATCAGTATCAAAGATGGCATCATGATCCGAGACCAAATGGAGAAGATCTACGGCGAGACCCCACCCAACGACATCCCCTGGAATATCGAATCGCCCCCGAAGGCACTCGTAGATTTGGTCGAAAGCGGCCAAGTCCAGCCCTGCAAGACTATCGACATGGGCTGTGGGGCGGGCAACTATGCCGTCTACCTCGCCAGTGTCGGTTTCAACGTGACTGGCGTAGACATCTCCCCATCAGCTATCGTCCTCGCCGACGCCAATGCGAAGCAGAAGGGGGTGACGTGCAATTTCGTGGCTGCTGACGTTCTCGGTGGTCTGGCCGAAATCACCGAGACCTTCGACTTCGCCTACGACTGGTCGCTGCTTCACCACGTCTTCCCCAACGACAGGAAGCGATACGTCGAAACCGTGAATAGGCTGCTGGTTCCGGGCGGGAAGTACCTCTCGGTCTGCTTCAGCGAAAAGGACACTTCATTTGACGGTACCGGGAAAGAGAGGCGGACGCCGCTGGGCACCGTACTGTATTTCTCATCGGAGGACGAATTGCGGAATCTGTTCGAACCTTACTTTGATGTCACGACGCTGGAGACTATCCAGGTCGAAGGCAAGCAGGAACCGCATCTGATGAATTGGGCTTTCATGGCGAAGAAGTAACAATGGCCAAGAAGCAGCAATCGACTACTGAACTGCATCGATGCCCCTGGGCAAAGGGGGACGAGTACATCGACTACCACGACAAGGAATGGGGCGTTCCGGTCCACGACAACCGACTGTTGTTCGAGTTTCTCATCCTCGAAGGGGCGCAGGCCGGTTTGAGTTGGATCACGATCCTGAAGAAGCGAGACGCCTACTGGAAGGCTTTCGACCGGTTCGATCCCGAAATCGTGGCCAAGTACGGGAAGCGGAAACAGCAGAGCTTGCTGACGAATGAAGGAATCGTCCGTAACCGGCTGAAGATCGCCGCTGCCATCCAGAATGCCCAAGCGTTTCTGGCTGTGCAGGAGGAGTTCGGCTCCTTCGACGACTACATCTGGGAGTTCGTGGGCGGTAATCCCAAGCAGAACAAATGGAAGTCGATGAAGACCGTGCCAGCCAAGACTCCCGAGTCCGACGCCATGAGCAAGGACTTGAAACAGCGTGGATTCAAGTTCGTGGGCAGCACGATCTGCTACGCCTTCATGCAGGCGGTCGGCATGGTCAATGACCACCTCGTCGATTGCTTCCGGCACGCCGAGTTGAGATAACGGTAGACGAGAGGTGGTCACCGCCTACCATGTGTTGGCGTGGTCTCGCTAGAAACATGATGCGGCATGAGGGGAACCTGCTATGTGGAAACGACTGATGGCTGTGACGCTCCTGGTAGTGATGACGGGTTGCGGAGACATCTCCGTCAATTCCAGTAGCGGTCCCACGCTCGATACATCGAGCGAAGATACCTTCATCGAGTCCTTTACAGCAATGGAAGAAAGCCTTGAAGGCGACGAAGATAAACTGGAGCTATTGTATTCCGCCATCGAGTATCTCGAAGCGACTCGGGACGGACTTTCACACGAGACCCTGGAAGACCTGCATGGCTCGACAGTGGATGACATCATCGCCACTGCGGAATGAACTCGAACTGCCTTCCAGGAGTCGATATCGGGACCACAGATGGCCGATCCAACCACCAACATCGTTCAAGGCAACAACGAGTTCGCCCTGGATCTGTACACTCATCTGGCTCGTTCTGGATCGTCGAACCTGTTTTTCTCTCCGTACAGCATCTCCTGCGCCCTCGCCATGGCGTTCGCTGGTGCCCGTGGCCGCACTGAACAGGAGATGGCTGCGGTACTGCGGTTTCCCACCGTTCAGGACGACCTTCACTCGGTGTTCGCTGGGCTAAGCCACACGATCTTCGGTGGCGAGAGTCATGGCTGCAAGATCAGGGTCGCAAACCGACTCTGGGGACAACAAGGCTATCAGCTTCGGGCAGAGTTCCTCGAACTTCTGCGGACAAGATACGGTGCCGACCTTGAGCAAATGGACTTCGGCGGGCAACCGGAAATCGCCTGCCAAACGATCAACCGGTGGGTCGAGGAACAAACGGCAGGTAAGATCAGGAACATGATCTCGCCCGCATCGCTGAACGAGTTGACTCGCCTCATTCTGACGAACGCCGTCTATTTCAAGGGAGATTGGACAAAGAAGTTCGACGAGGCCGCTACCAAGGAAGACTCCTTCCGTCTGGGGTTACTCAACAAGGTCAAAGTGCAAATGATGCACCAGCAGTCTCGCTTCATGTATGCTGTGGTCGGCGGCGTGCACGTACTACAGTTGGCCAATACGACAACCGCTTTGGCCGCTTGGTCAACCACAGCCAGCGGTGACGTTGGCCATGGTCGCTGTTGACAACATCGATGATCTCGTCATGGAGGAACTGGAAGGACACCTCTTTGGACAACGAATCGGACATATCCGAAACGAAGATCAGCCTCGGCAGCCCCTTGAGCCATGGCTTATCGGGCCGGTGCTCACCGGTCAGGTCGGACCATCGGGCCGCTTTGGCCATGCGACCGGGATACAAGCTCACCTGCTCAAAGGTCGGGGCAAAGCCAGGATTGGCACCCCCGTATCGGCAGTGCAGCATTCCGGCATAGCAAGTCTTCCACTTCGAGTTCCAGATCTCACAGCCGTCGCAACCCATCGTCGGGTTGCAGGTCGAGTCACACCATTGGATCTTGGTCTTAATGCTCATTCAGGTTCCCCATTGTTGTGATAGGTGCGCACCTTCAGTACCAACCGACATGCCGGGTTCGATTCGCTCGGTGCGCACGAGTGCCCCGGCATGTCGGTTCCAAAAAGGTCAGGCAGGTCAGAAGAACGTGTCAGGCTGCCATTGCAACGTAGCGGGCTACGTATTCATGCACTTCCTTCGGCGTGACGTGACGTTGAGCGGCGGCCCACCGTTTCACTTCTCGTGGCCCCCAGATCTTGATCATCTCGGAGAGGGGGAGCAGAACGGGATGTGTCTTTTTGAGTCGCCGAACAGCCCCGCTGAACAGACGACAGACCGGTAGTGTAGGGAGAAGTCGGTCATCCACTGCTCCTCGTTTGTAGATTCGAGGAGATCGAATCTGATCTCCATAGCTCAGGAAAGACATTGTGCTGCCTTCCAGATCGTAATCGCTGAGGACGATGTAGAGTTCGCCCGTCTTCAGACGATCCGACAGACTGGCCTGTTGGTTGCGTTTGCTGGTTTTCGATTTGGTCATGCATTGTCCTCCAAAAAGGAAATTCAAACTCTGAGCCACCGACGCTGGCTGCTCATTACGGTCTACTCGAAGGTGTCCATAGCTAACTTCCGGTTGCGAACCGAGGCTATCGCATCCCTCTCCTTTCTCTAAGTACAGTTTCACTACCAGCCACAATCACTGACTGGCACACTCGCAGGTGTCCTGCACAACGGTGAGTGTTCCTCATCGGTGTGGCCATCACCGAGTGATCACTCGCTGCATCGGCGGTGTCCATGGAAACAAACTCCGCTTTGCAGCCGCCGCAGGCCGCTCATGATGCTCTACTCGAAGGTGTCCGTATCTCCTCCATTCTCAAGGTCCAAGTTCGGCATCAACCACCGTGGCTGGCCGACCCACTCGGAGGTGTCCTGCTCGGAGTTCGAGTCATCCACATCGGTGTGGCCATCACCGACTGATCGCTGGCTGCATCGGCGGTGTCCATGGAGGCACACTTCGCTTTGCACCGGCCAACATTGACGGCTCATGTCGGTCAACTCGGAGGTGTCCGAGGCTGCCGCATCTCCTCCCTTCTAAAGTTCTGAGTTCGTTGCCAGCCACCGTGGCTGGCTGACGTACTCGGAGGTGTCCTGCTCGGAGTTCGAGCCCTCCTCGTCGGCGTGGCCATCACCGATTGATCACTTGTTGCCTCGGAGGTGTCCAACGCAGTTGGAGGTCGCTTTAACCACGCCGATTTGGGAACTAACGCCGCACCTTCCTCGGCCATCTCCTCACCCGTGGGGCTCAGCCACCCGTCATGGCTGCTCATATCCG
Organism: uncultured Pirellulaceae bacterium; assembly: GCA_964617665.1. Lineage (GTDB taxonomy): Bacteria > Planctomycetota > Planctomycetia > Pirellulales > Pirellulaceae > JADHUC01. The sequence continues at coordinate 9,358 of CAZUAH010000339.1, forward strand.
TGTTGGTGGTGTCCAGCACAGGACTGACTGTGCTGAGATCCCAGCATCGAATCGCCACAAGTCGTTTCCTGGCAGCCGTCGTCGTCGTTGCCCCTTCAATTCTGCGAGGCTCAATTTGTGGCAATCAGCACTGTTTGTTGCTTTCCAGTTCGGTCTCCTCCTTCCCGTCTCTTGCCATGCGATTGGGCCTGTCGTCCCCACTCCTCGGCGGTGTCCATGGAGGAAAGCACACATGACTTGCTCTGTGGTGTCCTGCCGCCGATAATCTGCAAATCAAGATCAGCGCATGTGCCATCCGTGCAATGAGTATGGGCTCGGGGGCTGAAATGAAATTGGGGCAACCAGCAGAAAAAGATGACCGGACGAAACGGCGACCTAGCCGACTGTTTTCGGCGTAATCTACGTTCGCTCCTGGCGAGCCGGTGGCTCTCTCAGCGGCAAGCTGCCGATGAGATCGGCGTCTCGTATAAGTGGATACGACGGCTTTGCCACGAGGGCGTGACCAGAATGGATCAGCGCACTTCGGCTGGCCTGGGGAAGATCGCCGAGTTCTTCGGAATCCCGGTTGAAGATCTTTGGCGAGAGAAGGTCACCTTGTCGCCGACACTACGAAGTGACCGGAGCTTGATTCGGTGGACTGGCACGAAGCGAATTCAAGCCAGTGAGATCGTGAGCCGCTTTCCGAGCGAAATCGCTACGTACCACGAACCGTTCCTCGGTAGCGGTGCGGTGCTGCACGAGCTACTGAAGAGTGACATCTCCGTCAAGCGATTCCGATGCAGCGACACGTGCGCCCCCCTGATCGACCTCTGGCAATTGGTTCGGGCCGATCCTGCCACCATTCTGCGACGGTACGAGGAGATGCACGCAACGCTTTGTCGGCGGGGCCAGGATTACTACTGCGAGGTCCGAGACCGTTTCAATCGAGAGCACGACCCATGCGATTTCTTCTTCGTGCTGCGGATGTGCCGCAACAGTTGGGTGCGATTCAATCAGAATGGGGAGTTCAACGTCGGATTCCACCATAATCGAACGGGCATACCGCCCGAAGAGGTTCATGCTCTGCTGCTGGACTGGCACTCTTTGCTTACGACGAATGATGTTCAGTTTGCCATCCGAGACTACCGAGAGATTCGGTCAAGAGCCCAAGACGTGCTCTACGTTGATCCGCCGTACTACAGTCCTCGTACTCAGATTTACGCTGGGATGGTTGATTTCGAGCATCTGTGGAAGTGGATGAAACGGCAGCGAGCCAGCCGCTTCCTGTCGCTGAATGGCTACGTCAATGGCCACGACCGTCGTGTCGATGTCCCCGATCACTTGTACGACGAGCACGTACAACTCGAAGCTGGGACTGGCTCGCTGAATACGGATGGCCCGGTCCACGTGACGAACAGTTTGTATGTGCGGTTGAATGGGCGTCGTGGGGGCGGATCGTGATCGAAGTGGGATGACACAATATGTTTGAATCGGGGTCTTGGAGAGAAGGAACCCGTTTCGAGCCGTTCCACGTTTCCACGTTCCAGATTTCTGGAATCCTGGAAACCTGCATTCTTCAAGATCGCAAATGAGATCTTGATCACCGTGGCGTCCTTGCGGGATTGAAGGACCGTCCGAGGTGGTCTTCGCCGTTTTCAGATTCCAGGAATTCTGGAATCCTGGACTCGCCGCAGGCATTTCTGCGAATTTTCAAGTTCCAAGTTTACAAACGAAATTCTGAACCATAAAACAGGTGTAGAAGTCGAGCGCAGGCAAGACTTCTGGTTGTGGGCGGCAGGCTTCAACCTCATCAAATCTGCCGTTGAGGCTGGGCACGAGCAAGTCCAGTCAACAGATGCCGGTGCAGGGTGGCGACCGGGATACAAATCCGACCACGGTTAGTAGTCCTACGACCGAAACGCCACAGGTCGAGCTTGCTCGCCGACCAACTCAGCAGCACTTGCTGAGTGCTCAACAGGACGCCCCTCGCTCGATAGGCATGTGAGGTTTGTCCTGCCCGTTATTCGCCTGACGGGTCTCAAGTATCGATTGGTGCCGAGTTCCGCTCGCTACTTTTGCGTGGAACGTGTGCGCCGATTCATAGCAGGAGATCCACGATGGCTAGTCGCACGAACGCATCCTCATCCGCTCCCAACGGTCGCCCTTCATGGGTGACGGAGGAGCTTGTGAAGGAGACGCTCAATATGTGGCAACCGCTGTCTGCGAAGAAGCTGACGGAAGACGACGCCTTGGCGGCGCTCCTCGGAATCGGTCGCTTGTTCGAAACGGCGGGGCTCATGGCACCGGAGAAAGAGGAGGAATCGCAATGAAACGATTCATCGCACTCGCAAGAGTCAGTAGCCGTGAGCAGGAACGGGAGGGCTTTTCGTTGGCCGTCCAGGAGGATGCATTCAAGGAGTATGCCAAGAAGCAGCGAGGTGAGCTAACCAAGCTCTTTCGAATCGCCGAGACCGCAACGAAGTCCGAGGAACGGAAGGTGTTTCGGAAGGCAATCGCTTACGCCAAGAAACACCATCGGGAACTTGATGGGATTCTATTCTACAAGGTGGATCGTGCCGCAAGAAACCTACGGGATTTGGTCTTGCTTGAGGAATTGGAGTCGAAGTACGAGATCGAGTTCATCTCGATCACGCAGCCAACAGAGAACACGCCCACTGGTCGCATGGTGCGACGGCAACTCGCAACCATCGCTGCCTTCACAACCGAGCAGCAGGCACTTGATGTTCGAGAGGGGATTCGACAGAGGGTCGAAGAGGGCTATCCGCCAAACCGTGCTGCTTATGGCTATCGCAATGTTCGAAAGAACGGACGTAGCGTCGTCGAGATCCACGAGGAGAATGGCCCGAAGATCCAGCGGATCTTCGAGTTGTTTGCCTATAACTGCATCTCAGTCGAAGACCTACCGAAGCGACTCTTCCTGGAAGGCACCCTCTACTCGCCATCCAAGCCCAGGTTCAGCGTGAGCAGCCTGTACGGGTACTTTCGTGATCGAAGCTACATCGGCGAAGTGAGGTACCATAATGAATGGTACCCTGGCAAGCATGACCCCCTGATCGACAAGGAGACGTGGGATCGAGTCCAGGTCTTGCTGGGCCAGAAGGTCTATCGATCTCATGAGATGCTCTACGCTGGTGGACTCATCATCTGCGGGCACTGTGGCCGCCCCGTCTCTGGCGAAGTCAAGGAGAAGACGACCAAGAAGGGGACGAAGCGGTACGCATACTACCGTTGTGCTCGGTATTCGAAGAAGGGCCATCCTCGCATCCGAATCCGAGAAGAGAGGTTCGACGAGCGGGTGCTCAGCCTGTTCGCAGAGATGGCCGCAAACAGCGAACCGGTCAAGTCGTGGTTGGTCACGGTCTTTCGTGAACGGACCAGAGACGCTGACCAAGCCACCGCCCATAGGATTACAGAACTCAAGAGGCAGCTATCCCGCCTCGGCGAGCAAAAGGATGAACTGCTCGGGATGCGGCTATCGTCCAAGATCGACGATGGGCAATTCGAGAGAAAGCAGGCCGAACTTCGGGAGCGTGAGTCTTGTCTGGGACAGCAGATTGAACTGCTCACGAGGGACCGGAAGAAGGCCGAGGACGTTGCCCAACATGCGGCGGATGTGTTCCAGTTGATCCTGGAGAAATGGCCCACCGCCGATTTCAGCGTGAAACGCCGGATTCTGGAGATCGTCTTCTCCAATTTCACGCTCGTCGGTGACCAGTTGGTCCCAGGCAACCGGACACCGTTTGAACTATTGGCCGCAGGCTGATCCAGACCTTCAATTCAAGCCGAGTTTCTGTAAGAATCTGTAAGTTATTGGTATCTCATTCTTACAGAAGAATGGCTCGGCGTGGCGAAATCCCAAGGTCTCAGATTTGTTGCCCTGGCTCGTGTCAGTAGCCGGGAACAAGAGCGAGAGGGCTTCTCCCTGGACGTTCAGGAAGAAGCCCTGCGCCATTACGCCGACCGAGTAGGCGGTGAGATCGTTCGACTCTTCCGCATCGCAGAGACAGCCAGCAAGACGGACGAGCGAAAGACCTTCAAGGAACTGCTGGCTTACGCCAAGCAGAATGCCCACCGGCTTGATGGCCTGCTTTTCTACAAGGTGGACAGGGCGGCTCGAAACCTCTTCGATTACGTCGAGCTTGAACGGCTCGAATCCGAGTGTGGCCTCCAGTTCATTTCCGTGTCACAGCCCACAGAGAACACGCCTGCGGGTCGGATGCAGCGACGGATGTTAGCGAGCATGGCAAGTTTCTACACAGAGCAGCAATCGCTTGATGTGAAGGACGGTCTGGCCCGGCGTGTCCAGAATGGACTGTTCGTTGGAAAGGCCCCCTATGGCTACCGCAACGTTCGTGTCGATGGCCGTAGCTTGGTGGAGATCGATCCGGTCAACGGCCCCGGACTGCGGCGGATCTACGAGCTTTACGCCTATCACAACCACTCACTCGACACACTGATCGAGGCGCTGGCGAACGAGGGCATCGAGTTCAGCCCATCGAAGCCGAGGTTCTGCCGCAGCAAGCTCTACGACATCCTGACGAGCCGGGCCTACATTGGAGAGGTGAAGTACCGTGGCCAGTGGTACCCAGGCATCCACGAGCCGCTCGTGGATCGGGCCACGTGGGATCGGGTCCAGTTCCTGCTCGGCCAGAAGATCTACCAGACCCATCGTCTGACTTACGGCAGCGAACTGATCCAGTGCGGCCACTGCGGCAGCCCCATCACCGGAGAATCGAAGAGGAAGCAGACCAAGAAGGGCGAGCGGGAATACATCTATTACCGCTGTGCCCAATACCACCGTGGCGATCACCCCCGTATTCGAATGACCGAGGCCGAGTTCGACGAGCAGATCCTCGAACTGTTCGACAAGCTCCGGGTCGAAAGCGACGAGTTCCGGGAGGAGTTTCGTGAGGGACTGCGGAGTCTGACCAACGAAGAACTCCGGTTAGCCAAGCTCCGGGACGAGGAGATCAAGCAGGCACATACCCGGATCGCCGAGCAGCAGAGCCAGCTTCTAGACCTACGGCTGGATGGCGAGATCGACAGCGAGACGTTCGCCGAGAAGGCCACCGAGCTTCGGGATAAGACGGCGAAGTTACGCCTCCATTTGGAGGCTGCCGACCGTGGCCGCTACGAAATCATCGATATTGCCGTCAAAGCGTTTGAACTTTCGCAAGATCTACGGGCGCAATGGGTTACGGCGAACTACACTGCAAAGCGCCGTATCCTCGAAATCACCTGTTTGAACTTTTCTCTCGACGGCGTAAGTCTTGTCCCTGAATGGAGAAAGCCCTTCGACATGCTTGCCGAAGGGCTTGTTTGGAAAAACAGTCGGGGCGACTGGATTTGAACCAGCGACCTCTGCGTCCCGAA
>CAZUAH010000340.1:0-14723 GCA_964617665.1 uncultured Pirellulaceae bacterium
AAATCCGAGCCGCTACTTCATGGCCACGCGCTCGCAGAGTGCGCCGCCGGAGCTGCTGAATCGAATGGTTGACTTACATGTTGCGGTGACGCGTGCAGGCTCAACTTCCTTGAGCATTACGCGGACGTATGGCGAGCGTCTGACCAGGCTTGGTCTGGAAACTCCAGGTCTGCTCGCCCCACCGCACCCGCACTGGGCCGCCGCACTCGGCGTGAATGGTAGCCTGGGTCAGCCGTCCGTCTTCCCACGCCAGATCGACTACGAATGCGCCGCGCGCTCGGAGCCCGCGGACGGAACCGGTCTCCCAGGCAGCGGGCAAGGCTGGAAGCAGGACGATTTCGTCCGTGTGACTCTGAAGCAGCATTTCGGCCACTCCGGCCGTGTATCCGAAATTCCCATCGATTTGGAACGGCGGGTGGGCGTCCCAGAGGTTGTCGTAGAGTTTCCCCGCGATCAAGTTCTGTACCAGTAGCAATGCGTGATCGCCATCCAGCAGACGCGCCCACAGATTGACTTTCCATCCCATGCTCCAGCCGGTCGCCCCGTCGCCGCGGTATTTCATGGATTGTATCGCCGCTGCGGTCAATGCGTCGTCCTTTCCGGGGATGATCTGTTTGCCGGGATAGACAGCATACATGTGGGAGATATGCCGGTGCTTGTCGGTCTTGGCATTCTTTTCAAGCTCCGTATCGCGCCATTCTTGAAGCTGGCCGTACTGGCCGATCCGCGGCGGCTGGATGCGATCGCGCAGAGTCTTCAACTCGCGGGCAAACTCAGCATCCGTGTCGAGAATCTCCGCGGCTTCGATGCAATTGGAGAATAAGTCCCAGACGATCATCGTCTGGTAGTACGCCCCGTCGCTCAGCGGGCCATGTTCGGGCGAGTAGCTCGGCGAGACGGCCAGATACCCGCCCTCGACCTCCTGAAGATTGTCCACCCAGAACTCCGCCGCCCCTTTCAGAATGGGCCAAGCCGTCTTTTCCAGATACTCCCTGTCTTGAGTGAACGCGTAGTGATCCCAAATGTTCTGACAAAGAAACGCACCGCTCTCTGCCTCCAGCATATGTACGCCTCGCCTTGGCCCCGGTGGCGTGAATCCCCAAACATTCGAAGTGTGATGTACGACCCAACCACGCGTACCATAGTGCACCCGCGCGGACTTCGATCCCGGGCGGACCAGATCCTCTGTCCAACGCGCGAGCGGCTCGGCACATTCGGATAGGTTGCAGTTATCAACCGGCCAGTAGTTCATTTGCAGGTTGATGTTCAGATGATAGTCGCAGTTCCAGGGCGGCCGGTTGGTGTTGTTCCACAAGCCTTGCAGGTTGGCGGGTAGCCCCGGCGACCGAGACGAGGCGATTAGCAGGTAGCGGCCGTATTGGAACAGCAGAGCTTCCAGTCCGCGGTCGTCGCGGGTCTTCTTGTACGCCCGCAAGCGTTCGTTCGTTGGTACTGACGTGCGGGAAGGGCCGCCAAGGTCCAAGTCCACGCGGTCGAACAACCTTTGATAATCGCTGACATGCCGCGCGCGGAGTTCGTCGTATGACTTGGTGGTCGCCGCTCCGAGAATCCGTCGATTGCGCTCTTCCGGCAGCTCGCCCTTGTAGTGAGGATACTCCAATTCGTAGTCCGTGGCCCCGGCCATCAGAATTGTGACACTATCGGCGTTCCGAACCAGGAGCTTCCGACCGTCTTCGTTACTTACGACTTCTCCACCGTCGTCCACCATGACGTTCCATTTTGCTTGAAACCGCGCTCCCTCATGTTTGTCGTCGCCGGTCTCTACTTGACCATTCAGAATCAGCTCATTGCCGTGAACCGTGACCGTGATGTTCTTGTGGAGACTGGTCGCACCAAGAGCCAGATTGATGGCCCCGGCCTTGTTGCAGCAGAATCGCATTACCATCACCTGATCGGGATGGCTACAGAAGTACTCGCGGCGGTATTCCACGGCGCCCGTGCTGTAGCTGACGGATGCCGTAGCACTATTAAGATCCAATCTCCGCTGGTAATTGTCGACCGCTTCGGAGTCATGCTCAAACTCGAACTGAGCTTCGCAAAAGGACTGATAGGCACCGAAGTCGGGTTTCCCATAGCCATGAAGGCTACAGAATTCCTCCATCGCGATTTTGTTGACCTGTTTCAGGTCGCCCTTTTCTTTCAGGAGCTTTCTGATCTTCCGTAACGCTTCGTCGGCCCCTTCCCTGTCGTTGTTTGGCTCGGGCCAGCCACTCCACAGGCTGTCTTCGTTGTAGATGATCCGCTCTTTGTCGACGCCGCCGAAAACCGCAGCCCCCAACCGGCCATTTCCCAGCGGCAGAGTCTGTTCCCATTTCGTCCCCGGCTGCTGATACCAGAGCACGTTCTTCATCAGCACGGCTTCCGCGCCAAGAGACTCTTGCCCGTGGGCGTCCTGTCGGTTAGCGAGCACGTGCACCAAGACGAGCAGCACAAACAAAACCGTCACGCGAAACAGTCCATGACCAGAATTCATTGCCGCGTATCCTCCAAATAGAGTTAATGGCCCAAAATGATCCTTGCAGAGCAACGTGCAGTTTGCAGTGCTGACGCCCAATCCGAAAGGCACTTGGTACTGTCTTCTTTGATGCGGTTCACGCTACTTCAATGCATGATCTCCGTGATTCGCGATCCACCCCTTCGTCCACTCGACCGCCTCCAGGCCGACATCCACGTTGGGCGTCGCCAGAAAGATCATACCCGCAATTCGCCCTTCGCGGAGCCAGCGGTGACCTAATTCGACCTGCATTTTCGTCCGCTCTACGGTCAGCGGCTGGCGCTGATCAAAATCGTACATGTAGCATCCCAGCAGCACAGGTTTGCCGGGACTCAGCTCCTTCAGCGCGGCGAAGTTTTCCGTCAGTTGATCGAGATCTGCCGGACGCCAAGTCCAGAGGCTGACCTGATCAACCTCGTCCAAGTACGGTTTCAGCGAGGGGGAAATCTGGCGGACGTAAACCACCGCCGTGATCGGCAGCTTCTTGCCGCGATAAAACCGCTCACCGAGTGCGTGCAGTTGTTCCGGCGATAGCGAGGCCGAGAAATGCACTCCATCCTCCAAGACACCGTCTGCGGAGAATCCGGGATAGGTTGATGAAGCATCGGCCTGCCAGTTGCGCAGAATCAGCGGCTGGCCGTCGCGGAGCAACCGTATTGCCTTCAGGCCGCAACTGAGCGCCCCCTTGGTGTCGTGAGTCGACCGAAACTGAATCCTCAGCGTCTGAAACGGCCCCTCGGGCATCTCAATACGCAGCGACTTACCTGCTTCATTCGGCAACACGGCTGCTTGCACAAATGTGAATTGCCGGCCATCGTCAGAAACCTCGATCGTGACATCCTTGCTGCGATAGTCGCCCGTGCGCCAGTCCGTTTGGACCAACTCGACGTGCTGGCAATCTATCGCCGCCGGCGGTTTGATGGTCAGCGTCACCGGAAACTTGGGATAGTTCGCCGCCAACCACATTTGCGGGCGTGCATGAAAGAAATCATCGAGTATGAACCCTGCGATATTCTCATTCTGTTCCGCCAGCCGAATAACATGCCGCCGTTCGTCTTCCGATGTCGCCCCGCCGGCGCCGACCAGCGACCAGTACACCCGATCGAGCTTCTTGAACGGTTCGTAGTACTTCCCGAACGGCGGTCGTGGTTTGCCTCCATAACGCACAAAGATCATGTTGCGAACGCCCATTATGTCGGCCGCTTCGACTGGCTCGATAGTCGACTTCTCGCCCAGCGGTGCCAGATAGCTGTTGTTGTAGACACCGGCTGGATGTCCCCAGATCCAAAGCCGATCACGTATGCACTGAGGTCGTGGATCAGACTCCCGCGGATGGACGCCCTGAGAAGTCGGCGGCTGTTGAGCTTGGGCCTGAACGAACATCGTCGCAAACAGGGCAGCTATCAGCGTTGAGAGACAGTTGGGAGCTTTCGGCATTGCTTTCACCTCCGGCCTATCGAATCACAAATGCCCGGCATCGTGTTTCCGCGGCTATGACGAAGACAAGTATTCATGGATGGGCCAGCGACGCCACCGGCACCACTGACAGACCGCACTCTTCCTTCCCGACCGAGTACACGATAAACAGCCTACCCTGATGTTCGTGGGCATAAGGATACGACCATTGTTTTCCTTTCGCGGCTCCTGCGAAACGCGGGGCCTCAGACTTGCCGTGCCGAATGCGCCACATTCTACTGAGTGTGGCTTCGCTGGGTTTGCTGACCGAAACGACAAGCGTGTCGCGGTTGTTGTAGTTCGACACAAGATAGAGCTGCCCTGTGGACAATCTCCCGAGGTAGGCCTTGGCCCGCGGCATGGGCAGGTTACTTGGCTGTGCCGTCGTCCAAGTCCGGCCGTGATCTTCGCTGTTCGCAACCCAAGCCACGCCAGCGCCGCCGCGGATCACTGCGGTCACGCAGTCGCCCTCGGCCCAGACCGTGGTCTCGGCAAAACTGGGTGCGAGCTTTGGATGATAAGGGATCAAGACCGAATCCCACTTCGTGAAATCTTCGCCGTGACTAATCGCCACCACGGGCAACCCGTCCTTGTCTTGGCCGCCGGTGATGTAGCTTCCGTTGCCCATCTTCACCGGCGCGTCGTAAGGCCAGCAATTCTTCATCACGATGCCCTCGGAATCCCAGCGATCCGTCTGTGGATTCAACACAAACGCCTCGGCCTTCAGGCCAGGAAATCTTCTACCCGGCAATCCGACACCAAACCGAGCGCAGATTGTCCAGACCTTTTCTTCACGCACGAACAGCACACCATGACTGTGGCGTTCCGCGCCGTCGAATCCCGGTCCAATCACCTCCAGCGGCGACCACGTCACTCCGCCATCCGTCGAACGCCGTCCTTGCAGCGTCTCATGAGGGCCGTTTTCGTTCACGGGACTGTTGGCCCAGTTGGCATAGAACACACCCTCGTGTTCCAGAATCGCAGCGCCGTGGAGAAACTTGTATCCATCGGCCTCCGGTCGGTGGATCGTGCGATGCTCAACACCTTCGGCAAAGGGAATCTGCGTTGGATCTTTCGGAATTGGCGGGCCGCTCCAAAGCTCATAGGTATCCGGCAGTTCAGGTGCTTCTCCAGGTTCCGGCAAATCACTTCCGGCCTTCACGACCAGATCGTCGACCAGATACCAAGCGTGTGGGGCAATCCGCGTTCCCGAGACAAAGCTGAGCCCACCGAACGGCAACTCCGTTCGGTACGCTGCCACCGTCGCACTCGGACTCGCCGGCAAACGATCGCTACCGGGCTCGGAAAGCCAGATGTCAACGCCTCCAGACCTTGCATCCACAATCGCCCGCAGACGATGCCATACCGGCCGCGACGGATTTTCGGACGCCTGAATACGTCCGCCGACATTTTCCCATGTGCGTGTGCGCCCATCGAACTGCTGCAAGCGTCCGTTCTGCACACACAGATTGTATTGGCTCGCATCCTTGCCATCCGGTTCCTGGGTCCACACATGAAACACTCGCCCCTTATTGGCCGAGACTGCGAAAGAAAACTCGATCATTAGACGCTGTCTCGGTCTATCGAACCAACGGGACAACGCAACCAAGCCGCCATAATCCGAACGCTGGCCTTTAAGAACGCCAGATTCAATCACGGCTACATCGGGTTTCGTGCCTGGAGTAAAGAAAATCCAGTCCTCCGGTGCCTGCCCAGCTTCGGGTTCATCGAAATCGCATTGGAGAACCGTCTCGCCTTCGGCCGCAATCGTGGCTGCAGACAGAGCCGGTACCGACAAGCAGGCGGTGAGAATAGCGATGAGCAAACTCAGGAGTCTCCTTTGAAACCGTTCAGACAGGTCTCGCATAATCTGAGGCTTTCGTTCTTTGTAGTTGATTCCGCAGGCACGATAGTACACATCAGACCTGCTCGCAGGAATCTCCGGCAAGTGAGTGACTATCGAAAATCATGCAGTTTGCCGAACATGATGCGTTCCTTGCGGCTTGGGGAGGTGTCGCCTTGCGTCGCGGTGACGTAGATAGTGCCTTTGTATTCGCGGAAGGTTGGATACTGAAAGGACTTTTCAGTTTCAAAGCGATATTTCCGTTCCCATATTTTGCCGTCGCGGGAGACGTCGATGTTGAATACGGAACGTGGCACTCCATTGATTCGGGTCGCTTCTTGCCAGCCGAGGTGGTAGATGCCGCTGAATCGATCGAAGGTTGGCTTGGCGTTTGTCCCGTTTGGGACGAAGTCGCGATGGGCGTTCGGCGTCCACGTTTTGCCGTCTGGGCTGGTGGTAAACGTGTGGTTGCGATTGCCACCATCCTGCCGGCAAATAGCCATCCACGTGCCGTCCGGCAGACGGTTCACAGCGGATTCCGAAAGCTGGAGGTTCTGCGGTTCGTTGTAATGGCCGACTATCTTGAAGGTGTCGAGGGCGTCATTGACGATCGCCAGCGCGTTCTGCCTGCCCGGATAGTTGTTGATGGCCACATAGGTCTTGCCGTCGAAGACCTTGAACGAATCGAACAGATAAAGGCCGTAATCCTTTGGCGGTTTCTTGAAACCATGTGCCACCGCATCAGCGTGAAAATACTGAGGCTGCATGTCATGCGTGCCCGCGGAGGTCTTCAGCTTCGCTCGGTGAATGGTGTTCTCGAATGCATTTCGCTTGAGTTCGAAGTCGATGAACCACATTTGCGACTGGCGCACGCCGGGCTGCTCGCTAGCGAAATAGCAGCGCAGTGTCTCGTCGTCTTTCTGAATGATGCGCGGCACAAAACAGGCGTCCACGGGCAGAGTCTCATTCTCAAAGGCCTGCTCACTGCGAGCAAACGGAATGGTCTCTTGCACTGTCATCGTCGCGAGATCGACGATGGACATGGCCGAGTAGATGCAGAGCCACCCCGCGCCTTCTCCAGGACTCGGTCAGCAGCCAGTTTCGGATTCCACTCCGGCGGCAGTAGAAATTGAGCTGAAGCGGAGGTCAGAGGCAAAAGCAGAATCGCAAGGAAGGTGTGCATGTATCTCATGACGTAAATCCAACTATTCCAGTAGGGCGTCAGTCTCTTCAAGCTTGAAACGGGTATTGGCCACGGAGTTCTTCTCCGGTCCCGGTCGGTATTTGATGTACGTCGTTTCGACGATAGTGCCGTCCGGCAGGACTTCAAGGTCCGAGTAGCCGCAATCGGCGTTGCCTTTGCCCGGTACGTCTTCCTCCGTGCGTGCCGCGTTGTGTAGCAGTTTGATGCGATATTGACCTTCGCGCCCTTGGATGATGTCTTCGAATCGACCGACCCAGGCGACGTAGTGGCCGTACGTTGGGCTGGTTTTCGCCCTGTCTCGCATGGCCACCACGAGGCGGCCATCGGGTGCGTATCGCAACACGTGTCGGTCACCAGTCAGTGCCGCAGGCAGTTCGCGCGGTTTCCGCCAGGTCTTCGCATTATCGTCACTCACCGAGTATAACGAGTGATGGTGACGGCTATTCTCGCGCAGCAGCATCAGGAGTTGTTTGCCATCGGGAGACCGCGTCACGGCGGGCTGTCCCCAGCGTGATGGGATCCGCAGGATGCGCCGTTCCCTGCTCCACGTCAGACCGCCGTCGCGCGATTCGCTTTGTGTGACGTATCCAGGTAGATCCGACCACAGGACAAGACGCGTGCCTTCATCGAAGCTGAGAATGGTCTTCGGGGGCACTTCGCCTTGCAGCCCGTTCGGCTTCATGGGCGACCACGTCTTCCCGTTGTCCTCGGACACGGCTTGGTGCATGGGATACGGCGGTTTGCCTCCACGCCGCCAGTCGAGCCCGTCGGCAAATACAATCAATCGGGCCACACCCAGCGGATCCACGAGTCGATGGATGGCCGGAGTGTTGGCCGTATCGTGCCAGTTGGCAGGCACATCCAGCGGGGCGGACCAGGTCTTGCCGCCATCATCGCTTCGCGACAGGGGGCCGACCAAGCGTGCATGATCGACGGTCCACGCTGTGAACATCGTCTTGCCATCGGGCAACAAAACGGTGTCGCAATGCCCGTGATAGACCTCTTCGGTGCCGCGAGCGACGATTGAATGCCGCTCGGTTTGGCCGGAGATATCGACTGTGGGAATGGTCACCTCTCGCAACGTGCCAAGCGTGGCGCCGGCAAACGTCGGCAGTTGTGCCACTTCGCGAGCCAGTGGGCGGCTGATCAGCATCTTGAGTTTCGATTTCGCACCGACCGGCTTCCGGGCAAGGATGTCCTCTTCGGTGAAGCGAGCCAAGAGGATTTCCCCATCGGTGGCTCGATTTCGGTCGTACGAGATGTAGATCGTTCCATCGGGCGTTTGGAAGCCATCGGGGTAGGAAATGCCCTTGCGCTCGTCGAGCATCAGCCCGCCTTTCCACGTCTTGCCCTCGTCTTCCGATAGCCACGCAGTCAGCTTGCTGCGGCCCTCGTGCGAGTCCATTGTCTCGCCGTGCTTGACCATGAAGACACGGCCCGAGGCGAGGCGGCGAATGTGGAATCGGGCCACGGGATGTTGGATGCCTTTGGGGAAGGATGGCTCTGACCATGCCTTGCCACCGTCGGACGAGGTGCTCTGCATAACTCCCTTCCCGGTGCGGGCCAACATCCACAACGTGCCGTCCTTGCGTTCGACGATCATGTGCTCGTGCCAGTTGGGATTCGGAAACCGCACACAACCCCGCCGTTGCCATGTCGCGCCTTGATCTGTGGAGACAAACACATTCGCCCCGCGAAGAGGGTCCAACTCCTTGAAGCATCCTTTGAAGGGTCCGAAGCCTTCACGTTGATCAAGTGATATGGGCATCATCCATTCGCCCGTCGAAAGCACGGTGGGCTTGTTCAGCGTGACTCCGTGCCATATGCGTCGCGGCTTGGACCAGGCAGGCTCTTTCGCATCCGGGTTTTCGCAAACGCTGACCCACACACCGGCGCGCCCGTCGAACATGTCCATCGACTGGTCGAAGATCAGCCACAGCCGGCCCAGCGGATCAGTCCATAGATTGCCCACCAACACGCTGCGTTCCCGCGGCAGGTCTTTGGAATGCGAGTCGATGACCAGGCACGGCGGCGACCAGTGCTCGCCGTCATCATCACTCGTGGCCAGCACAAAGAAGGCTTTGGGGCTGTCGCCGCCCGCGACCCAGCAGGCCCACAGACGCCCGCCTGGCGTGCGTTCGACGCCGATGGTCATGCCGTAATCCAGCCGATCGTAACCGTACTCGGGCAATGGCGACGTGTTCAACTCGGGCGGTACCAGCGCCAAGTCGGCGATCTTCTCCATTGCCTCGATCTTGGGCGCGCCGTCCTCCTCTGATGCCGAAGACACAAAGCGAAGTTCCGGAGCATTGGCTGACTGCGAGAAGGCTGGCGACGTCATCGTGAAGACTGCCATCACACAGAGGGTTGTTCCCCCAGTCGCGGCGGAGATGAACGACACGACTTCTGACTTCTGATACGGCATGCAGCACCCTAGGCTTGGTTCACGAACCCCTGGCGATCCAACGTGACATCTGGCTTCGTTTGACGACGCACGATGTTCGCCTGAAACACGACGTTTTGAGCAAGGTGCAGTATGACTGATCCCGGTCTACGCAACCACCTCCCGCACCACGTTGCCGTGGACGTCGGTCAGTCGGAAGTCGCGGCCGGCGTAGCGGTAAGTGAGCCGCTCGTGGTCGAAGCCCAGTAGGTGCAGAATTGTCGCGTGCAGATCGTGGACGTGCACGCGGTTTTCCACCGCTCGGAAGCCGAATTCGTCAGTCGCACCGTGCACAGTTCCACCACGGACGCCACCGCCGGCCAGCCACACGGTGAACCCGTAGTGATTGTGGTCACGGCCATTGATCTTGCCTTGGTTCGAGCCCTTCTTGGGCATCTCGACCGCCGGGGTCCGCCCGAACTCGCCGCCCCAGATCACGAGCGTTTCGTCGAGCAACCCACGCTGCTTGAGATCCTTCAGGAGCGCGCCGATTGCCTGATCGCATTCACGGGCCAGGGCGCGGTGACGAATTTCCAGATCGTCGTGGCTGTCCCATGGCTGGCCTGCGCCGTGCCACAACTGAACGAAGCGGACGCCGCGTTCGACCAGTCGCCGCGCGACCAGGATCTGCCGGGCTTGTGTGCCGGGACCGTACATGTCCAGGATGTGCTTTGGCTCGCGGCTGACGTCGAATGCCTCGGCCGCCTCGGTCTGCATACGGAAGGCCAGCTCGAACGACTGGATACGGGCATCCAACTCGGCATCGTGCGGCCGGGCCTCGCGGTGTTGCCGATTGAGTTCGGCAAGCAAGTCGAGTTGCGACCGCTGTGCCCCCGGCGCGATTCGATCGTTGCGGATGTGCTCGATCAGCTTGTCGATCGCCGTATTCTTGGTGTCGATGTAGGTTCCTTGGAATACGCCGGGCAAGAAGCCGGCCTGCCAGTTTTGCGATTCCTGAATCGGGTATCCGCCCGGACACATGGCCACGAAGGCCGGCAGGTTCTGGTTCTCGGTGCCCAAGCCGTACGTGACCCAGGAGCCGACACTGGGCCGAATCTGTCGTGCGGCGCCACAGTTCATCAACAACAACGACGGTTCGTGGTTCGGCACGTCGGCGTGCATCGAACGAATCACGGCGATGTCGTCGATGCACGAGGCCACGTTGGGAAAGATGTCGCTGACTTCGATACCGCTTTCGCCATGCTTCGCGAACTTGAATGGCGAGGGGAAGGCGGCGCCCGTCGGCCGCTCGGTCTTCAAGTTGCCGTCAGGCAGCTCCTTACCAGCCAACTTCTCAAGCGCTGGTTTCGGGTCAAACGTATCCACCTGCGACGGCCCGCCATTCATGAACAGATGGATGACGTGTTTGGCCTTGGCCGGAAAGTGCGATGGACGCGGGGACAAGGGATTTGCCGTCCGCTCGGCGGCCGACGCATCGCTTGTGGTGGCGGACACTAGTCCAGGAAGCGCCAACGCTCCCAGCCCCATCCCGCATCGCGAGAGCATCTCGCGGCGCGAGAACGTCGAGTATCCGGGAATCATTCGCTCGTGCGACATGGCAATCCCAGTCTAGTCAACAAACACAAACTCGTTCGTCATCAGCAGCGTGTGAGCGTATCGAGCCCAGGGATCGAGTGGATCGGGGGCAGGACCACGAAAATCGGCCGCCGAGTCCCACTTGCTCGACGGGCTACCGTCGGCCGGAGCCAGCGTCGCGTGAATCATCCAGTGAAAGCTGTCGTGGTTCGGCCCCGCGATGCAATCGGTCACCAAGTCGACCGTCTCGCCGGCAGCCACGTCAATGCCATCGACCAGGGTGACCGTCTTGCCGTGCTTGGCCGTCCACTCTTTCATCGCTCCTGTTTCACCAAGGACCACGCGGCAACGCACGCCATCGCCCTGGTCCGACGAATGTTCCAGGCGTCCTTCGATCATTAACACGCCGTCGGCAGGACAAACGAAACGGCGTACGGCCGAGTGCTGCAGATTATTGCCGGGATGTCCGCCGTCGCGGTTGAGGATAACCCAACCAAGTTTCGCGTCAGGCAGCGTCTCACCGCCCTGCCATGCCGTGCCCGTGAAGTGCGGTAGCGGCGTAAACGAAGTCACTCGATCCGCGTCGGCATCGTACTCTCCAAAGCCGTACTGCCATTGGCCCGACGGGGCCGGCTGCTGCTCGCCCTCTTTTGCCACCGCGTTCTTCAGGAAATTGCGGCCGAGGGCCATCTCCTCCGCAGTCGGCTCGCGTGCCAACGCAAACCGGTAGAGCCGTCGGATTCGTACGGTCTCATCGTCGGTCGCGTTTCGCCTAGCACGTCTGGCAAGGGCCTCGGCCTGCTCCATGGCAAAGGGGCTGTTCATCAGGTAGAGTGCCTGCTGGGGGACGGTCGTCCGAGGGCGTTCGGGGGTGTGCGTGTCCGGATTGGCGAAGTCGAATGTGCGGAACATGCCCGGCAGGTTTTGTCGCTCGATGAAGCCGTACACCGTGCGACGCGTGGGAAACGGCGACTTGGTCAATCGCACCGACGGTCCGCCCATCTTCGTGTCCAACGTGCCGGCCGCGGCCAGGATTGCATCGCGCATGGCCTCCAGGTCCAGCCGGCGTCGGTTCATACGCCACAAGAGCATGTTTTCGGGATCGGCTCGGCGGCCGTCAGGTCGGTCGTCGCTGGCCTGCTGATACGTGGCCGACGTGACGATTTGACGAATGAGCCACTTTGTCGACCATCCGTGTTCGATGAATTGGATGGTCAGGTGGTCAAGCAACGCAGGGTGGCTGGGCGGATCGCTGCGCACGCCAAAGTCGCTGGCCGTTCGCACCAGCCCGCGGCCGAACAGATGAGTCCATACGCGATTGACCCACACCCGCGCTGTCAGCGGGTTGTCTTGCGAAGCGATCGCGCGGGCCATTTCCATCCGCCCGCTGCCCTGCCGGAACGGTTGCCGGTCGTCGCCGGAGAGGACGGCGAGAAACTGCCGCGGCACTTGGTCGCCCGGGTTCCGCGAGTTGCCGCGCAGGAAAATGCGCGGCTCGCGTGGTTTGGGCAGGTCGACCAGCATCAGCGGGCCGGGGCCATCCTTGGGCTCCTGGCAACTGGCGAACACACCATACAACGAGTAGTAGTCGGCCATGGGGACCGGATCGTACTTGTGATCGTGGCAGCGGGCACAGGTGACCGTCAGGCCCATTAGCCCGCGCGAGACGACGTCAATCCGATCGTCGATAATGTCATGCTGGTTATTAATGAAACGGCGACCGAGCGTGAGGAATCCCATCGCTGGCAGCGACTCAGGATCGTCAAGTTGATCAGCAGCCAGTTGGGCAACGAGGAACTGATCGAAAGGCAAGTCGTCGTTCATTGCGCGAATCACCCAGTCGCGATAGGTGTACGCCTTCGGGTAATTGCGATCCTCGCGGAAGACGTAGCCCTTGGTGTCGGCATAGCGGGCGACGTCCAACCAGTAACGTGCCCAGCGCTCGCCGAGTTGCGGCGACGACAAAAGTCGATCGACCAACCTTGTCCAAGCCTCATAGGAAGCATCGGCCTCCAACTCGGCCACCTGCTCGGCCGTTGGCGGCAGACCGATCAGGTCGAAGTAGAGTCTTCTGGCCAGCGACCTCGACAACGCACGCGGCGATGGTTCCAAGTCCTCGCCTTCGAGCCGGGCCAAAACGAAGCGGTCGATCGCCCCGCGCGGCCAGTCTTCGTCGATCACTTCCGGCAACGTTTGCGGCTGTGGAGGCTGAAATGCCCAGTGGTCAACTCCCGTGGTTGCTGGACTTGGCTTGGCGATAGGGCTTTTCATCTCCGTGCGCGGATCGGGTGCGCCCATTGATATCCAGGCGACGAAATCAGCGATCACGTTGTCAGGCAGCTTACCGTCCGGCGGCATCTCGTACGACTCGTAACGAAGGGCCTCGATCAGCAGACTCTCATTGGGCTTGCCCGGAACCACCGCCGCGCCGGAATCGCCCCCGCGAAGCAGGCCCGACTTCGTATCAAGCCGCAATCCGGCCTTGCGCTCCTTTTTGTTCTCGGAGTGGCACTTGTAGCATTTGTCGGCCAAAACCGGACGGATTCGTTTTTCGAAGAAGGTGACCTGGTCGGCCGTCGTCGCATCATCCGCCGAGCCAGCCCAGGACGGGCCCAACGTGCCTATGTAGATGCTGAGCAATGCCAACCCCGCTCGGTACGTCACTACGCCACAACGTCTTGGTCTGAAATGAGTCAACAACTTCAAGTTTCGCATCTCCGGCCCTCGCAAATGTCGCAACGTTGGGCCATTCTACGGAGTCGTGAAATGGCGGTCCAGTCTCACCACGAATGCGAAACTGAACGTAAGAAGAGCTTCCAGACAATTCTGCCTGTTACAGGGGACCGTGGCAGAGATGCGGACGCAACACGTCCTTGTGGGGAATGAGACCAGCAGCGGTCCCCGGGTCTCGCCGCGGCGACACTTTCGTCACGGAGATCCAGCCGTAGACCTCGCGGATCGTCCCCAAGAACGTTTGCTCGTTGGCGGCATATGACCGCGCGGCGGACGCCGCGACGATCGTCAGACCTGCGGTTCTGGATTTCTTCAGGAACGTTCTACGTGTGCCACGAGTCATGGCAGTCTCCTTTGGCTGCTGATTCTGGCGTATGCGCGAACCTGAACGGGGCCAAGCAGCGCCGATGGTCGATTGTACTCGTTTACGCGGGGCATCATCATCTTCACTGTTTGCTTGGGATCACTTCTTGATCGTAGAGAAAGGAAACACCACAAGTCTCATGGTGTCACTTCGATTGTGGTAGGTGATGGGTCGGCTGGCAGAGTCGTGGCTTTGCCGAAGATTTTCACGGCAAGCGGTTTCGTGCCGGCCTTCTGAACCTTGAAGCGGACCTTGCCGTTCTGCTCCGCAGTTATGTCCAGCACGTATTCGTGAATGTGAATGGCGGTGATCTTTAGCGACGGCCAGTCCTTAGGTAGCCGCGGCTCCAAGGTGAAACCTTCGGTGGTCGGTTGAAAGCCGAGGAAGCCGTAAAGCATGAACTGCGGCACGAGCACGCTTTCTAGAAACTCTTGGTCGAGTCCGAGGCCGCCGGGCGTGCCACCACCCTGCAAGTTACCTCGTCCGGGTTTGGCGTAGTAGGCACGATAGCCTCCCTCGCTCTGAACGATACGGAACCAATCGAGGATCTCCCGCAATCGTTGCCGCGCGTTATTGGGGCCCAGCGTCTTCAGTCGTGCCATCAAATCGAAATAACTGAAGCCCAAAACG
>CAZUAH010000341.1:0-4068 GCA_964617665.1 uncultured Pirellulaceae bacterium
CCGGGGCTAGCGCCCAAACGGCTAATTCAAAGTGGCGCTGTCCAACTAGGCTCCTGATTGCTGAGGCGTTCGTTTCGTCGTATACTCTCTCGCAGGTACGTTTCACTAGGGAATTTCGGGCATGAACGATTCCGCAACACCATCGGCCGCAGACGAAGTGCGAGCGTTCGAAGAAAACTGCATCTCGGCGGAAATGGCGGCCGTCTATCGTCAGAAGACGCCTACCGAGCGTCTGCAGATTGGCTTCGACATGTGGCGATCGGCCCGCAAGATGGTCGCGGCGCGTGTCCACCAACAGCATCCCGATTGGTCGGACGACGAGGCGAATCGCGAAGTCGCACGCAGAATGTCTCATGGATTCGAATGAACTCCTCCAATACGCGGCCGACACCCTTGAACGGTTGAAGGTTCCGTATCTTGTCACCGGTTCGATAGCCACGATCGCCTACGGCGAGGCCCGATTTACTAACGACGTCGACATCGTGGCTGACCTGAAATCCGTTCACGTCGACTCGCTGTGTGCGGCTTTCGCTGGGCCGGCATATTACTGTTCCCGCACGGCGGTTGAAGATGCCATTCGTCGTCGATTCCAGTTCAACGTCATTCATCCGGCGTCCGGGCTGAAAATCGATTTCATCGTACCGAAAGATAACGCATTCAATCGCTCGCGTTTGAGTCGCGGGCAGATGATTTCGACAGAGGAGGCCGGCCATCAGGCTCGATTTGCCTCTCCTGAAGACGTGATCCTGAAGAAGCTGGAGTACTTTCGCGAGGGTGGTTCCGACAAGCACGTGCGAGACATCAAAGGCGTGCTTCTGGTTCAGGCAGATGCGATCGACCTCGATTATCTCGGCGAATGGGCGGAGTATCTGGGAGTGATTGACCAACTCAATCAAGTCCTGAGAGTAATGTAACGTGCATCGTCCTCGACGATGTCGCCAATGCTGTACAGGTTCGGCCGTCCTGAGGCCGTCTTGCGTCAGAGGGGTGTTAAGAATACGGAATGCATCCGCCCCTGGAATTGCCACGCCTCCTTGCCGCTTGCCAGTAACAAGTGCGGAGACGGACGGCTTTGCGCTTCCTGCTCTTGGGCAACTATTACGCATGCGCCAGCGCTGACTATGGAGGCATGAGGCGAGTACGTTTGCAGAACGTTCTTGACTTGGCCGAACAGATGTATCAGGCTGTGTCACAAAGGAGGTCTGCTATGAGCGTGATTACGCGGCGTCTTGTTGGGGCTGTTCTGCTTCTCCTCTCTTCGCAAGCCATCCTCGAGAGCGGTTCGCTGAAGGGAGTCGCGGCAGAAGCGGAGACGGCGGTCCGCTCGCGAGAGCAGATCGAGACGGACTGGCTTCGGCAGGACATCGTCCGCAAGCTTCCGTCGCGACGCGAGGTGCCGGCGGTCAGGCCCGAAGAAGACGCGCCGGGGGCATGCGATGGCGTGCGCAATGGCAAGTATGGGTTTCACACTGGCAGCGACAGCAATCCTTGGTGGCAGGTCGACCTGGGCAAGCCGTTGCCGGTCGAGGAGGTGTTGATCTTCAACCGCTGCGACGGGTCGCAAAATCGGGCAGTGCATCTGATGGTACTGCTGTCCGACGACGGGAAGACGTGGCGCCAGGTTTATCAACACGACGGCACACTGTTCCTCGGCCATCCCGACAACAAGCCGCTGTCGGTGCGGCTCACAGCGGCGAAAACGCGGTTCCTGCGCATTCAACTGCCGGGCGACACGTACCTTCACCTGGACGAAGTGGAGATCTACCAGCCAGGAGGGCGCCGCAATATCGCCCTACGCAAACCGGCGACGCAGAGTAGCGCAAGTCCCTGGTCGACCAAGAGCACGATGGTGCAGGTCGCGTCGAAGGCGGGTGACGAAGCCGTAGAGGAGCCGATTCCGGAACCCGTATATCCAATTGATGAAATCGTCGCCCGTGGTCTGCAGACGGCCGAAAGCCTGCAAACCCTGGGAACCCCGATCGAAGGTGAACTGCGAACACTGCGTGAAATTGCCGAAAAGGCAGCGGAACCGGAGAAGCTGCCCTCTGACATCAAACGGGAGTTGTACTTTCGAGCACGCAGGGCGGTTCGCAAGATGTCGTTCGCCAACCCGCTGTTGGACTGCGACGATCTGTTGTTTGTGAAGCGCACACCGGCTTGGTTCACGGTCTCGCCCGGGTCGCGCACGTATACGCACATGTGCGACCAATACTACGGCTGGTTCTCGCGCCCCGGCGGCGGGATGTACGTGCTGAAGGACTTCAAGAGCGAGCAGCCAACGCTTCGCTGCCTGACGGACGATCTCCCGCCAGGCAACATCATCAGGCCCGAAATCTCTCACGACGGGACGAAGGTGCTGTTCGCCCACTGCAAGTACTACCCGGACGTGCACGGAATTGTCGACAAGCTCGACAAATCGAAGATCCCCGAAGACGCCTTCTACCATCTCTACGAAATGAATCTTGACGGGTCCGGCTTGCGGCGTCTGACGCAAGGGAAGTACGACGATTTCGATGGGCGGTATCTTCCCAACGGCGAAATCGTCTTCCTTTCGACGCGACGAGGACAGCATATCCAGTGTGGACGCGAAAGCGCGATGGCGACCGTGGGCACCGAACTGGGCGACTCGTACGTCCGCTGTGGCGGCGGACCCTACCGGCCTGTGGCTGTGTATACTCTGCACGTGATGGACACCGAAGGCGAGAACTTACGCCAAATCTCGCCGTTCGAGATGTTCGAGTGGACGCCTAGCGTAGCCGACGACGGCCGCATCCTGTACTCCCGCTGGGATTACATCGACCGGCTGAACATGCCCTACATGAGCCTCTGGTCGACCTTGCCCGATGGCTCGGGTGCTCGTGCGGTATACGGAAACTACACGCCCAGCCCGCACTGCATGTTCGAGGCCCGCACGATCCCCAACTCGAACAAGATCGTCTTCACGGCTTCAGCCCACCATGGAAACACGGCGGGTAGCTTGGTGCTGCTAGACACAGGTAAAGGCTTCGACGGCGATGGTCCGATGACCCGTTTGACGCCCGAGGTACCCTTCCCCGAGATCGAAGCCTGGCCCAGCACTTACTTCGCCAATCCGTATCCGTTGTCCGAAGATCACTACCTGGTCACGTGGAGCGACAAACCGCTGACTAACCCGGGCGATCCTGCCGGGACCGCGGCCATGGGGATCTACCTGTTCGACCGGTTCGGCAACCTGAATCTCATCTACCGCGATCCGACGATTTCGTCCATGTATCCACTCCCGATTCGGTCGCGTCCGAAACCGCCGAGTATTGCCGAAGTATCGACAGAGTCCGGCCCGCAAGAAGGCGAGATGATCTTGCTGGACGTGTATCAAGGGCTGGAGTCGATCCGGCGCGGAACGATCCGCGAGCTGCGCGTGGTAGGCGTCCCGGCCAAGACACATCCCACGATGAACTATCCGCAGATGGGCCTCACGCGTGACGATCCGGGCAAGTTCGTTATGGGTACGGTGCCCGTGGACGAGGACGGTTCGGCCCGTTTCAGCGTTCCATCGGGCGTGATCTTTTTCATGCAAGCGCTGGACGAGCGGGGTATGGCCGTGCAGACGATGCGAAGTGCCACCTACGTGCAGCCCGGCCAGAAATACACGTGCATCGGCTGCCACGAACCGCGGAACACGGCGCCGCCGAGCCTTGCGGCCACTGCCCTCCTGCGCAAACCGTCAAGAATCGCGCCCGGTCCAACGGGCTCCTGGCCGCTCGACTTCCAGGCGATGGTGCAGCCCGTGATGGAGAAGCACTGTGTCGGCTGCCACAAACCCGAAGCTGACGGTTCGGAGTTCGACCTAACGACCGCCAAGTCCTACGACTCGTTGGTGAACTACGGCGAGCCGAGTTTGAAGACGCATGTGATGACGCGATACCGTCAGGGCTTCTCGACGGCCGGGGCGTGTGCGGCCAAGATGAATCCCCTGATCAAGCTCATTGACCAGGGGCATTACGAGGTCAAACTTGCCACGGACGACTGGAACCGGCTGATAACCTGGATGGACACCTACGGACAACGCCGTGGTTCATTCAGCGAGGA
>CAZUAH010000341.1:4168-14719 GCA_964617665.1 uncultured Pirellulaceae bacterium
GTGCGGCCGTCGACGATCATCTTTCCGGCTAGCAAACGCACACCGTGGCTGTAGTCCACGTACCTGTCCCAGTGACCCACATACAGCGGCTGGATCGGCTGGCCGTTGGGATAATGCCAGCCGTAGATCGCCACCTTGTGAGGCTTCTCCTTTAACCGGTTCGTGAGCACGATGTCTTTCTTGATCCCGGCCACGAGCCCGCCATGCGGTTTGCCGGTGAGTTGCTCTTCGATCAGCCGATGATGCTGGAAGAACGTGGCCGCGGCTTGGCGGTCCTTCGTGAGCGGCCGCGGCTGAAGCTTGATATCTGCGGCGGCGTGCACTGCATCGGAGACCTTCGTGGTCAGTAGCGTGCAGTCGAGCGAGTCGGCTATCGCAACCGCGGCCTTGGGCGTGATCGGAACACGGAAGAAATCGTCGTCGCTCCCCACGGCCAGGTAGTCGGACGTGACGAAGCAAATGCCGGTATGACGAGGTCCCGACTGGTCAGCGATTGCCACCTGGATGGGTCTCAACCGCCGCAGGAATCCGGGGACATTTCCGCGAGTGATCTCGCGCGCGACTGCGGCCTCGCGCTGGTCCAATAGAAGTTCAGCGATCTGGTCCCGGAACTCGGAACCAGTACTCGCGTCGGCCGGGCGTTCGGGCAGGTCGAGCCGGACCTCATCAGATTCGGTTGGTGGCGCGGCGGTGGCATCGCGTCCAGGCAGCAGCGGCTGTGCTGAACCGCTTGACGGAAGCACTGCCAGCAGCGCGGCTATAGCGATACTTTTGACCGCCACTTCTTTCTCCGAAACAAGGAGTTCGCCTTGGGCTTCCGGCTCTGTGTCAAGAGCCCCCTCTCTCTAACTCTCTCCCCCGCAAAGCCGGGGGAGAGATGACTTTCAATGTCGCCGCGCGACCAGTTTCTTGGTTTTGAAACGGTGCCCAGTTGTAGATCGAGTCATCTTCGCATGACGAAGAAGGCGTAGCTGTAGTATTGCGAGTGTCCCCTAAACACCGATATTTCGTTTCGAGCTTCGGCCAGTACATCCTCGGCCTCTGAGATTCCCTTCCATTTCTGTTCGTACTCGGACACTCGGTTCGCCAGGGGATCGTAGTACAAATCGGTCCATGACGACGCAGGCAAGACAAAGTTATCGACGCTCTCGTAACCTAGTCGCGATATGACTTCGAGCTTTCTTTCGACCGTGTCGATCTCGGGGTATTCCTGCCAGAACTCGATCACTTTCTTTGGCGGATCCGACCGGAGCCATACAGCCTCGCTAACCGCCACGTAGCCTCCAGGCTTGACGAGGTCCCTCACCTTGGCAAGTCCCTCCTCGAAGCCCACAAGATAGATCGCGCCTTCGGACCAGATCACATCAAAGCTGGCTGGCTCGAACGCCGCCTCGTTCATGTCGGCCTGTACCGTTTCGAGCCGGTGTGCGAATCCAGCGGCCTCAACCGCCTCTTTGACCCGCGCGATCATCTGGGGCAGCAGGTCGAGCGCCACCACTGTACCGCCGCCGAGCCTGAGAAGCTCGACCGTCTGCATCCCGGGACCACACCCCAGATCCAAGATGCGCGGTTCAGGCGGCAGATGCTCCAGCATCTGGAAGGCCTGTCGGGTTGATGCATTGTCACCCGGACCGCCTCTGGGAAGGGAGCCATACAGTTCTATGAAATAGTCCATTCGATCCATGTCATCTCCTTCATCGCGTATCTACCAGGAACGCGCACAGCGGCCTCAATATACCGCAAGGTTCGGCTGACGCGTAGACAGTTCGTCACCAACAAGATCTAGGCCATGGATTCCGCCAGACTATGGAAATGGAGTCCCGGCTATGAGATAGTAGTGGGCGAGTTTGGGTTGATTGTGTTGTTCCATGCGAAGACTGGTACGGAGGATCGTACGATGCGACGGGGTCATTTGATCGGCTTGTTGGTGTTTTCGATTTCGTGGGTGTTTGTCTCGCTGCAGTCGCTGCCGGCGGCGGACGCGACTTGGAAGGCGGGTATCGCTTCGGTCAAGATAACGCCGGATAAACCGCTCTGGCAGGCTGGGTATGGCAGTCGCGACCGGCCGGCGGAAGGGACGCTGCACGATCTGTGGATCAAGGTGCTTGCCTTGGAAGCCTCCGACGGGAATCGCGCTGTGGTACTGACGAGCGATTTGCTGGGGTTTCCCAAAGACATGTACGATTCGATCTGTGCCGAACTAAAGACCAAGTGCGGCCTGGATCGCTCGCAGGTGATGCTAACGGCTTCTCATACGCACAGCGGCCCTGTGCTCAAGGGCGCTTTGTACGACATCTACCCGCTGGACGATGAGCAAAGGGCGCTGATCGAAGAATACTCGGCGGCCCTTGAGAAAACGATCGTCGAAACCATTGTCAAGGCGTTTGGCCAACAATCCCCAGCGACTCTTTGGGCCGGGAAAGGGACGACCGACTTTGCCGTTAATCGACGCAACAATCCGCAACGGGAGGTGCGCGAGTTGCGTGCGAAAGGCGAACCGCTGAAGGGCCCCGTGGATCACGACATCTCGGTGCTTGCCGTCCGGGGACCGGATAAGGAGTTGCGGGCAGTGGTATTCGGCTACGCCTGCCATCCAACGACGCTGAGTTCATATCAATGGTCAGGCGACTATCCGGGATTTGCCCAGATCGCCTTCGAACAGGATTTTCCGGGCGTCGTGGCCATGTTTCACGCTGGTTGCGGTGCCGATCAGAATCCGCTGCCTCGCCGCTCGATCGCGCTGTGCGGAAAGTACGGATTCACGCTCGCCGACGCGGTGCAGGAAGTCTTGAAGAAGCCCATGAGGCCCGTTGCCCCGCAGCTTGGGACCGCCCTGGAACTGGTTGACTTGGACTTTGAAAAAACGTTCACACGAGAGGATCTGGAAGCCGGCCTCAAGAAGAACGTCTACTACAAGCGCCGCGCCGAACGCCTACTGAAGCAGTTGGACGAAGGCAAGTCGTTCGCCCCGTCGTATCCCTATCCCGTTCAGGTGTGGAAGCTGGGCAGCGAGCAACTCTGGATCACGTTGGGCGGTGAAGTGGTGGTCGACTACTCGCTGCGTTTCAAGGCCAAGTACGGCCCACAGACGTGGGTCACCGGCTACTCGAACGACGTAATGTCCTACATCCCGTCGCACCGAGTCTGGGAGGAGGGCGGTTACGAATCGGCCGCGTTCTACGTGTACGGACAGCCCGCCGACCGTTGGGCTCCGGATATCGAGGAACGGATCGCCGCATCGGTCGCTAGGTTGGTGGAGAAGCTGGACTAGCCCAGTGGGAGGTTTCACAATGAGGATCTTGAGATCTGCTGCGTTTGCCGTCTTGGCCGCTGCGTTTTGTGTCACAATCGCCAGCGGCCAAGAGGCGGACGAGACGTTCGGTTGCGAGGCCAATCCTACCGGCGATCCGATCGGTGGCGGCGCGGGTTATCGCAACGTCTGCACTACTGGTGATTTCGTCGTCAAGACCAAGGCCGAGTTGCTCGACGCGTTGAAGAAGGCCAAGACAGGCCAAGTGGTCTTTGTGCCCGATGGCGTCGAGATCGACTTGAGCGGCGAGCGCAATATCAGGATTCCCGGAGGCGTGACCATGGCCGGGACACGCGGGCTGGACGGATCACTGGGCGCACGTATCTTCGCGACGTGCAAGGAGAGTTTCCACCTTATGCAAACCGCTGGCTACAACATCCGCATCACCGGTCTGCGTTTCGAGGGACCCTATGGCGGAACCGAGCGTGTTGGGTTCAGCACCTACTTCTGCTCGCTCAGTCACTCCGGCGCGGAAGTGGACAACTGCGAGATCTACAATTTCAATGTTGTCGGCCTTGGCGTTGCGGCCACAGCGATCAATGTTCGCATCCACCACAACCACATCCATCATTGCACACGCGGGGGTCTGGGTTATGGCGTGAGCACCAACTCGAGCGACGTTCGTATCATCGCCAACCGTTTCGACAACTGCCGCCACCACATCGCATCGGGCGGCTCGCCCGGATCGGGCTATGAAGCCGCGTGGAACTTCGTGGGACCGGACGCCATCAGCCACCACTTCGACATGCACGGCGGTCGTGATCGGGGCGACAGCACAGACATTGCAGGGGATTGGATGCACATTCACCACAACACCTTCCAAGGCCGTCAACGGCACATTGTCATACGTGGCGTGCCTTCGCAGGGGGCGGAGATACACCACAACTGGTTTGCTGGGCCTGTCGCGAAGAAGGTTATCTCCAGCGGCAACACAAAGGTGTATCGCAACGTCTACGGCCCCGACAAAACGTTAGAGGAGTAGACCATGCGCCCACAGCTTCTGGGTTTGCTTATCACCGCTGCGATCTTGGCCAACACGTCCGCCGCGCAAGACCGACTGGGCGATCCACTCCCTGACGGCGCTTTGCAGCGTCTCGGTACGACGCGCATGCGTACCGGTATCTCTGACCTCTGCTACCTTCCCGATGGTCGTGGCCTGTTCGCTACTGGCGGTCGCGTCGAAATCTGGGACCTTGCCGAGGGGAAGCTTCATGAGAAGTATCAGATCTCGAAAAGCAGCATCGTGAGCGTGGTAGTCGGCAAGCAAGGTTCTGCACTACTGCTGGCCGACAGTTCTGGAAACGTACATGAATGGAACCTGAAAAGCGAGGAGATCCAGCACAGTTGGAGCACGAAGCAATCGGGGCTGTGCCGCGCTCGCTATTCCCCGGATGGGAAACATGTTCTGACCACGGGCGCCAGACCGCCAACGCTGAAGCAGTGGGACCTGGAAACGGGCAACGAATTGACCGCCGTCACCGGCACGATGCATTCCTTCCGGGAAGGGATCTACGGCCCGGACGGCAAGACGGCCATTGTCGATGGAGTGAACGGATCGAGACCTCTGCTGGCTCACTACGATCTGTCTGACGGCAGGCTCCTGAAGGAATGGCTCAACGACTACTATACGCATGCGCGAAGCATCGAGTTATCTGCGGACGGCGAACGATTACTGGTGGGCAGTCGCCACAAGGCAACGGAGTGGCTCTTGGATGAATACAAGCTGCTTGGAACGTACACCGGTCACCATGGACACGCAGTCGTTTCGGCTGCCTACTGCAAGGACCCAAATCAGATCCTCACCGGCTCCCGTGACGGTTCGATCCGCCGCTGGAATCGCACCGAGGGTAAGGTTCTGCTCCGCTGGTGTCCGCATGCGCGATACGTCACACACATGGCTGTGTCGCCGGACGGCCAGTGGGTATTGTCCTACGGCAACGGCATGGTGGCGGAAACGAAACTGGCAACCGGCGAGCCGCGCGTAAAATGGGATCGCCACGACGAAGCCGTTCAGGCCGTGGCATTCCTGCCCGATGGACAGCACGTCGTCAGCGGATCAAACGACGGAACGCTGCGGGTCTGGAACACAGAGAACGGCGAATGCCTTCGCACAGTTCCGGGCGCCAGTTTGGGCGCATACGCCGTGGCCGTGTCGCCCGACGGTTCAAAGGCGGCCGCCGGATGCAAAGACGGTGTGCTGCGAGAGTTCAAGGTGGACGATGGCTCGTTGTTGCGAGAACTCAAGGGGCATCTGGGATACGTTCGATCGGTGGCCTACACACAGGATGGGGATCGGCTGCTGAGCAGCGCCGACGACGGGTCGATTCGCGTGTGGCCACCCGACGAGTCTGAAACGATTTCCATCCTCCAAGGCCATCGCGGCGGCGTGCTGGCCATCGCTGTGTCAAAGGACGGTAACCGCGTACTGAGCGGTGGTCGCGACGGGACCGTGCGCCTATGGGATCTGCGCGAGGCCAAGCTCTTGGCGGCTCTGGAAGGTCATCTCAGTTGGGTCGAGGCCGTCGCGTTTTCGTGTGATGGCAAACACGCCCTGTCTACCGGCCAGGATTCCCGCATTCTTCGATGGGATCTCGAGACCGAGCAGGTCGTGACCGAGATGACACACAATCGAAAAGACTACGCGCTAATATCGGGTGCCGATGGCACGAGGGCCTATACCGCTGGCGACAACGGCGGCATCGCCTGCTGGGATATCACTTCGGGCAAGCTGATCAAGGAACTACGGGGCCACAGCCGACCCGCCCGAGCCTTGGCACTGTCACCGGACGGGAAAACGGCCGTGACGGCATCGGATGATACGACGCTGTTGGTTTGGAGAGTCCCGGACTAGCGGTCTTTCTGATGGTTGACGCCGCAAGTAGGAGAGCGCCCGCGAATGGCGCGAAGAAACGCGAATGGTTCAGGATCTGAACCGGCTGTTCAGGACTTCGCCGAACAGAGATGTGCTCTCTGCGGACTCGCAGCATCCTAGACAAGTATTCGCGATGATTCGCTTCATTCGCGGGCAGCCTTCTTTTCCCCACCGGCATCATAACTGTCGGCGTCGTGCAGAGACGCGGGAATAGCAGGTTGGCGATCGGGCTAAGACCCCGCATGTAGCCGCACTGATCCAGACGCAGTGCCGACCGGACAAAAAGGCCCCGCGCGGTTCGGCTAGGATTTTCAGAGCTTTGGAACGACTTCCGTCCCGCTGCGGGTGAGCAGTGCGCGGTAGACGTCTACGTCGATAGCGTCAGCAATGAATCGACCGTGGCCGTCGGCAAACGCGACGTGGCATCCGCCGTGATGCCGGCTGGAGAACTGAAATCGGCGTTCGCAACTGCTTGAGCACGATGTCTTTGGCGGATTGATGCCCGGTATGGCACAGCCCGCGTCGCAACGCCACCATCGCAGCACGCCTCGTGCAAACGCGTGGCCGCTGCCACTGCCTCCGCCACCGCCTCCTCCTCCGCCACCGCCTCCCGAATTCATCGCGCCGCGCGCCCACCCGCCTACTTCAAAGGCGAGTTCACCGGCTGCGATGGTTTGCGACGTGCCATCCAGGATGTCGCGGAATCCGACGCGGGAAAGTGGATAGAGAACGCCGTCGTTGCTACCTGGCCGCACTCCTGCGTTGCCCGCATAGTGCGTAGCTCCGTATCGATTGTCGACCAACTCCTGATTCAGTGACGGGCACAGATAGACTGGTACTTCGGCGATAACGACATCGGCATTCCTCGAATGGTCGAATCGTACGTTGAAATCGTAAGCGTTGTACAACGCTGACTGCTCGACGCGGTCCAGAACCATGGTCTGCCAAGTGTGGAGCGGTTGATTTCTGGACGTACTGCCGCTGGTCCCCAGAACTCCCGGCGGGAATGTGCGAAGCGCCGAGTGGTAGGTGTGCAGCGCAAGTCCGATCTGGCGAATGTTGTTCTTGCACGACGAGCGTCGTGCCGCTTCGCGCGCCTGTTGGACCGCAGGCAGAAGCAGTGCGACCAGCACGCCAATGATGGCTATCACAACCAGAAGTTCGATCAGTGTGAATGCTCGTGACGTTCGCATTATCTTCTCCAAATCAATAGCTCCGGTGCACCTGAATTCCCCGTCGTGCAAATTGCACAGCCGTGCCATTTGGTATATACTAACGTACTCTCTGCTAATACGGTGTCAACAGGGAGCACCAGAAGTGGTTCTGGTCGACAGATGGCGATCGGGCGGCCATCGCAGCGCGTTCAAGGCTGTGCCTTGGGGAGGTGGTTACGCGTCGTTGAGCCGTCATAATCCCGAGCCGCTATGCGTCACTGTCAATAATTTGCGAGAATCGTTATGCGAAAAACCAGGCTACCGGTAGGACATGTGAAATCCCCATTGTTGCTCGTTTGTATTCTCTGGATCGCTTGCCCGGCTTCCTCGCAAGAGTACCCCGACATGATTCGCGTCGGGGCGGTAAATACTCCCTACTACACCGGCTTGCTTGATGCCCTGGTCGAGGATTTCAAGAAGAAAGAGCAGTACGACGTATGGGTCTACTCAGGTAGAGACGTCTATGAACGAGCACGATCTGGCATTGTTGACATGGTCATTTCGCATTACGGCAAAGAGGGAATCGAACCGTTTGTGCTCGAAGGCCTTGGCGAGTGGCCGCGACCTGTGTTTGCCAATCAGGCCGCTGTGATCGGACCCGAAAGTGACCCGGCTGGGATTCGCGGGATGGATAGTGCCGTGGATGCCTTTCGGAAGATCGCTGCCTCGGGGACACCGTACATCGTCAACAACACCCCTGCGTTCTGCTACTTCACCGAAGTGCTCTGGCAAGCGGCCGGCAGGCCTGAGAAGGGTGACTGGTTTGTTGTGCCTCGGTCGGAAAATACTACGGCGGTCGAACTGGCCCAGGAGAAAGGCGGCTATATCATCTTTGGGGCCTTTCCATTTCTCCGGTACAAGGACGCGGTCAAGTTGAAGATGGATGCCTTGGTGCTCGATGACCCGCTTCTGCAGCGAGTGATGGTATCGGTTGTCATAAAGCCCGACAAAGTACCCGACGTGAACTACAAAGGAGCGCATGCCTTTCAGAAGTACCTCTTATCGCCGCGGGCACAGGTCTTGGTGCGCAACTTCCGCATCAAGGGCTCGGACTCGCAACTCTGGTGGCCTGCTGGTCGCCACAACGCCCCGACGGTTCTCGCTGGTGAAGAAGACCCATGGAATACGTCCACACAGAAGACCAGCGATGGAACGGGTGGAGGTACAGGCGGTCGCGGCGATGGGTCGGGTGGTGGCCGAGGACGCGGCGGTCGCTCGGACAAAGAGAAAGATCAATAGGTCCCGCGCATTCGTGGCAATTCTTCAGTTGTCCTCCAACGCATGCCAATCGGGAAGCCGGTTCGATCCTTCGTTGGTGATTTGTACGTAGTCGAGGTCATCGCTTTCCAGGTCGGTGATGCATAGTTGCCAGGGGCCTTCCAGGGTCGGGGCCCGGCAGAAGACGATCATGGATCCGTCGGGCGAGTAGCAGGGATCGTGCTGGATGTCCGCGCCGAAAGTCACTTGCTCTTCGCTTTCGCTGTCAGTGTAGAACTGATGAATGTGGCCTTTGACGGTCTGGAAGATGAGTCGCTGGCCGTCGGGGGACCATTGCGGCGTGCAGGACGGCTCTTCCGTTTCCAGCTGACGATGACTGCTTCCGTCTGCGGCAAGCAGGAAGATTGCGATGTCTCCCAAATGACGGCTTGCCACGGCAAACTGTTTTCCATCGGGGCTCCAGGTGGGCACACCGCACCGTTGCCATGCCTCTGGAGTGATGCACTTCTCATTACCGCTACCAAGCTCACGAGTCCACGTCTGGTCGTCGCGAATGAAGACGATGGATTGGCCGTCGGGCGACCATTGGGCCTGTGACCCTTCGGCGATCCGCTTGGGCTGCGAGCCGTCGCGGTTCATAGTCCAAATCTCCGGGAAGCCGTCGCGCAGCGATGTGTACATGATCCGTTTGCCGTCGGGAGAGAATCGAGGGTCCGCATCTGGATGCGCGTCGCGGGTGAGCTGCTTCAGATTCTTCCCGCTGGCGTGCATTCTCCAGATGTCCAAATCGCCACCGCGATCACTTACGAAAACGATCGTGCCCTTCAAACGGCTCGCGGCAATCTTTCCTTGCTCTTCCGGCTCGGGTGGCGGCTCGACAGCGGGCTTCTCTTTGTGACTTGGAGTTGGTTCTGACTCGACGACTTGCGGGGCAGGCTTTTTCGTCGCTAGCGAAACTTCAACGCCTCTCACGCGACGGAAGCCGTATGTGTCAGCGCCGAAACAAGCGTCCGAGAAGACGGGAAATTCCTTGAAGCGATAGGCGGCTCGGCACTTGTCGGCTGTGGAACTCCACGCTCCGCCGCGGAGCACGCGCTGTTCGCCGGTGGCGGGTCCGCGGGGATTCTCCTGGGGGCTCTCTTCGTAGTACGACTCGCTGTAGTAGTCATTGCACCACTGCCACACGTTACCGTGCATGTCGTACAGTCCCCACGGGTTGGGGCGCTTCGTTCCGACCGGCTGCGTCCGTCCTCGCGAATGCGGCTTGAGCCATGCGTACTTGGTCAACTCCCGTTCGGAGTCCCCGAAGAAATACTTGGTTTGGCTTCCGGCTCGGCAGGCATATTCCCATTCGGCCTCCGTAGGCAGCCGATAACCGCTGGCCGCAAAATCGCATTCCCAAGTCGCCGGATCGTAGCACGGCGTTAATCCATCGAGTTCCGAGCACTTGTTGCAGAATCGAGCTGCGTCGACCCATTGAGTCCGCTCTACCGGATTCTCAGCTCGCTTCAATTTCGACGGGTTGGTGCCCATAACCTTTTCGAACAGTTGCTGGGTAACAGCATGCTTGTCCATATAGAACGAACCCATAAGCACTTCGTGCGGCGTTTCGTCAGCGCGGCCACTCGAATCGCCCATGATGAATTGTCCGCCGGGAATGAGGACCATCTCGCCACCCGAATCCGGACTCAGAAGCTCCAAGTCAACAGGCTCGCCCTCGGAGCCGACCGGCTGCGCCCGGTCAGTCCGGGTGCATGCCGACAGAAGGACCAACAACGGTATGAACAACAGCAGCCCTCGCACTGATACGTTCTCCTATTTACAGCGTTTGAAACGCAGAGCTTTGTCGGTCGAATTCGCTTAGCCTTGTAGGTCAGGCTGTGCCTGACGAAATGCGGTTTCACATCGTTCGAGCCGGTTTCCGTCAGGCACAGCCT
>CAZUAH010000342.1:0-14653 GCA_964617665.1 uncultured Pirellulaceae bacterium
TGGAGTCCCTCAAAATGATCCCCAATCGTGAAGAGAATCTGGGCCGCCGGACAGGCGAAAGAAAGCGTTCGCTAGCACTAACAGGCGAGACCACTTTTCGTTCATCTGTGCCGTCAGCGTTACAGATCCAAACGCCTGTCTGTTGATCCGATTGCGTACCTCGAATGTAAGCAATCCGGCGACCATCCGGCGAGAAGCTTGGATGAACGTCGAACAGTTGAGGATGGTCGGTTAGTTGAACTCTCTGGCTGCCGTCAGGGCGGAAGAGCCACAAATCCGGCCTGCCGGTGCCGCGCAGCGTCCAACTCATCACAATCCATCCGTCGAGGTCAGGGCCTGGCGCTCCTACCGTCGGTGGACCGGGGGTAGGCGGCTGCGGAGCGGGCAGGTCATCGCGCCAGGGATGGTAGCCCACTGCAACGACCAATATCACGGCCGCAAGTGTTCCGAGTGCTATCGCGAGAAGCGTTTTGAGTGCGCGGCGACGTTTCGGAAGTGCGCCGAAATGTTGCCGCGTCGCGTCGGCACGCGGCTGTGGAGTCAACGATCGGCCTTCCGCCGTGGCCACCAAGACCCGCAGGTCGCTGCCTGTCGCGAACGGTGCCAGAGCCTCGGCCAACTCGTCTGGCGTCGAGAATCGATCATCCGGCCCCTTGGCGAGCATTCTGTCGAGAACCTTGGCCAATCCGCCCGGGACTTCCCTACGGAAGTGGACCACTGGTGACACAGAATGGTGGACATGTGCGGTCATCTTGTCAAACGCCGTCCGATACGCGGCACCGCTGAACGGAGCCTGGCCGGTCAGCAGGTAGTACAGCGTGCATCCCAGACTGTATAGATCAGCGCGGATATCGGCACCGTGACTGTCCTTCACTTGCTCGGGCGCCATATAGTCAGGTGTACCGAGTGCCTGACCGCTGACCGTCATTTCCCCGTCAGCGGGCTGGAGTGTGCGAAATCGGGCGAGACCCATGTCGAGAATCTTGACAACTCCGGTTTCCGAGACCATCAGATTCGATGGTTTGATGTCACGATGAACCAACTCTTCTTGATGGGCGCACTCCAATCCCAAAGCAGCCTGACGGATGAGTTCGCAGGCGTCACCGATGGGCAATGGCCCTAGGTGGCGCACCAGATCGGCGAGGTCAACGCCAGTGACCAGTTCCATGACCAAGAAGTGAGTCCCGTTGCATTCACGAGCGTCATAGGCGCGGACGATGTTGGGATGATCCAGTCGTCCGACCGCTTTGATTTCCCGCTTGAATCGCGCCACAGCCTGTTCGTCATCCACGTGTCCAAGTGGCAACACCTTGACCGCGACGACTCGATCCAACTCGGTGTGCAGCGCTTTGTAGACGACGCCCATCCCGCCGCGTCCGAGCTTCTCCAGCAGTTTGTATTCGCCGAGTTGCCCCTTGACCGCAGGTTGGTTCGCGGACATGTCGGGCAATCCGCCGCCCGGCGGTGGCGCCGCCTGTGGACGCCGCGTTTCGCCGTTCTCGTGGATCGTTTGCAGTACCGCTTGGCAAACCTGGCAACTGCCGATATGAGTATTCACGGCATCGGCAGCAGCCTCGGGCAGCACACCCGCGAGGAAGTCCATCAGCCGTTCACGGTTTGGGCAATTGTCGTCAGACATCACTTTTCGATCCGTGTGATTCCAACGCGTCACGACCCTGACGCAGAAGCCGTCGCGTGGACTCGTCCAACCAACTCTGCTCGAAGGCCCAGTCAAATGCGTTGAATAATGCCTCATCGGTCAGAGCGGTGAGGCGATGCCTGCGTTTGATCATAGCCGTCGCAATACTCGCGAGATACAGTATGGTGGCAATTCCCGCCGGTAGCGGACTGCCGCCTCGCGAACGACATGCCTTTGCGAACCGACGTGTCAGGTCAAGCAGTTCGATCGGCGGCTGCGGATGCTCGAACAAATCACGAAAGCTCTGTATCGGCGGCTTCGCCGATTGGAGCATTCCAGGTAGAGCGATTCCCACGGCCTCGTCGGACCGTTCCAGATCAAACCGTACGTCCGCGTCGAGTTGATGTTCGAGAATGGCTTCCAAGTCGCTCGCGGACCACGCTTCTTCCCGGGTGCTCCGGCAATCCATCAAGTCCGCCAGCGACACAGGGTCGACTTGTGAGAAGTCATCGTGTTTCATGATCACCACGCGTGTTGCTGCAGGGTCCGCTTCGATCGAGTGAGGATTTCCCGCAACTCGTCAATCTCTTCATCTATGTCGCGTTCATCGCGAGCGTACTCGGCGACGACGGAACGCAGCACTCGCTCATACATACGTTTGCCCGTTATCATCACGTTCGATGCCTGGCTCGGTGAGCGCAAGCCAAAACGCTCAACCAGTTCGCGATAATCCGCTGGTTCGGCCCCCTTTAGGATCGGATCGAGAATGCGCAACTCGAACACCCCCCAAACCTCCAGGCGGTCCGTATTCTCGCAAAGATCTCGCATTCGCTTGACCGCTTCGGCTAGTACGCCACGCGCCCATTCGACGTCAAATGCATCGGAAGGCCCAGAGTTGGCCGTTACCACCTCAGCCCGTTCGCCGAGGTCCTCCGAACCTTCGTCGGCGGCCCGCTTCTTGGCAGCCGCATCGCGGATTTGATTCAGCAGGAAACGGTCGAGCGCAGTGAGAAGGAAAGTGCGAAATTTGCCGAGATCACGGTCGGCCCGGGCGACCAAGTCCTTCTCGAGTATCTTCTTGGCCACGAAGTCCTGGACCACATCATCGGCTTTGTCGGGCGCCAGCCTTTTCGAGCAGACCAAATGGGCTCGAAGTGCCGGGAGGTAGCGAGTCAACAGTTGCCCCAGAGCTTCTCGAACAGAGTGGTCGGTTTCATTGGCCGCCAGAGCCACGAGAGACCACGAGGTGGTAGGAAATCGTTGCGGCCCATCGCCCCAGTCGGCCGGCATGGTGATCCCTTTCCAGGTCGATCGCGGTGGAGAATCAGCAGTTGACGCTTGCCCTGACCCTGTACGACGGATCTGGAGATCCGCCCTAGGAGTCTGTTCTGGACACCCGTTTAGTATACGGCGAGTCGGTCCGTGGTGGAAACCCAATGGTCCCTCGCCAACTACCCCATTTTGTTGCCAATGCGTCTTGACTTGCAGTCCCCCGGCGGTTTATACGAAGGTATGTTGTTCAGTCAATAAGGCCGCTGATTCGGTAGAGGTGATCGTTGTGGAGACTCCATCGGCAGCAACTGACACGTGGAGCGTCTGGACTGCGTCGCGCGAGCAAATCATGTTGGCGAGGCTGGTCCTTATCGCGGCTGCAGGGTGTTTGCTGCTTTTGTCCGGTATCTTTTTGCTTCGGCGGCTGGCTGGAGCGTTCGGGCACGCGCTGGCGCCGGAGGCACTGATCGTACTTGCCGCTATGGTGACGGCTGTGGTTGCCGGCATTCGAGGCACGTGGCGACGCTTATCCAGACCGAACACGATGTCGCCGCACGGCCGTACGCTTCTTCTTGATGGGACTCTATGTCTTGCAGTGTTCTGCTTGGCTGCGTCCATGTCAGTGAGAGGCACGGAGACGGTGTCGCTGGTGTTTTTTTGGTGCATCTTCGTCGCAGGCGAGTTTGTCGGTTGGGCACCCTATTACCGCCGTCTTGTTCGCCTAAGTCGTGCACGTGGGGGCAGAGACACACGCCAACGCGAAGATGTGCCGACAACAAATGACGAAACAGCACGTGAGCTTTCCGCGGCTGCGATTCACGAGGGCTCGATGCTGGAAGAACCGGACGAGGACGACGGATTCGAGCTGTTATCTTCGAACGTTTCTCAGCGAATTACGCGAGGAAGAGATGAAAACGGCGTGGAGGCGGTGTTTGGCGTTGTGCGGTGTGATTTTGCGATGGGCCAGCGACACCAAAACCTTCACATTGCCTTTTGTCCGCCCTTGGAGCGCGCCCCCGAGTTAACGACGGACCAGATCGACGGACCGATGGCGAAGATCAAACCATCGATGGTCGAAGTGTTCGGTGCCGGCCTGGAAGTCAAGCTACCGGCACCTTGCAGCGAGCCAACGAGCGTGCAGATTCAGTTCTACGCCTTCGAGAGACCGGACGACGTAACTCCGTCGGTCTAACTCGCCGAGTCCGGCCGTAAGACATGGCTTCGACCTCGGTACCGCATGCCGCTCGGGCGTCTTGCCAAGCATTCTTCAGTGGCGACCGCGCCTTTCGTGTTTCCGTGACTATGCCCGCCTCCGCAAATAGCTGTACGATGTACGGGTCTGCCCAGGGTAGTAGGTCGACGCATCCGTCGGCTCCAGAACGGCAACAGGACTGATCAGCCATGGTGAACTCCATTTCGCGAGAGAACTGCAAGGATGTGACTTCGGCTACACAGAGACTGAAGAACAACAGTCTGAATAAGCAACTGCGATGCCAAAGTGCCGTGAGGTGGACTTGCGACCGGTCGCCATTCGTCGCAAGTGTTTTTTGCCAAAGGCTTTAAGGAAATCCCTCGACGCATCGCCCAGCATGCGACAGCAGTGAAGATGTTTGGTGCCGTGTGAATATCTGGGGGTTAATCGTTCCCAGATATTCAACCAATCGGCACCAGCTTGGGGCGAGGGATCTTTGCGCCGAACACCTTGCCGTGATTGGTGCGCAACTGGGAAAAATCCAACTTCAGAAAACCGTAGAGATGCTCCGGCGGCGATGCCGCCAGCCACGCTTGCGCCAATCGATCCATCTCCGCGTCGTACTGTTTCTGCGAATGTGTGTGGGCGTAGCAGCGCCCGTCATGCCGGCGCAGATCGCCATCGAAGTCGGGGCTAATGTGCCACAATTCGTGGAATATCGTTGTCAGCTTGTCATGGAAACTGAGATCCATGAAACGCGGCAGGTAGAAAGTGAGGATGTAGAGATACTCGCGGCCGCGCCGGTCATACAGCCTCTGAACGGCATATTCCTGTCCACGTCGGCGGCAGGTCAATGAGCCGCCTTCGAATCGCATCGGAGTCAGCGACGCGTGCAGCCCGTAAGACGTGCGTTTGCGAGTCTGGGCAAAAGAAAGGGCCACACGATGAAGGTCGATGTGTGCGAGCTGCGGCGTGCGACCGATAACATCATCGCAAAGCCGTTTCATGTGGACGGTAAAACCGAATCCAGTGGGCTGGCGCCGGTACGTTGGACCGCGAGTGGGAGCCCTTCCATGTGCTTGGCCACTCATCACCAATCCTTATCCGAGTGACGCAACTAACGCGCGCGGCTGGAGTACGCAGCCGTGGAGTTTCTACTCGTCCGCGTTTTCCTTCTTTTCTTCTGCCGAATCGTCGTCAGTCGAGTCTTCGCCTGACGCCTCCGCCGTCTCCGATTCCGTCTCGGCGACTTCCTCATCACCGGTGTCTTCAGCTTCCGTCTCCGGTGCTTCGTCTTCGGCGTCCGGCGCGGCTTCCTCTTCTGCCTCGAATTCCGGCTTCTCGCTTTCCTGCTTCACGCGGTCGTGAACACCGACAAATTCGAGGATCGCTCGCTGGCCGGCGTCGCCCAACCGTGGCTTGGCCAGCCGAACGATGCGAGTGTAGCCACCGTCACGGTCTTCGAAACGCTCGGCGATATCATCAAACAGCACCTGCACGGCCTGTTTGTCACCAATCAGCTGAAGCACACGTCTGCGAGCTGTGATGGCTGGGGCAATGGCTTTGTTCCATTGAAGCCATTCGTCGCTGCCTCGCCACTCTCTCCAGCGATCAGAACCGCGGTCCGCATCTGTGGCAAACTCCTCGGCTTCCGCTTCATGCTTCAATGACCGGCGAGCGATGGTGATACATTTTTCCACCAGCGGCCGCACTTCCTTGGCCTTGTGGAGGGTCGTTACGATACGGCCCTTCACTTTGGGAATATTCCTGTCGAGGTCCGGATCCGTTTCGCGCTCGGTCAAGAACAGGGCGCTGGCCAAGTTGCGCAACATGGCCTTTCGATGACTTGGGCTCCGGCCAAGAACGCGTCCTCGTCTTCTATGTCTCATGATTGTGTTCTTATTGACTCGTGTTTCGTGACGCTCACTGCTCGCGTACCCGCGACTGAATGGTCCAGGCGGGTCGCGTGCCTCAGCGTTCCGTCTTAGTGGATCAGGGTTGACGGCGGAGGTGGGAGCCTCATGCCAAGATGCAGGCCAAGTTCGGTCAGCTTGGCGCCCACCTCGTTCAGCGTCGTTTCTCCGAAATTCCGAACCTCCAGCAGTTGATCCTCGTTTCTCTGCACCAGATCGCGTACCGTGTTGATGTTCTCCGATTCCAGACAGTTCATGGCTCGAACGGACAGCTTCAGTTCCGCAAGGCTCATGTTCAGCTTGGACTCCAGAACAGCGTCCACGCCGCCACCGCCTGTGCGGGGCGGTGCCGTGACGCGGGGGCCCAACTCGTTGTACTGTACAAACGGGTTCATATGCTTCCGGAAGATCTTGGCTGATTCAACCAGGGCCATTTCCGGATTTACCGAACCATTCGTCCAGATTTCCAGGGTCAGCTTGTCATAGTTCGTCTTCTGCCCTACGCGAGTCTCTTCGACCTCGTAACGGACACGCGTTATCGGACTGTAGACGGCGTCGATGGGGATAATGCCGATTTCGTGATCCGCAGAACTGTGCTCCGAGGACGGCACGTAACCACGGCCATTCTCCACAACCATCTCCATCATGAACGGCACGCTGTCAGTCAACGTCGCTAGGACATGATCCTTGTTGATGACTTCGACATCCATGTCTGTCTGGACATCGCGGCCCGTGACGACACCAGTCTCATTCTTCTCAACAGTAATCACTCTCGTGGACTCGCTGTGGTTCTTGACCACCAGCGACTTCACATTCAGAACGATATCGGTGACGTCTTCCAACACGCCGGGGATCGTCGTGAACTCGTGCTGTGCGCCGCGAATCTTGATCTGTGTGACCGCGCTGCCCATCAGGCTGGAAAGCAGGATGCGGCGAAGGCTATTGCCGATCGTCACGCCGAAACCGCGTTCAAACGGTTCACCCGTGAACTTA
Organism: uncultured Pirellulaceae bacterium; assembly: GCA_964617665.1. Lineage (GTDB taxonomy): Bacteria > Planctomycetota > Planctomycetia > Pirellulales > Pirellulaceae > JADHUC01. Next base: position 7,010 of record CAZUAH010000342.1, read on the forward strand.
CCGTAAGTGGATGTCAGGGTATCGACATCGCAAGTCACAACGCTTGGCAATTCGAGTCCACGCCAGCGAATATGCATTTGGACCTCCTCCTTCAGTGAGTCGTTCCGGGCCTCTAGAAGTGCGACCGTAGTTGCCGCGCGAAACAAGTGTGACTCGTTACACGCGACGCTTCTTTCTGGGACGGCAGCCGTTGTGCGGAATAGGAGTGCAGTCCTCGATGGACCTTACCGTCAAGCCAGCGGATTGCAGCGCTGTGATTGCGCTCTCGCGACCCGATCCCGGTCCCTTGACGTGCACTTCGACTTCCTTCACGCCGAACTTCGCCGCTTTCTCCGCCGCTTGCTGCGCAGCCATTTGGCCCGCAAAAGGCGTGCTCTTGCGGCTGCCCTTGAAGCCGCAAGTACCGGCGCTTGACCAACACAGAGTATCGCCCTTCGTGTCCGTGATCGTCACTGTCGTGTTGTTGAAGGTAGCGTGGATATGGGCGATAGCGACCGTTACATTGCGACGTGGTTTTCGTTTTTTACTCTTGGCCACCGCCGATCTACTCCTCTATTACAGAATATCTGTGTGTCCAAATGGGCTTGAGAATATCAGACAAAATGGATCGCTTACCGCAGATCCTTGACGCCCTTCTTGCCAGCCACTGTTTTCTTGGGGCCCTTGCGTGTCCGCGCGTTGGTACGTGTCCTCTGTCCTCGCACCGGCAGCCCCAATCGGTGGCGAATCCCGCGGTAGCACTTGATGTCGCGCAGACGGTTAACGTTCTGCTGCACTTGTCGTCGAAGCGGACCTTCAACGACATAGTCACGTTCCAGCAACGCTGCCAGACGGCTCAACTCGTCATCCGCCAACTCGCGTGCCTTCCTTTGTGGATCGATCCCAGCCTTATGGCAAAGCGAGCGAGAGGTCTTCGGCCCGACGCCGTACAGGTATGTCAGCGAAACAGCCGCTGACTTGTCGTTCGGTATATCAACACCCAAAAGACGAGGCATGAGCAGGAAATCCTCTCTACTAACCTTGACGTTGCTTGTGACGCGGATTGGTGCAAATCACGTAAACTCGCCCCTTGCGGCGAACGATCTTACAGTTCTCGCATATCCGTTTAACACTCGCTCGTACTTTCATCGCTCGGCTCCCAGCGAGTCTAGATAAACATTGCAATATAGGGTCACAGGCACAATTCTTACAAGGGGTGGCAAGTTTAGCCCTCCAATAATCCGCGGTAGTTGCGCATCACAAGGTGGCTGTCGATCTTCTGTACCAGATCAAACGCGACACTGACCGCAATGAGGAGACCTGTCCCCCCATAAAAGGATGCGACTGAAAAGCTCACTCCCAGCGAGCCCGAAATGACGGTTGGGATGATGGCGACCAATGCCAAGAAGCCCGCACCAACATATGTTATTCGCACCATTACCTTCTCCAGGTAGTCGGCGGTGCGTTTTCCTGGGCGGTACCCGGGAATGAAAGTCCCGTAGTCTTTGAGGTTCTCCGACATCTCCTTCGGATTGAAGGTGATCGCAGTCCAGAAGTAGCAGAAGAAATAGATCAACACCACGTACATCATGTTGTAAACGAAGGAAGTTCCACCCCCGAATATGTCACCAAGTTGAGCAAACGTGTTCGACGCACCCGTGAAAATATTACCCAACATACCGAATAGCATTGCCGGCAGCATCAGCAGACTGCTCGCGAAGATGATCGGCATGACGCCGGCTTGGTTCACTCGCAACGGGAGGTATTGCCTAGTTCCGCCGTACACGCGCCGACCGCGGACATGCTTGGCGCTCTGCGTGGGAATTCTGCGCTGTCCCAGCGTAATGAATACCACGCCGGCAACTACCGCGACAAAAAGGACCGCCAGAATAATCAACGTTTCCACGCCGATATTGCTGGCGCCTATCCCGACCAACTCCAACTCAGCATCCCGAATCAGTTCACCGAGTGCACTGGGCATCCGGGCCAAAATGCCGGCCATGATCAACAAGCTGATGCCGTTGCCAATGCCAAATTCGTCGATCTGCTCGCCCAGCCACATAAGGAAGATGGTACCGCAGGTCATTGTCAGCACAGCGGTAATCTGCCAGCCAAACGAGAGTTGGCCATCTGTCAGAAAGGCCCGATCGATCAAGCCGTCTCCAGCGCCTCCGGTCTGCGCCATTAAGTACAGCTTGACGTAGAACCAGCTTTGTATCAGGCATAGCACTACCGTTGCGTAGCGCGTGTATTCGTTGATTTTTTTTCGCCCGGTTTCGCCCTCCTTCTTCAGATCCTCAATCGGCTTCCAGACGCTTCCCAACAACTGAAAGATGATCGACGCAGAAATATAGGGCATAATGCCCAGGCCGAAGATTGTGGCTTGGCGGAGATTACTGGCGCTGAACACGGCAACACGGTCAACAAAGTCGGCCATGCCTCCTTGCCCTTCCGTGGTCCGCTGCATCACCTCTTGATTTATGATGGGCAAGGGGATGTGCCATCCGACCCGATAGATGGCCAGGAACATGAGAGTCAAGAAGATCTTTTGGCGCAATTCGGGAATCGTGAAGACGACGCGAAGCTTCTCCCACATGGCTTAGATCCGTCCTTTCCTGTCCCATTGTCGCGTGACCATAGACGCGAGACACATAGAGTCGTCAGATGCCTATTCGGCCTTGGCCGTCCGTGCCATGCCCCCTATGTTTTCTTCTTCATCTTCTCTCGAACCAACGGCTTTTTCCCAGCGAGCACGATCGCTTCGCCACCTGCGTTCTCGATCTTCTCTTGCGCCGTCTTGCTGAATCGGTGCGCCGAGACCTTGAGCTTCTTGGTCAGTTCGCCGTCTCCAAGGATTTTCAGCACATCATAACGCCGTTTAGCCAATGACTTCTCGCGCAGGGTTTCCGGAGTTACTTCCGCGCCTGCGTCGAACGCTTGTTCCAGGTCGCCGACATTCACAGTCACGACGGTCAACGCGAAACGATTATTGAATCCCCGCTTCGGGACGCGTCGCACCAAGGGCATGGTGCCGCCCTGAAACGCTGGATGGCTGGACCACCCGGCTCGGGACTTCTGTCCCTTATGGCCGCGACCAGACGTCTTTCCCAGTCCGGAACCCGTACCGCGTCCGATTCGCCGCCGCTTCTTGTGCTTGCGGATGCCCTGGTTTATTTCGTTCAATTTCATGACAACGAAACTCCTCGCAATCGCTCCGTTTCCTGGCGAGTCCGCAGCCGGGCGAGCGCATCGAACGTCGCCTTGACCAGTGTGATCGGGTTGTTCGTGCCGTAGCTCTTGGTCAGGATGTTCTTGATGCCTGCCGCCTCGCACACCGCGCGGACGGCTTCGCCGGCAATAACTCCGGTACCGGGGGCAGCCGGAACCAGGATTACCTTACCGGCGCCGTAACGTCCCTTGATCAGGTGCGGAATCGTTCCTTCCACGATAGACACTTCCACCATTTCACGGCTGGCCTGCTTGTTAGCCTTCTCCACGCTTGGCGGAACTTCGTTGGCTTTGCCGTAGCCCCAGCCAACCTTGCCGTTGCCGTCGCCGACCACGGTCATCGCTGCGAAGCTGAAACGGCGTCCGCCTTTGACCACGGCGGCACATCGCCGGATCTTCACCACTTTCTCGATCGTTTCGCTGAAGCCTGCGTCTGTCGACACGGTGCAATTGCTCCCGATTCAGTAGGTCACGGACGTACCCGCCCGCAAATCTCTCCAAACCTGCATGAAAAAAGCCTAGAAGGTCAACCCCGCTTCTCTGGCGGCATCCGCCAATGCAGCGACTCGACCGTGGTAACTGCAATGCCCCCGATCGAACCGGACTTCCTTGATGTTCGCCGCGAGGGCCTTCTCCGCAATCGCCTTGCCGACAGTTGCCGCGGCGTCCTTATTGCCTCCGTACGAGACTTCGTCGCGCAGCTCCCGGTCTCGGGTGCTGGCGCAAACCAAAGTCTTGCCGGTCAAATCATCAATGATCTGACAGCCGATATGCTTCAGGCTGCGTTGGACGCACATCCTGGGCTGCTCGGCCGTGCCACGGACCTTATTCCGCACGTGGCGGCGGCGGCGTTGGCGTTGGTTGTTGATTTCTTTCTGTCTGTTCACAGTTCAAATCCGATCAGTAGCTTGTTCCCGTCGCGTCAAGAGGAACGTCAACGCAGGCGGCCCCGCGCAGGCGGTCTGTTATGTGGCTGCCTTGCCCGGTTTGATCTTGACGTATTCACCCTGATAACGAATCCCTTTGCCCTTGTACGGCTCCGGCTTTCGAATTGCCCTTACTTCCGCCGCAAACTCGCCCACTTGTTGCTTGTCGCAACCGCGGACCAAGACGTGCGTCTGGTCCGGGCAACTGACATCGAGCCCCTCGGGGATCGGTTTGTGCACTTCATTGGCGAAGCCGACACGAAGTTCCAGCCGACCCTCCTGGACGGCTGCCACGTAGCCAACGCCTACGATCTCAAGACGCTTCTCGTATCCGTCCTTCACACCGATGATCATGTTGTTAATCAACGAGCGGGTCAGGCCATGAAAAGACCGCGACGCACGATCCTCGCTGTGCCTCTCCACGACGACCTCTTTGGCCTCTTCATCGATCCGGACGCTGATCTCCGAGCGATGTTCCCAATCGAGCTTCCCCTTTGGGCCTTCCACAGTCACCTTGCGACCGTCGATCGATACCTTGACACCGTCAAGGATCGGCACGGGTTTCTTTCCAATACGGGACATGGCAATCCAATACCTTCGGTGCTACCAGACTTCACACAATACTTCGCCGCCCAACTTGCGTTGCCTTGCCTCGCGATCGCTGATCACGCCACGGCTGGTGCTGATAATGGTAATGCCCAGGCCGTTCAGCACCGGACGCAAGTCACGGGCCTTGCTGTAGACGCGGCGTCCGGGTTTGCTGACCCGGCGAATCTTTTGGATGACACGCTCGCCGTTGGGGCCGTACTTGAGTTCGATCCGGAGCTGAGACACCGGCGATTCATCGACCTCCTGCCAGTCCCAGATATAGCCCTCGCGCTTGAGGACATCGGCCAAACCCCGTTTGACCTTGGACATGGGCATGTCAACAAAAGGCCGCTCGACGCGAACCGCATTACGGATGCGGGTCAACATATCGGCGATCGGGTCGGTCATCATGGTGGTTGGACTCTCCCTTTACCAGCTCGACTTTCGAACGCCAGGAATCAATCCCTGGTCCGCCAACTTGCGGAAACAAATGCGGCAAATACCAAACTTGCGGTAGACCGCTCTCGGCCGGCCGCACATCTTGCACCGCCGTTCTTGGCGGGTTGAGAACTTGGGCTCGCGAAGAGCCTTCGCAATCTTCGATTTACTAGCCACGGACGTCTACCTGTCTGTTGGAACGGTTCTTTGTATTGAAAGCAACGCTACTTCCTAATCGCCGAGTACTGCCTCAGCGCCACATATGTCATGCACTATCATCACGCCGCTGCGGCATCATCCTCCGTTCGGTGAAACGGCATGCCGAAACGGGTGAGCATTTCCAGTGCGTCTTCGTCGCTGGAAACGCTCGTCACCAAGGTAATGTTCATCCCTTGAGTGAGGAGATACTTGTCCGGGTTCAACTCTGGGAACACAAGCTGTTCGGACAGCCCCAGACTGTAGTTCCCATTACCATCAAAGGCAGTCCTGCTCAAGCCGCGGAAGTCGCGGACTCGCGGCAGGGCCAGTGCGACCAGACGATCGAGAAACTCGTACATCCGCGTGCGACGCAAGGTCACCTTGCAGCCGATCGCCATGCCCTCGCGGAGGCGAAATCCCGCCACCGACTTTCGAGCCAGCGTGATAATTGGCTTCTGGCCGGTAATCTCGGTCATCGCAGCCGTCGCGGATTCCAGGTGCTTTTTCTCCTGGGTCGCGCTGCCCACGCCCATATTGACGACGATCTTCTCCAGTCGGGGAAGCGACAGGCGATTCGTCCGCCCTAATGCCTCCTGCAAGCCCGGGAGTATCTCTTTTTCGTATTTCTCTTGTAACCGAGGAATCATGTTTCCGTTTTCCCGTAAGTCAGGAAATCTCGCGGCAACCAGTCTGTTGCCCTTTGTTGCCGATACCTGTCAGAGCACACTCTGACGCATCGCCGCTTACGCCTTCTTCTTTGCACGGGTCTCCTTGGCCGGACCAACCGAGCTCAACGAAACTCCGCTGCTTATCGCGTAACGTTCTTTGCTGCCATCGTCCAAGTAGCGGTATCCGACTCGTGTCGGCTTATTCGTCTTTGGGCAGATGACCATCACGTTCGAGGCGTCGATCGGCATCTCCTTCGACAGACGCCCGCCTTGCGGGTTTCGCTGGCTTCGCCGCATGTGTTTGTACACGCGATTAACGCCCTCAACGACGACCTTACCGGCCTGCCCATCGACGGAGCTCACCTTGCCTCGTTCGCTTTTGTCATCGCCAGAGATGACTTCCACCATGTCACCTACTTTGATATGCATCACAGCACCTCACTGGCAAGGCTGACGATTTTCATGAAATTACGTTCTCGCAGCTCGCGAGCAACAGCACCAAAAATACGTGTACCTCGGGGATTCCTATCCGTATCGATGATTACAACCGCGTTGCTGTCGAAGCGGATATAGCTCCCATCGGTCCGTCGAGTCGGCTGTTTGCAGCGTACGATTACCGCTCGAACCAGGGTCTTCTTCTTAATCTCACTGCCGGGAATGACGTTCTTGACACTGCATACAATGACGTCGCCCAAACCGGCAAACCGTCTGCGCGAGCCGCCCAGCACCTTGATGCACTGGACCTCACGCGCACCTGTATTGTCCGCCACCTGCAGGCGAGTCTCTTGCTGAATCATTGCTTTTCCTCTTCGGTCTCGCCCTCTTTGGCCGCCGCCCGCAACATGGCCAAATCAACGGCACGGCTCTTCTCGATGACCTTGACCAGTTCCCAGCGTTTCGTCTTGGATCGCGGAGGCGATTCGATGATCTCCACCGTGTCGCCTTCGGCCGATTCCTCGGCCTCGTCGTGCACGTAGCACACGGTTCTTTGTCGCACGTACTTTCCGTACATTTGGTGCTTGACCAGGCGAGGGATCTCGACTACTCGCGTCTTGGTCATCTTGTCGCTGGTTACAACGCCTACGGCAACTCTTTTTGGCATGACTGTTACTTCTCGTCTGCGTTGGCTGCTTTAAGTTCTCGTTCCCGCCGAATCGTCTTGATCCGGGCGATCAGGCGGCGGTTGCGCCGCAGTTCGCTGGGAGCATCCAGTCGTTCGGTTTGCGCTTGGATTCGCAAACGGAACAGGCTCTCGCACGTTTCTTTGAGCGTAAGCGTCAGTTGCTCATCGCTCATGTCACGCAGTTCAGCGGACTTCATCGTCTCTGTTTCCTCCGGTTAAGCGGTGCGACGTTTCACTAAACGCACCGGAATCGGCATCTTGTGGGCCAAGCGAGCGAAACAGACTTTGGCCTGCTCCTCAGTAACGCCGCCCAACTCGTAGAGAACCGTCCCGGGCCTGACAGAAGCGACCCAATGTTCCGGCTCGCCTTTGCCCTTGCCCATTCGTGTCTCCAATGGGGTCGAGGTAATCGACTTGTGAGGGAAAACCCTAATGTACAACCGCCCCTCGCCCCGAACGTACTGCTGGGCCGCGATACGTCCCGCTTCGATCGTCT